>NZ_BAABEY010000025.1:0-326679 GCF_039540405.1 Ravibacter arvi
TTAAGGTAATAATATTGAATATCTGAAAAATGAAAAAGTCGGAAGAAAAAATCTTCCGACCACGACTGCTGGAAAAGCCCCCTCTTTTTTGTAACCGGTTTTATGAATCAGACGTAAAGCGGGAAATTCTTCATCCACCGGTTTACCTCTTCTTTTACTTCCTCAATTTTTGAGTCACTGCCATGATTCGTCAAAACCGTGTCGATCAGCTCCACAATGCGCTCCATATCAGACTCCACCATGCCCCTTGTCGTAACTGCGGCGGTTCCCACCCGTATCCCCGAAGAAGTCATCGGCGGGCGATCGTCAAAAGGAACCATATTTTTATTGATGGTAATATCTGCTTTGATCAGGGTGTTTTCTGCGAGCTTTCCGGTAAGCTCGTCATCCCCTTTTGACCTGAGGTCAATCAGCATCAGGTGGTTGTCTGTCCCGCCCGAGCTAATCTGGTAGCCTCTTGACAGAAATGCCGCTGCCATCGCTTTAGCATTTTTCTGCACCTGGACGGCATAGTTGTAATAACTTTCAGAAAGCGCCTCGCCAAACGCTACCGCTTTCGCCGCTACGATATGCTCCAGGGGACCGCCTTGCACGCCCGGGAAAACCGCAGAATCCAGCAGAGAGCTCATCGTACGCAATTTCCCTTTGACGGTTTTAATCCCGAACGGATTCTCAAAATCATGACGCAGCATAATAAGCCCTCCACGCGGTCCGCGGAGCGTTTTGTGCGTGGTGGTAGTCACAATATGGCAATGATCGAACGGATCATTGAGCAGCCCTTTTGCAATAAGGCCGGCAGGATGCGCAATATCAGCAAGCAACAATGCGCCTACCTTGTCGGCAATCGCACGCAGCCTTTCATAATCCCAGTCCCGGCTGTAGGCAGAAGCACCGCAGATAATCAGTTTTGGTTTTTCAGCAATAGCTTTCGCCTCTACGTTATCCCAGTTAATCAGGCCTGTTTCTTTTTCCACCCCGTAAAACGAAGGTTGAAAGTACTTGCCCGACATATTGACGGACGAACCGTGCGAAAGGTGCCCGCCGTGCGAAAGGTCAAAACCCAGCACTTTGTCACCCGGTTGAAGGAATGACAGGAACACCGCCATATTGGCCTGTGCCCCGGAATGCGGCTGAACATTGGCCCAGGTAGCGCCAAAGAGCTCTTTCGCCCTGTCAATGGCGAGCTGCTCCACCTCATCAACCACTTCGCAGCCACCATAATAGCGCTTGCCCGGATACCCTTCTGCGTATTTGTTCGTCAATACGCTCCCGGCGGCCTCCATCACTTGTCTGGACGTAAAGTTTTCGGAAGCGATCAGTTCGATCCCTGATTCCTGGCGTTGCGCCTCTTTGCGGATCAGGTCAAAAATCTGGGTATCTCTGGATAAGCCCGTTATAGTTGACATGGTAAATGAAAATTGGTTGTGATGTCTGAAACGATACACAAAAATAAATCTTTAATTCGGAAGTTTCCCAAAAGAATAGGGCTCCCCTATTAATCCTTCATTTTCTTCCTGATTTTGTGACAATCTACCGGTCTGACCGCTGACGGGCCACGAATTCCATTGAAGCACGTTTGGTGCTTTGATTTAAATAAACAACGCTTAGCTTTTGACCTGGTTGAGGATCGGACATCCTGCAGATTGTGTTAAAGGGGTTCGACGGGCTCACCCGCCATCCGGGTGGCAGCCGTCCGGTAGGCAGCCTTCGATGAGCTCAGGCGCCTGCCGGATGGCGCCATCCGGCAGGCACCATCCGGACGGCGCCTGAGCCTGTCGAAGGCCTATCTTCGGATACCCATTCAATAGAAGCCATGCGTTCCATTATCAGCCATCTGTAAGTTTGTTGTACAGAATCCACGAATACATTATTTCTGCTCGTGAAGTTGCGGTCACCCTGTTCGCAGATAGCGGTTTAACAATTCCGGCCGGGATACGATCTCATCAATATTTTTTAAATTTTTATAAATACGGAGATTAAGCATTAATTTTGCAGTTTTGAAGCCTATTGCTATCCGAATCAGTTTGTTGCGGGACAACCGTCCTCCTATAATATTAAAAATAAATATCTTACTAGTAATCTTGTCATGACAGTATCATCAAAACAGAATGACGACATGCAGGCTGTAAACGACTTGGTGAGTATCGGCCAGCCGATCACGTATGAAAAAATCCCGACGCATATCTATGCAAGTTCGAAGGACGCATCCAAAGCAGTAGCCATTGAAATTGCGGATCTGATCAGGAAAAAGGCCGCGGAAGGCAAGCCTTGTATTCTCGGACTTGCCACAGGATCTTCTCCCAAAACCGTTTACGCAGAGCTCGTCAGAATGCACCGGGAAGAAGGCTTGAGCTTTAAAAATGTCGTTTCTTACAACCTGGATGAATACTATCCGATGGAGCCGGATTCTATCTACAGCTACCACCGGTTCATGAAGGAACAATTATTCGATCATGTTGACATCCCGACCACTCATTACCACCTTCCCGGCGGAACGCTGCCCGCGCAACGGATCCAGGAATTCTGCAAAGCTTACGAGCAAGAGATAGAAGAGGCAGGCGGCCTTGATTTTCAACTGCTTGGGATCGGGGGAAATGGCCATATTGGCTTCAATGAGCCCGGCTCACTGATCAATTCGCACACCCGGCTGATCACACTCGATCATTCGACCAGGGCGGCTGCGGCGGCGGAGTTCGGCGGTCTCCACAAGGTTCCGCGAAAAGCCATCACAATGGGGGTTACTACTATCCTCAACGCGAAAAGAGTGGTATTACTCGCCTGGGGCGAGCGGAAAGCAGCGGTTATTAAAGGTGCTGTTGAAGGCGAGGTAACCGAAAAGAACCCAGCTTCCTACCTGCAAACCCACGGCAATGCCACTTTTATCATCGACCAGCACGCTGCGGTGGAATTGACCAGGATCAAATCGCCCTGGGCGGTCGATGCTATCGAGTGGGACGACCAGATGATCAAAAAGGCCGCCACATTCCTGTCGTTGCTGTTGAAAAAGCCTATCCTTAAACTCACTGATAAGGATTACAACGACAATGGTATGAGTGACCTGCTTGCTTCTCACGGTTCTTCATACGACATCAATATCAAGGTTTTCAACCAGCTTCAGCATACCATTACCGGATGGCCCGGCGGGAAACCCAACGCCGACGACACCAACCGTCCGGAAAGAAAAGAGCCGGCCAGAAAGCGTGTCCTTATTTTCAGCCCGCATCCCGACGACGACATCATTTCGATGGGCGGAACTTTCCAGCGGCTGGTAGATCAGGGACATGATGTGCATGTAGCCTATCAGACATCAGGAAATATTGCAGTTGCGGACGATGAGGCTTCCCGCTTCATGGAATTCGTAGTTGACTACAACAACAAGTTCAACATTGCCGGAAATGATGCGCTCGCGCTTTTTGAGGAAGCAAAATCGTTCCTGAAAAACAAGGATACCGAAACTGACTCCCCGGCGGTGAGAGCCGTTAAGGGACTCATTAGAAGGGGCGAGGCCAAGGCTACTGCCCGGTTTGTAGGAGTACCTGATGAAAACGTCCATTTCCTGGACATGCCGTTTTACGAAACCGGTACTATTCAGAAGAAACCACTCGGCCCGGAAGATGTTGAAGTGGTAGCCAACCTGATCGACCAGGTGAAACCGCACCAGATTTATGCTGCTGGTGATTTTGCCGATCCACACGGTACCCACAAAGTTTGCTGGGATGCCATTGAAGCCGCCCTGAAAAAGCTGAAACCAAAAGCCTACATGAACGAATGCTGGGTATGGCTGTACCGGGGAGCCTGGGCGGAATGGGAAATTCACGAAATAGAAATGGCGGTGCCCATGAGTCCCGATCAGGTTCTGAAAAAACGCTACGGCATTTTCAAACACCAATCACAAAAAGACGGCGTAGTATTCCAGGGCGAAGATTCCAGGGAATTCTGGCAACGTGCCGAAGAGCGTAACGCCGCCACGGCAAAATTGTACAATGACCTCGGTCTTGCAGATTACCAGGCCATGGAAGCATTTGTCCGCTGGCATTTTTAAGCCCGGCGCGCCGGAGAGCTCCCGTAAAAAGGATATTGACCAAGAGCCCTCAAATGACACCCTGCAGCAATGCAGCAGGTGGTTGTTTGAGGGCTTTGGTTTTGCTTATGGTATCCCTGAAACGCCCCACTGCCCCTGGGCCCTCCCACTGCTGCCCATTATTCCCTTCTCAAATTAACCCGCTTTCTTACCGGGGAACCCGTATTTTGCTATCTTGCAGACAGGGCTTATTGAGAAGCCCGGTTTGAACCCGCCTCTGCTAAAAATTCTCCGCTATGAATACCGGGAAAATACTAGTTTGGGCGCTGATGCTCATCCTGGCGCCTGTCTCCGGCACAACTGCCGCAGAAAAGGACCTGCAGAAAAAATTCCGGGACGCGGTAGAAGCAGAAGATTATGACCTGATTTTTCGCTTCGGCCGGCCGCTCACCCGGGAGCTTATTGCCGGCAACCAGATGGAAGCCGCTTCCCTTGCTTACCGCGAGATGGCATCGGCCTGCTTTTTCCGTGGGGAATTTTCACAAGCCGTGGCGTATTGCGCTTCTGGTCTTGCGCTGTTAAATAACTCGAAATCTCCTGCTCTGGCTTTTAAACACACTTCTACGATATCCCAATGTTATGCTAGCCTGTCTTTGATTGACTCTGCAGGATACTGGTTTATGAAGTCTGAAGAGCTTCTGGATCATTACCCCTTCATACAGAAGCAAGACGCTTCTTTTGTGAAGGCGTTTTACAATAATCTTGGCGCCTTCCACCTTCAACAACAGGACACGCGTCAAGCACTTCTCTACTACGAAAAAGCACTGGATTTAGCTATTCAAAAAAAGGATAAGAGGGCGACCGGGGTGGCCTACAACAGCCTGGCTAATTACTACTTTCATGTTGCCGACTACGATCAGGCCAAAGCGTACTATCAAACAGCAATTACTCTTTTTGACCCTGAATCCATAGACAAATGTTGGGCGTTACTTTCGCTTTCACACAACGAATTTCAGCGAAAACAATATAAGAAATCTCTTTCTTATGCAAAGGAGAGCAGGGAGTTATACCAGGTAATTATTCGGAACCACCCCGCCGCCGAACATCTTTTACTCGAAAAGCATCAGTTAATCCGGTTATCCGAATGCTATTACCGTCTCGAACGGTTAGACGACGCAAAGACCTCCTGTCACCAATGTATAAAATTGTTCGGGGATGTTGAGTATAATCGCTCGGAAGAGCTGGCCTATTGTCATCTTGGTCTGGGACGGATCTACGAATCGAAAAAAAATTGGGACGCTGCGTTGAAATCTTACCAGCAGGCCTTAATCGCTTCTTCTATCTCTTTCTGTAACTATTCATTCCGGCATAACCCGCCAACGGACGACGTACTTTCCAGTCGTGCACTTTTGGATATTCTGACTCAGAAAGCTGGCTGTCTTCAAAAAATACCGGAGAATTTGGCGGGCTGCGAAAATTACGAAGCGCTTGCATTTGACGCATATAAGCGGGCCGTAGATGAGGCGGAGAAGCTAAGGAAAAACATGAGTATGGAGGCCTCCAAATTGTTTTTTACCGAAAGGCTTCGTTCAGTATTTGATGACGCCATTGCTTTGGGTTACCGTATAAGCCATAAAGAGCAGACCAACAAGAAACGATGGATCGAAAATACCATAATGCTGGCGGAACGAAGCCGGAGGGTGGCGCTCACAGACGTTTTGCATGAACGGTATATCAAACCGCTCGCCTTTTCCTCGCAGGTGCTGGAAAAGGAAATGCTGCTTCGGAAAAATATTGCCAAATCCAGGATCGATTATGCCAATGAGCCGGATAATGCGCGGCGGGACAGCATACGCCTGTCGATGATAAACGAGCAGGTCATGCTCCGGAAATTACTCCGGCAACTGGAGATTGATAATCCGGGCTACCTTGCGCAACGACACCACGATCCGCTCATGAGTGTTTCAAAAATCCGGTCAAAGCTAGATGACAACACAGCCTATCTAGGCTACTATTTTGCCAAAGACCACTATTACATTTACGTCATTACTCACAAAAGCACCTGGATCTCCAGGCTTGAAATACCAGTCATCTTCGATCGCAGACTGGATCAGCTTCAGCAGGCTCTAACGACAGATCCCTTATTAAATTCGTTTGCAGGGGCCGATGCAGTGGAAAAGCTCTATGCACAGCTAATCGCCCCGGCCTATGAACATCTTCGCAACTATCAGCGATGGTTCATCGTCCGTGACGGCCGGCTCAATCTTATCCCTTTTGAAGTACTTCGGGAAAAAGGCAAAAAAAACCCGCTGACCACATCCCATGGGATCAGCTATTTACCCGGCGCTGATTTTTTGACGTTACCATCAGGGAATAACAGAACCATCACCAACATGATAGGATTTGCGCCGTACCACAAGCCTCAGTACGCAGATTCAGCATCCTGGCTTCCCCGTACGGAGAATGAGATCCGCAGCACTTCCAATCTTTTCTTCCTGGGCCCGGAAGCGACCAAAGAGCAATTTCTGAAAATCATCGGGCAAGCCGACGCCTTACATCTTGCCACGCATGCGCAATACAACGACTCCATCCCGGAAAATTCCTATCTATCCTTCTCTTTGACAGAGGCAAACAACCGACTCTTCTCGCATGAGATCGCTGGCCTGCCACTAGGCCATATCAAATTGGCTATACTGAGTTTTTGTGACGCAGAGCGGGGAAAAATTCACAACGGGGAGGGCATGCTAAGCCTCGCCCGGGCCTTTAGACTGGCTGGCTGCCCGGGGATGCTCGCTACAACCTGGAAAGCCGACGATAAAATCACCTCCTATCTTGTAGAGACCTTCTATGCGCATTTGAAAGCAGGAGAATCGCCGGATATCGCCTTAAAGAGAGCGAGGTCCGATTACTTTGCTTCGGAACTGGGCAATGCGCACAATCACCCTTATTATTGGGCCAACCTTATCTATATCGGTGACACTTCTCCCCTCTTTTCTCCGGCATTGCCATTCGTCAAAGAGTTAATCTATTACGGGGTTGTTCCTCTCTTCCTGTTACTGCTAACCTTTTATCATTACCGAAGGAAAGCACAAAAAACAAAACCGGTTTAGCCAATCCACATTCTCCGGTGTAGCTGCCACCATACCTTCCACCGGTCGATAAGCGGGATGCTATATTCTTCCGGTGTTTTAACTTTCTCATACAGAGACGCAGCCCTCTCAACATTTCCATTCTTCAAGTGCGCCATAACCAGGTGCCACTGGACGGCTTCTTGAAAATAGGGCCTCATCTCATCCATCTCCGCCAATTCTTCCAGTTTTAAAATTGCGGGCTGAAGCTCTCCTTCGGCAAGATAAGACTGAGCCTCGAAGAACAGCCCGAATGCTTTTTTCTTCCCGGCCTCCGAAGAATCCGTCAAACCGGTCTTCTCCAGGTTTCTAACCGCCCTGATTTCCTGGGGCTGAACCGGAATCCTTAGTGGCGAATAGGCCAGGAAAAGAATGAAAACAGCGGCCGCCGCAAAGGCCCCGCCGGCTGTCCCAACAAGGCTACGAATCCGCACTTTCCTACGCTCCTCTTCCCTTACCGCCTCTCCGATACGCTTTCGCACCCGATCCTCCTCGTGAAGCCGGTCCACTCCCTTCCGGATCGTCCGCATAGCATTCACTTTTTCGGCAAAAGAGGAATCGGCTTCGCAGCGTTGCCCGAAAGCACGCAGCTCTTCCCCACTGCATACGCCGTCGAAATACCGGTCGATCAGCTCCTCATCTTTCCAGTTATGCCCAGAATTTGTCATCACCCAATACCTTTTTTAGTTTCTTGATAATCTGATATTTATGAGATTTTGCATTATCAGCATTCCCCAGCTCAAACCGCTCTGCTATCTCCTTCATCGGAATTTTCTCCACCAGTGAAGCCATGAGAATGCCTTTTTCTCTATCGGTCAGACTTCGTTCAAAAATCTGCCTGAAACGGTCATCTTTCTCCTGTTCCATCATGATTTGCTCTGCTGAACGCACCACTTCAATACTTTCCGTTCCGTCGTCAGCAATTGATTTCATACCCGGAAACCGCCCCTGTCTCCGCAGCTGCTTTAGCCAGGTGTATTTTACAATGGTCATCAGATACGTCCCCAATGCTACGTTCTCTGACAACCGGTAGGAACCTGAGCGTATGTTGATACAGAGCGCCGACAAAGCATCATTAAAAGCATCCTCGCCATCCTCGCGGCCCCCGGCATTGGCACATACCCACCTGATTGCTTTTTCGCGGTTATTCCTGACCAGAAAGCGGATAGCGCGGCTTTCAGCCCTGACTTCCCCCGAACGGATCATATCGGCAAGCTGCCGGTCTGTAAATTTTTCCCACATAAAATGGCGCCTGTTTACCTGATTAATACCGCTTGCGGGTTAAAGGTAAACGTATTTAAAAAAAAGTTTTTACTCAGCCGTGCTTTTACGGCAGTCTCCGCATAAACCTCCCGAACGTGTTTGGAAGAGGGGCCCCAAACCCACGCGTAGAATCCAGGTTTTTCACTTAATCCTACGTGTTTGCTATGAAAAGCATCAGTAAAAAGGCTTTTAGCCTTATGGCAGCGTTTTGCCTTTTCGGTTTATTTTTGGTCGCTGCCTCCTGTTCGGGAGAGAAGACCGTTATCAAACCTGCGCTTACAGAAGATGGCGGTGGCGGCAACAAACCACCGGAATATCCTCAGCCGCCTAAGCCGGGTAACTAGGTCGCCACGGGATCCCGGTTACCGGATCCGGCGCCAGGTCTCCTCCCGTTTGGAAGTGCCTGGCGCTTACTATTCTGATTTTATTGTTTTTACCGTAGAATATCTTTAAAAAACTTACTTTTGAGGTGGAAGACCCTCAAACTATGTACAATCCGGACGAAGCAACCATTGTCAGTCATATATTGCAAGGTAAGTTCTCCCACGGAGATTTCTGCGAAGTTTACGGCCGGGGGCCTGAAGCCTTTTGGGAAAAGCACCACGATGAAGGATTACCCTCCCTTGAAAAGTTTAGCAGGCAGGTTTACAAAGAGATTTACGCCCTGGTAAAACGTGGAAACTTTACAGCTGATCTTCGCGCTGCCGATCTCGACCTTTCTCATGCAATTATCCTTGTCTGCGAAGAACTGTTTCTTGTTCACCTGCTGACGCCCGGCAAAAATGAGGAGACGCCGGAAAATGCGCCCAGCGCTGAAGCGTGGCAAAAGCTGGAAAGCCGCTATGGCGCCATAGCCGGGGAAGAGCTGGAAGCTGCCCTGGAAGTAAACGAGCTTCCATCGGATGAATTGCCCGACATGAAAACCTGTGTATTGCTCGGTATCGCAGGTCAATATAAGATACTTGCAGCAAACAAGCCCATAGGCTTCAAGTTGAAAGGATCCACTTTACGGTCGCTTCATTTCGGGGATTATGTGGACGCCCAGATAATCCAGAAATTATTCCGACTGGGCGATAAGTCGGCAGCCAGCTATGTCGGGAAGAAAACCCAGAAAGTGGTGGATGCTTTTGTTGCCGGGAGATGCCGGAATAATAAGAACAAGGGCGAAATTAATTGGTGGAAAGAACGAAAAGGAGATGTTCTGAGTGAATTGTATGAGCGGGTTTCTGCCTTATTGCCCGCACCCGGGACAACAGTCAGATCAACGCTCGAAACGTTTATAGGGTCTATCCTAACAAAGATGGCGAAAGGGTTATTTGCAAAAGATAACCGCTATTACAGTCGCTACAAGCTCGGTGAACCTGAGAAAATCCGGCTTCAGGAAGATGAAAATGAGGACAATGATAAACCGGAAGATGTTGCTGAGGAGCTATACTGGGACATCCCTGATTTTTACGAATCGCTTTACCGGGTTGCTTCCGGCTCTGAAAAACTCAGCGAAAGGCATCGCGAAGCGGTAGAGCTCAGGTACCTGGCCGGGTACGACAATACTTCTATCGGAAAAAGGTTCGGGCTGGACGCCAACGCCGCCGGTTCCCTCATATACCGGGGACTTGAGTCCATACGGAGGCTCATTTGCGCTGATGTGAAAAACAAAAATATCTATCTTGACATTTGCAATGGAAAATAGCCAATATTATACAGAAGAATTCAAGCAACGCTTTTTACTGGGCAATTTAACGCCGAGAGAAGAGCATGCTTTCAGAAAATTGATGAGGTCAGACCCAGCGCTGGAGGAAGAGGTTGAAATACTGAAAGCCATGCAGCGGGTAGAAATTGAAAAATTTGTAGCGGCCCGGCTTTCCGATGATTCCGAAGTCCTGAAACCGGTTGCGAAGGACCACGAAAAACGGACCCTACCCCTCTATCGCCAAACCTGGTTTAGGGCGGCAGCGGCAATAATTATGGTATTGGGCGCCGGATGGCTCACCTGGATTACTTTCGGGCCTGAAAAAACATCACTGACCGCTTCTATCGAAGTCCGTCAGTCGGTAGACGGCTCGCTGGGCTGGGCGCCGGATGCAAAAGAAGCTGAACAGGTGATCACAATCGTCACAAGGGACGAGGCCGGAGCGCTGCGGTACCGGTACGACCATGATACGCTGAAAATTTTCACACCCCAATCACTAAAATCCCTGTACGATAAAGGCAAACTCTACCTGGTCGACGACCTGAAGAACACGCGGTTGGTATTGGTAATGGATGGGAAGAATTATCCGATAGAATCCGGCCTGACAACTGAAACTCCCCTTGTAGAAGAGACACCATCACTACCGTAACCTTTCGAACACATACCAGCCGGCGATTTTCTGTCTATCAAGCATAAAAATTACGCTCATTGATTGATAAACGTAATACGCGCGTCCCGTTTCGGAACCAAGAATATAATCCGGCCGCCCGTAACCGCCTTCTGCTGTGAGCCGTTGCGCAGGCTCACCGATCCGTATCTGCTTCCGGTTGTCAAAGCCTTTATTGGTAACACGGGCTATACGCCATTCTTCGTATCCCCGGCCTTTCTGCGCCGGGAGTGAAAACCGATACAAATCACCGAAACCTGTGCGATTGACTGAAATCGGAAACGGCACCTCGCTGACGGGAGGCGGCACCCACAGTTCAGGGGCTGCCGGCAACTTTTCCGTGAACATTCCCCGAAGCCCCCTAACCGCTTTGGCCGGCTGGTAGGCTACCCCTTTCCAGCCCTTGGTTGTCACTTCCCTGTACACCTGGCGATTCGTTTCAAATAACAGCCCGGGTTCTTTTTCGATCCGGCGGAAATCGGTAGCAGCTTTCTCCATCCGCCCTTCTTTCAGGTAGGCAATGCCCCTCACGAGTATAGCGTCGGGCAGGTTGAGGTCCAGCTTATTGAGGGTACCTATGGCCGCAGCCGTATTGCCCAATAGCAACTGGGCAATGGCCAGATTGACGTCTGTGGAGGCGTTTCCTCCTGCCAGGCTTGCCTGCAGAAGGTACTTTTCTGCATTCCTTAACAGGCGGTCCCTTTCCCGCTGATCTGCCTCCGATATCCCCCTTGATTGCACCAGCAAACGGGTTGACATATCCGGTTCGACCGGGAGCATAAAGGGCATTTCTTCACGGGAGACCCACAATTTCCCCATTACGGCGAGCAGGTACGACACCCCGAGGTTCCGGTAGACTTCCGGGACCGACAACCGCTGCGTCGCAACCGTTTCCAGGCAGGCAATCGCTTCTCCGGTTTTACCTGCCAGCATTAACACCTTTCCCGCCTCGTATACATTGGCCCATACCATCACTTCATTTATCTTTTCCCGCACCAATGCCAGCCGTTCTTTCCTGGACGGATATTCAGCAGTCCCTCTTCTTTCGAATCCGTATTGCTCGTACAGTGTATCAAAAAGCCGTTCTGCCACCGAAAAACTGGGATACCCTGCCAGGTAGGCATAGAAAAAGCCCGATTCATCTGCCTGCGCCTCCTGTACAGGACTTGTCGATCGCGAGGCGAAATGCGACGTTTTTGAATGTCTGTAGTAATGATGGGCCAGTTCGTGCGACAGGATACAAGCGAGCGCTGCCGGGGCTTCAGCGCCGAATACGGCTGATAAGTGCGGAATCACTTCCGCATCAAGAACAATAACGGGACCGCTCTTCCCTACGCCGTTCTTATAGAATGCGACATCGCGGGCAGCGCCAACGCCCTTTCGTATCTCCAGCTTCGGCGGAGCGCTCTGATGGCCGTAGGCTGACCAAACCTTTTCATATACTTCCCGGGCCAACACATAGTCATGGTGGCTTTCAGGCAAATAACGCTGCGCAAAAAGCATGGAGCCTTGTAAAAGGAAGTACAGAAGCGCGCGATATCGGTAACGGAGGGGCATGGGAGTTTCCTGATCGTTTTGCTGCTAAGATAAATCCTTTACGACAGCCACCTTTTTTACCGCTTCTTTAAATTTCAACCTGAATACGCTACCTGCCTCTTGCAGGAAAGTGTATTCGCCTTTCAACTGACCCGCAAGCAAATCGATCAGCTTTAATCCGAAAGAAGAGAAAGTTCCGGTTCTGTCAAAACCGGGGCCGTTGTCGGAATATTCCAGATTGAAATTCCCTTCCGGGTCCAATTCGCATTTTATTTTCAGCAAAGGTGCGCGATGCCCTTCAAATGCATACTTACAGGAATTGGTAACCAGCTCACTAATCACAAGCCCCAGCGGAATAGCAGCATCGGCATGCAGCCATATCTCAGGGATTTCATACACCTGTCGGGTGTGCCCCATTTCATAGCTGCGCAGCACGCCTTTTACCAGGTCAGGCACAAAGGTACTAAGTTCCACTCCGGACAATTTGCTCCCTTCATAAAGGCACCTGTGTACACGTGTAATTGCATCTACGCGGTTGAGACTTTCTTCCAGTGCGGCTACGGCCAGAGGATCGGTCAGTTGGCCCATCTGCAGGCTGAGTAGGTTATAAACCGACTGCAGGTTATTTTTGACCCGGTGGCTTTGTTCTCTTACAAGCCGGGCGTTTTCTATACTTACCAGTCTGTACTTCCTGTACAGGCGGTAAAATACACTCCCCGCCAGGATCGCGACGAGCATCACGCCCCCTATAAGCCACGATAGTTGAGACCGGATCTCTGCTTTTTCCTGCCCGAGTTTCAGCTCTTTCCTGCTGGCGTCAAGCTCTATCGCTTTCAGCTCGTTTTCATGAAGCAGTTCCAGACCTTCCCGGCTGCTTTTCCGGTAAGCTTCCAATTCTTTTGTGCTGAGCGAGTCGGCTTCCTGGTCAAGTTCATAAGCACGACGCCAATTCCCCACTTTCAGATAGTACTCCGATAGTTTTGTCTTCACAATGGCAAGCCCCATATATGATCGCACATTCCCAGTGTCAGCTAACACATGCGCTTTGCGCAGCCACTCACCCGCTTCCCGCAGCCTGCCGTTTTTCATATAGATCTCACCCGCCAACACAGCTGTTCCGACCACATTAAAAACTTCCTTCGGTCCCTGGGCAGTCAGTATTTCGATTGCTTTCTTTAAAGAATCAAGTCCTTCGTCAACATGCCCGCTCTCAGACAATAACTCACCATAAAAGCGGATGACTACCCCCAACATCACCTGGCTTCCTTCTTCGTCGATAAACCTGCGTGCTTGTTCATAGTACCAGAATGCGCTATCCAGGGAAGGAAGGAATGTCCCGACATTTCCTCCTTTTTCCTTTTCTCGCCATGCTCCTAAATGCGCCTGCCCCACAGCCAGGTAGGCGCCCCCCCGATAGACTCTTCCCTCATCGCCGCTCTTTCTGGCAAATGCCAACGCAATCCTGCTATATTTTACAGCACCTTCCCAATGCGATTCATAGGCTTCACAGCGTCCCAGCCAACCATATATCTTGGTTAAACTTACCGGATCCGCCTTTTCTCCCTGTAGCTTCAACGCCTTAAAAAGCCATTTACGTGCCTCGTAATAATCGCCGGCATCATGATAACGCTTCGCTATCAGGTAACTCTTTTCTGCTATCAAAGCAGTATCACCACTGGCTACTGCCCCCTTGTATTCCGCCCTGATATTCAAAAATCTTTCATAAGGTCCCAACACGATACCGGAGCCCGGCTTTTGCGCATATAGTCCCGCTCCTTGCAGGATGCACAACGTCATGACCCTCAAAAGATTCAAAAAACAACCGGTAGTTCGTCGCATCGCCCAACCTCTGTCTGCCCGGACATTTTTACCACGCTCCTCCGTAAAACCTTCCGTCATCTTTGGTTTTCTTTTGTACCGTCAGCTTTCTTTTTATCAGCCCGCACCACCTTTACCGATTCTTCCAACTGTTTTCGTTTTCCCTTCGGCATCTCCAGTTCATAGGGGCCGAGCTGCAGATCGTGGGTTCCGATACGATCCAGGAAGCGGAGATTAATACAATAGGATTTGGAGAGTTCATAGAAGCAGTCGGGCAGATGCGGCCGGACACTTCCCAGATTGACGGCAATACATTTTTCCGACCGGACAAAATCATGCTGCGACCGACTCGCCATGTAGATACGCGTATAAGCTCCCTCTGCTTTGAGGTAGGCTATTTCGTTTGCATCAATGCGCACCTTATCATTCCGGTCCGGCACGTAGAGCTGACCGTCCAAACCAAAAACATTCCGGTCCATGCTGCCATAGTGGCGGTTGAGCGCCAGAACAACCTGCCTGGTTACCTCCGATATCCGAAAAGGTTTCTGCAGGTAAGCGACCGGCTCCGTTTCCCTGGCCTCCTCGAATATCGCTTCCTCCGTTATGCCGGTGAGATAAATTATCGGACCTGATCGCAGGCGCTTCATTTCATGCGCTGCCGCTATGCCGTCGGCCTTACCTTCTCCAAGTTCAATATCTACCAGCAGTAAATCCGGCTTTTCAGTCCTGATCAGCCTGACTGCCTCGCGATAATCGGAAGCGACACCGCATATTTCGAACTCCGGTGAAACCAGGCCGGTCTCAAGGCTCAGGGCAGTGAGGGGATCATCTTCTACAATCAGGATACGGTAAGGGTTAGTCATCTTGGAAGCTCAAACTGGCAGTCTCTTATTTCTTAGAGGGGTAACGGGTGAAACGAATATAATCAAATTGCCCTTATTGTCAAACGCTCGCGGCGGGACTGTTCCGTTGATCCAAAACCAGCTTTCGTATAACCAATTTCAGGGTTCATAAAATGGAATCTGCCTTCTATGTCCGAAAACGCGTTCTTCGTAATCTATATATACCGGATAAAGGGAAATGGTAAAAAAGACCCGCCTGATTTTTGAGAACCGGCTGCCGCATACCCGACCCAGCAGTTCCCCGAAACCCGAAAACGAGCTCTATCCCATTAAAAATCCCTCAAACACATTTTTTCGTGTTCCGGGCTATAAAAAAATCCGGCTTTATTTTTTACCTCTTCCGCCAAAGCGGAATATAAAAGAGGAAAGAGAGGTATGCCATTTTTGCGCCTCCCAGACCACCGGAAGAACCCCGCTATTTAACAATTTAATTTCCAGACGCTTATGAATTCACTTTCCAAAAAGGTCTTTTTTCCAGTATTCTTTTTCGCATTGATTTGCCAATCCTTAACGGCCAGCGGACAAAAGGCGCTCACCAACGAGGACATTATTTCCATGACCGGCGCCAAAATTGCCAAGAGCATCATCATTGATCGTATCAAAGCCGGCACCAACAACTTCAGGCTCGGCGCCGATGACATGGTAGCGCTGAAACAGGCTAAAGTAATCGACGCTGTATTCGAGGAAATGTTCCTGGTGACGGAAAACATGCCCACCCTGCAAAACGACGACATCATTGCCCTTCACCAGGGAAAGCTCTCCCAAAATATCATCATCAAGCGGATCCAGCATTCCGATACCCGGTTTAATACGGAACCCGACGCCTTGATTGCCCTGAAGATGGCCAAGGTACCCGACAAAATCGTGGAGGTGATGATGAAGCCAACAAGGGCAGCCAAAGTCGGAAAGGGCAGCACCAACCTGATCGCCGGAGACCTTCCGCCGCATCCCCAAAACCTGCCCGCACCGGCGCGCAGCCGTTTTTCCGAGCCGGGCGTGTACTACGAGGAATATAACCCGGGGGGCAATTATACGCAACTCGAACCTACCACCACCAACCAGACCCGGCGCGGTACGGTCGGCGAATCCGTTGCCAACCAATATACGGCGGGGATGGTGGGCACATCGGAACGGGTCGGTCTGGCTAATCCGAGCGCCAATATGGTCATCAAAGACAACAGGCCGGTTTTTTACTTTGTTTTCAGCGGAGCAAACCGGAAAGATCAGAATACGGTAGCTGAAAATATCTTTAGCGGCGTGGCGAGCCCCAATGATTTCGTTCTGATCAGAGCGCGTGTCAGCAACCGGGGTCGTGAGATAACCGTTGGCAGGAGTTCCTCCTACTCAAGCGAGACAGGTTTCGGGCCGGGGGCGGTTCCTTTCCGTTTCAGGAAAATCAGCAACCAGCTCTATAAGGTTTACTTTGACGATGACGTGGCTGCCGGCGAATATGCCTTCTTTTATAACAAAGGCAGCGAGTTTTCCTCATCGCTGAAACTGTACGATTTTTCGCTGCAGAACAACACCAAGCCTGAAAAATAGAACGTTCGGAGCCCTCCAAAAAATATTTCAAAATATCACAGGCCAAACCGTGATAAAGCCGGCGTGCGCGCATAAAGAAGCAAAGCCGTCCGGCTCAGCGGCCCGCTTCGGCTTGAAAAAGTTTTAACAATACCAATCAAAAAACAAGATGAAAAAGACATTCGCATTTTTCGCAGCATTTCTTCTGATGGTTTCATTCGGCTACGGACAAATCCGGGTAGCACCGGTTGCAGGTCCCAGCTTTACCTTCGGCCTGACTGCCGGCAAGGCAAAAAAAGCGATGAAGGAAACAGAGAAGGAATTGGAGGAGGACAATCCGGGCGTGGCATACAAGAACGTTATAGGCGTTACGCCCGGCTTCTTATTGGGTGGGCTTGTTGACTATACCTTCAAAGAATCGCTTGCGCTCCAGTCCGGATTGCTCTTTCATCTCCGCGGTCGGGATCAGACGGTCAAAGCAAAAGGTACCGACCAATTTGGCGATGTAATTGACAACAAAGGCACTTATGACTACCGTATCTCCTATCTCGAAGTCCCGGTTTGGGTCAACTACAAACTAAGCGAAAGCGGTTTTAGGCTCGTCGGCGGACTTAATTTCGGATTTGCGGTCAGCGCCAAATTAACTGCCAAAGGTAAAGGAACTTCAGGCGACATCTCCGAATCAACAAAAGTTAGCATAGGAAATGATGTTTTCAAAAATACAGTAAGGCCCCTCGATGTCAGCTTGAATCTGGGCATCGGAAAAGAATTTCTGCTCGGCAACAATCCGCTTGAGCTCACCGCTTTTGCACAGCCCTCGCTTTCCAAATGGAATACAGGCGCAAAGCTGAGTCCTGACCATTGGTACCGGCACTTTTCAACCGGTATCCGGGCGGCCTACTACCTGTCAATCCGTTAATCCGCTAAGTCCTTTCGGCACCATGAAATATTTCCTGCTTGCCCCCGTTTTCTACTTTCTCTTCTCGAGCTGCAGCCGCTCGGACACCCCAACTCCCAAAGCTCAAGTTTACGTCTATGCCGATATAGACGGCAAACCCTTCCGCTACGAAGGCGAAGACAACTACGTCGCCGAGAACAGGCACTGGGGCTACCGGCCCATCTTTTATTTCGGCTGCGATATTAACGAATATGAAGGCTTTGCGCTTGGCACCACAGGATCCCTTTCGGGGAAACCGGAAACCCTCGACGTTTTGGGCGCCTTATACAGCAACAGCCGCTTTGACACTTACGCCTCCGGCTTTCTTGCCGATGACGAAGAGAGGCCTTTCAAAGGAAAATGTACAATTACCCGCGTAACTAATGACTTCGTAGAAGGCACTTTTTACGTAGATGTCTACAGCGAATACGGCAAAGGCAGTAAAACTCTGAAAGTTACGAACGGGAGATTCAGGGTGAAGTACAACTAGATAGAATCGCAAAAAACACATTGACTCCTAATAAAACTACTCTCGAGATGCTACACAAACTACAAATTCTCTTTGTCGCTACCTTTTGCCTTTCCGTTATGTCGGGATGTTCAAAAAAAGATGAAAAAGATGACGTTATCCCCAAAGCGAAATATTATGTATCTGCCGATGTGGAAGGAGAAAGTCCGCTTTTGTATGAAACAGACCTTTATGTCCAATACGATGACGAAATTTTGAACGTGGGGTCGAATTCTTTTTCCATCCAAACCTATGGACCGGACTACAGAAAAATCATTCTGAGTGCTTCAAAGCCGTTCCGCGGACAACCGGAGGAGTTTGAAATAACAAGCGCAAAATACCAGAAAAGCCGGTTTGAGACATTCCAATCCGGCCCTAACCCATTCGTGAACCTGTCCACCTCTCCGAATGGTCGTGTTATGTTCACAAAAGCAGACGACACCATGGCCGAAGGCACCTTCTATTTTGAAGTCTATAGCAACGATCTGAAAAAGAAGATCAAAGTCACCAACGGCAAATTCAGGACCAGGTATTAGCCAATCTCCTTAGCAGCCATAACGCTTTGACTATGAACCCTCAATTTAACTGGCGCGACATGCTTCGCTTCGACAAGATGATCGCCCCAACCTTCCTGACGATCATGTACTACATTCATGTCGTCGTGGCAATGCTGCTTTCCCTGGTGGTGATTTTCGGCGGGTTAAACGCCGGCGCTTATGGCGGACCGCTCGGCATGGGCGGCGGCGTCGCCGTGCTTATCGGATTCTTCAGCCTGGTAGTTTCGCCTTTCCTGATACGGTTGGGCTACGAAATCCTCATCGTGATCTTCAAAATTCATACCAGGCTTACCAGCATTGACCATCAGATACGGCAGCCCGGCGCGGCACAGCCTCCCGGTCCGGCCCCTTTTCCGCCGGTCCCTACTGCACCTCCGGCATTCGTATCTCCGGCAACGCCCGCCTTCCCCCCGGGCGGGCCTGACGACGAAGCGCCGCAGTCAACCACCGGCTTCCAGGTTCCGCATGCGGTCAATCGGCCGTTGATCCCGGGAGCTGACCCTGCCGCAACCGAGCCGTTTCTCCAGGATTTCTGGCCGCCTGAAGCCGCTTCTCAGACAAGTGGTACGACTGTTCCGCCCTTAAACGTGGGGGAACTAAAATCCCGGATGCCCAACTGGCCTGCGGCTATAGCAGCATTGATCGTGCTTTACGCTGTAATATTTCCCTATGCGCAGATTGGCTTTGACGTACCTTTCATAGGCAGCATCCAGGGCAAAGCTTACGCCATCAAAGACACTTCATTAGGTATGCTGGCCGTACTCAGTACCATCCTCATGCTGGTGGCGGCGGGCGGCGGTCTGAAATGGAAAATATTCCTGGGAGGCTTCGGCGCCACCTTGCTCCTTAGCCTGGCTGCTTTGTTCTCCGAAGGCGGGATCTTCTCGGACATCAGCCGCATCAAAACCGGTATAGCACGGGCCGGCAGTGCCGCAGGCTCGGGTTTTGGGCAGTTTATCCCCGAAGCGGAGAGAATTTCCGGTCAGATGGCGGCCAACACGCCCGGCGCCTCGCAATTCCTGTCGCTCGGTTTCTACCTGTTTGTATTGGCGATGGCCTTCCTCGGCTACTGGGCTTTTACGGGTAAATACCAGGAAAAAGGCCTCATGCAATCATGAAAATACAAGCCGCACTCGTACTGCTGGGTGGCCTGGGCCTGTGGGCCTGTGGGCCTTCCGGAAACAACGGCAATACCGAATCTCCTACAATGGCCGGCAATAACAAAAAAGCCCCCGCCACGACGGCAATGCCGGATCCAATGCGTCCGGGGAGTATAGCCGAAGACGCCTCCGCCATCAATGCAGGCAAGTTATAAATCAAACGCTCCCCTGTGGTAACAAAGCTATGCAATCCTATCAACCCCAAACGCTCCTTTCCGGCCGCTTCCTGCTGAAAGAACAACTCTCCCGCGATGCAGTAGCGGGGCAACAGGTATGGGCTGTAACTGATACCCAAACCGGCAAAGGGCTTATCGCACGGATTCACGCGAACGGTCATATCGACTGGTTCAACGACAACCGTCCTGATACGGCCGAGGTCAAACCGGCTGCGGCCCCGTCACCGTCCCCTGGTGACCAGGCGGCTTCATCATCGTCGCTTCCGCCGGTCGCGGCTGCAACGCCACCAGAGCCGGAAGCAGACCGGAGGAGAAAGGGCGGTGGAATATGGTTTTTTCTTCTTCTGCTGGCAGTGGCCGGTATATTCGGTTATTACAACCAGAGTCTTGTGAAAGATCAGATCTCGGCAATAAAGTCACACTTCCCGGGCGGAGTCGACTCGCTGGCAACCGACCCAACAGGCGACCCGGTACGCCCCCCTACCGGAGCGGAAAATAACCTGTTCGGCCATAATAGCAGTCTTCCCGTCTGGGAGCCGGAAGCGACAGAAACCGTCAGTCCGCCGGCTGCGGCAGACAATACCGACGGTCCAGCTGAGGCGCTGCGGATGCAATTCCGTATGATCTCCGCTGCCGATCCGTATGCAGAAATCAGCACACCTGATTTTGATAAAGCCGCCGCCTTGCTGCGACAGCTCCGCCAGGCGGGGCGACACCCCATCCTTTGCGATTCGATATATACCATTGCTACCGACAGAGCCGACCAGTTTTACCTGGGCTTTCGTAACAATCGCCCTGAAGCCAGGGAAAAAGCCGTTGCCTGGTATAAAATCAGCGCTGCAGCAAAAGAATCCGGTCACAGTAAAAAGCGCCTTTCCGAACTACAGCCTCCGCGGCAAACCAGGAAAGAAAGCACGCCCGTGACCGATTATTTTCCCAAAGACCCGGAACTGAACCTTAACTGACATGCAGCGACGTTATCCTTTCGACTTTCTCTTCCTTCTGTTCCTTGTGCTCGCATCATCCTGTTCGCGCAATACCCGGGCCGTCCAGCAGTCTTCCGCCCGGGTAAAAGCTTCGGTCAGTTCACAGCAGAATGCGGGCAGGCACCTGGACGAACTTTCCAAGAAGTCGGCCGATGCAGCCAAAGCGGAGCAGATCGACGAGTCAACCGATAAGGAAATACAAGCTTACATAGAGCGCGAAAGAGCTAATATCGAAGCGCATATCCGTCGTTTGGAAACAGCCAACCAAACCCTTGAGGACTACAAGGCGGGAACCGGCACTTCGCAGGAAAAAGAACTGGTGGCAGCCGCGAACGAGGCGGCAGGTGAAGCGAGCAAAAGTCTCCGCATACTGGAAGAAAAAACACGGGTGATCGTGGACTTCCTCAATAGTGAAACTTTTTCCAAAGCGGAAGTCGGCGCCCTGTTCGACCCGGGCGAATATGTACTTCCCGCCGCCAGGGCAAAACGCGGAAAGCAGATGTTCACCCCCATCGTTCAGAAACTGTACCTGTTTGCACAGAAATATGAAAGCACCTTCAAAAGCCTGAAGGGCGACGTAATCGTGACCGGCTACTCCGACGGCACACGTATAGATCCCGGCTCCAACCTGCACAGGACCCTTGCCCCCATCGCGCGGAACAAATACAGTATTGTCGATCCTACCTCCACCGACCTGAACCTGGTGCTGTCGGAGCTCCGGGCCGAAGCCGTCAGCGAAGTGATCAACAGTATCATCCGTGAAGAGGAGACCAAGAGAAACAATTCCGGGATCAGGATAGAAGTACGTACCCTGGGCCGGGGAGAATCAATCCCTCCCGGCGTGAGCCAGAGTGCGACAATTAACGATTCCCGGCGGAGAGTGGTTACTTTCTATTGGGTGGTGCTGCCTGAGCTTTAGAAGGAGGAGAATACCCCGGAAGAACTTGGAAAAATCTTGCCCCCGTATTCTTCTTCCAGGAAAGTAAAGATATCTCAAAGGCCCCTGGGGAGATTTCCGCGCCGGGATCTCTGTTGGAATGGGGTTTTAATCATAACGTTTCTTTCTACCTATAATCTATATAATTATGATCTCCCGCCTGATAACCAGCATTACGTCAATCGCTGCCCTGGCAATGATCCTGCTCCTTTCCCTACTCCATATTGCCTGCGAGAAAGAAGAGGTACTTCCAGCCGGGAAGTTGATTGAAGGCTTTAAAGCCGAGGGTTACCCAATCGTAGAAACGCAGTTCGATTCGCTCACTAACACCTATACGCTCATCGTACCTGCCGACGCCGACCCGGCCGACCTGGTACTGAAGCCCATCCTCGCTTCGGGGGTAACCCTATCCCCTGACCCCTCGGGCATTAACAACTATACGCAACCTGTTCTATTTGAACTCAAAAAAAAGAAGACAGCATCGCAAACCTTTCAGGTAAAGGTTATCACATTGCCGGTAGGCAGCAACGCCCGCTGTCTGTTGACCAGGATTGAATCGATGGACCACCCCGATGATTACATTACTTTTGAATACAACGCCGGCTCGTTGATTTCCAGAATCCGTACTTCAGTCTTATTTTCCAATTGGGGTACCACCGTATTCCGATATGCAAATGAGGGTGTGGGTGTCTGCGAAGAAGAAGACAGCTATTTTGGAGATTCTCCTCAACGAACTTTTGTGGAGTATGACCCGTCAAGGAACGTCTCTAAGTTAGTTGTCTGGCAGTTGGATCGGAATGAGTCGTATGACCTGATCGAACGTGGCGTTGTAAGCTTCAATGGACTCAGCCAATTCACCGGACATCCGGGGAAGGTCGTCTACCACTACGAAAACGGCATGGTGACAAAGATGGAACTAAGAGACGCGGATACCGGAAAATGGTCGACAATAGGGGTTGAATATGATGGCAAAAGGCACTTTTTGTCTGGAAGCCGCCCCACCCGCATGATCAACTACTTTTTGAGTATGTTGGGCTCGATCGACGTCAGGCCAGAAACCGAGCGCCTCTTTCTTGGCAACTACATGCTTTCTTCACGGCAAAATATTTCAAGATTTTTTGGTGACGAGGGTGAAGCGATCATTCAATACACCTACAACAAAGAAGGGTTTCCCATCACAAACGAGACGGAAAGATTGCGTTTTTTCTATGCTAACTGCGACTAAATCCCTCATCAACCCATGATAATCCCTATTCTCCGTCACAAAGAGAAAAAAGTTTTTTGCGAAAACACCTTGTAGCGGAGATGACAAATAGATGTTGTCAATGGAAGTCAATGGTAGCCGGAGGCTACCACCCGGACGGTCATCCTGAAGCGCAGCGGAGTCGAAGGATCTCCTGTTGCTATAAAAAGTCCTCTAAAAGGGATTGGATACTGGGAGCGGGAGATCCCTCCACTGCGGTCGGGATGACCCTCCGGTTGGTGCGGCGCCAAACCTGTTGTTGTCAATGGTAGCTGAAAGCTGCAGGCAACCATTCAAAAGCAGAAGCAAACCGTCATTCCGCTTACATTTCCGGTAATCTAACAAAAGGCTTCGATCACTGCGCCGCGCCTTCACAAAACGCCGCAAACTTTAAAACCAACTCCTCTATCAGATCCTCTTCATTACGGAACCGGCCGCTAAGTGCAAATGCGGCCTTTTCCGCTTTATCAAGGACTACAGTCGCTTTTTCAAGCAGTATTTCGCCTGTCCGCGAATCAGTTTCGTAATTTCCGACGAGCCGGTAGCTGGCCATATAGTCGCGGTCGGGCATGTAGTAAAACGGCGATTGGTCAGGAGATGACCGGCTTAGTATCCTGTTTACCTTTGTCTGCAGATCCAGCGGATCAATCAGCCGGGAATTGAGCAAGGTAACCGGCCCGGCAAGGGGCTTCGGAGCGTTGAACGGGATTTTAGAGAGACTGACCTGATCCGGAAATTGCGCAATTGCGACCGGTACTATGTCTCCCCTGGAAAAAATCCGGGGCACCTGCGGTTCCAGGTAGGAGCCGCCTGCCCGCGAGCGCTCCTCCATATATTTCTCGACACCCTCCTTGGCATAGTCCATCCATTTTAGCGCGGTCAGGATACCGTCATCCAAAGACGGCCCCCGCATTCCTTCGAGAAGAAAGTGGGTAAGCAATCCCTGTCCGAATTCGGAAGACTCCCAACTCTTTTGCGACGAAGAAGAACTTGCCAGGATAAAGGCGGCACTCTGATCGAACATCCGCTCAAACGCCCGGATAGAGTTTGACCGCTGCCCCCGCGCTACCATCCTGTCAATCACCTGCCCCGAGTAGCAGGCGTCAAGTATCAGCAACTGTTTCCCGCACCTTGAATTCACGAACGTACGCAGGATATCTTCATCGGTGATGGCTTCATCCGGGCCATACCTTCCGGCAAATCCTTTTGCATCGGACGAGAGGAAATAAAAAGGCCCTGAATTTTCCGAGGATTGGCCATGACCGGCAAAATAAAGCATCATCACATCATCTCTGCCGGCGTGTTTCGAAATATGCTGAAGCACACGACGGATATTGGCCGCAGTAGGCCGGAGTGAATCTGCTTTCTGATTCGTGGTCAGGCGGTAAAGGTTGACACGGTTTTCAAAAAGAATCCTTCCGCCGGCATCCAGCGCTTGGTAGATGTCCTCAGCATCCCGGGCGGCAAAATTAAGGGAAAGCGCTGGATCAGCGCAGTCTGAAACCCCTACGGTCAATGCCCAGAGCCGCGGCTGCGGAAACGCGTCTTTTTTGTCGGGTACAACGCCTGATTTCGGGACGATCCGCGGCGGCAGATCAACCGATGACTTTTCACTGGCGACTTCCCCGCTCCTGTTAAAAGCCCTCACCTCCACGCGGTTCCCACGGGCCGGGTCAAACCCGGGGTATCTCGCCGGGTCCACCACAAACGCTATTTCCATCTCGGAAAAACGTCCGGGTTCCTTTCTTCCATCCGGGATCACCTGCTTGCCATTCAGATAAACATTTACCCGTCCGATCCCGCCCCCTCCGTTCCTGACCAGAACCGTTACTTTCCCCGCATCCGGTTTCAGGTCTACAACGGGGCTGCGGCCTGACTGACGAATACGCCGGCCCGCTTCGGATGCAATTTTACCGAAGGAAGTCCCCTCCGAGAAAAAAGCGGTGAGCAGATCGGGCCGATAAAAGGTTTCGCTCAACCGACGGGGAGAAATCGCACTTTCTCCTACCTTAAAAAGCCCGAGTGCATCAATTCCCCCACCGGTTGCATCAAAAAGCATAGAACCGCTCTCATAAACAAAATAGTCCTTATTTTCACCTGCTTTCGTAGTAATTTTCAGGGTCATGCCATTCTTGCTCAGCGATAACTCCCCGGCAATAATTGTCGCCACGAGTTTCCGCGCTTTGTCCATAATGAAAGTATAGGCGGGCGATATCCTCGCTCTGGGGTAAGTCCGGAGTATTTCCCTGGTTTCGTAATCCACCACATCCACCGAGCGTTCGGCGCCTATTTCAAGCATACGACCGTCGTCGGAGAACCGTAGGGAAGTAACGGGCTGGCCTGCTTCCATGAATACGCCGCGATAAATACCTTCCCTGACGTCAAAGTATTTGATAAACCCGTCTTCCGTCCCCAGGAAGAGAAATCGTTCGTCAGGAGAAAGACACACCGACCGGTATACGTCGCTTACACCGCCACCTATCCTGAGCTGAGCGCCCGTCTGCAAATCATATTCAAAAACTTCCGAAACCCTGGCCAGGAGAATACGACCGGGCTTCCCGGCCGGTCCGGCTCCCGAAACAGACTTCCCAGGTACGTATTTCGGAACGGGGTCGAGGGTCTTCAGGTCAAACGCCCTGGTACCTTTGTGCAGCACACCCGGGAGCACAAGCCACTCTTCATCGGCTACAAACGGAAGGTCCGGATCCCAGGTCTCCGCCTTGAACTGAACCGGCAGGAGCTTCCTGCCCGTCAGGTCCCACATAAAGGCGCTCCCGCCTGTTATGCCGATCAGTTGTTCGGCTTTACGGGTCAATATGATCCTTCGTATTCCATCAGCAGGGAGCCAGTATACAATTTTCCCCGTGGCGATTTCCATACATTCTATCATTTTCCTTTCTTCCAGGAAATGGAAAAGGTAGCGCCCGTCAGGGGAAATATCCATTGCCCGGTGAACAGGTATGGCGCGCCTGCCCAGCGTCTTCCCGTCAAACAGATCGACGATTTCAGCCAATCCACCGTTGAAATAGACGAAGTAGCGATTATTGGAAGAGACCATGTTATCAAAACCTTCTGCAGAGGAATACTTTGCAACCCGTCGGCCCTCCCCTATATCAAAGATGCGCAACTCATTGAAGCCGAGCACCCCCAGGCGTCGTCCGGGAAGAAAGAAAACCCGGCGGCATCCGTTAAGCGAAACACCGTCCAATCCCTCCGCATTCATCTCTCTTATTACCCGGTTGGTGCCGGTGTCTCTAACCCGGACAACCCCCATGCTACTGACCGTTGCCAAAGCCGCGCCGTCCTCCGACCTCGCGACGGCGACAATTTCTTCACCACCCTGGGAGCTAACCTGCGCATACAGGCGCAACCGCGGTACGAGTGTAACAATCAGCAAGAAGGCCAGCAAGCGGGTTGGTCTCATTATTCAAAAATAACAAACCGAACGCGGAAAAACGTAGCGTCAATCCCGGTCTATTTCCACGTTTTTCAGGCAGCGGCTAAACGTAGCGCCGGTTGTTCCGAGATAGGTTGCGATATACTGGTCGGGGATACGCCGGAAAACCGAAGCAGGCTGCCTTACGTAATGACTGATACGCTGCTCCACAGAGAGGTATTTAAACATTCTGATCGTCTCACCAAAATTAATAAGCTGATTTTCAAGCAATTCAATCGTCAGTTGTGCCAGGCCGGTGTCGTAGCCTGTCAGCTCACGGTACAATTCATAAGTAATCGAATAAACGATGCAATCCTCGAGGGTTTCCAGGATTTCTTCCGACGGCTGCTGCCTGAAAAAGCTGGCGGCGATACAGACAGCCTCCCCATCTGAAGCCATAAGCGAGGTGACGTCTTCTTCTCCCCTCGTATAATAGGCCCGCATGACGCCCTTCTGGATAAAATACATTTTCCCGCTCACCTCCCCATGGGCCACCAGCACCCTACTTTTGGCAATTTTGTAGGGCTGGAACGCCCCCAGGAGCTTCTCTCTCTCCGAAGCCGGTATACTGCGGTCAATTGCCTCCAGAATACGCACCAGTGGTTTTGTCAGGCTCATCCTGATGAGATTTAATTATGGATATGACCTCCTGAATTTTTCCCCCGGTCCCGGTAGCCAGGGACGGTCGACCAGCCAGCGGATTTTCCATATTTGTCGGCCAACAAGAAAATATTTTGTCTCAGGACAAATCAAATCCTTGCTATAGCACAATATAGGAAATTATATAATATCCTGAATTTGGCATCGTGGTTTTTGAATCTCCATTGCCCCTGGTTTCTACCTGTATTGTTTCTGATCCTGTAAAATAACCCGGTCAATTTGATGAAAAGGTTCTTTCTTACCCCTGCGATCTACCTGCTGCTCTTTACGGACGGTTACGGGCAGCATGGCGATTACCGGCATGATGTCCAGCTCAGCGCCGGCCTTCAGACCTCGGAGCACGCCCTTTTTGAAGGTTATGCCAACCTGGTTTTAATGTTTTTCCTGCGAGAAACCATAACGCCCTTACAGCGAAGCAATGGCTTGTACGGCACTTATCGCTACAGGGTAACGCACAGAATATCAGCCGGACTCACGGCCGGCACGACCTTTCTCAACACGCGGGAACCACTTTTTAACGACTCCGGTAAAACCGGCGGCAGGTACCACTATACTTCCCCTATGATTGCGGTAGAAGCGCAATTTCACTACATCGACAAGCCGAATTGGAGTTTTTACGGTATAGCCGGGGCGGGAGTGGGAAGGACTTTCGAGAGATACGCCAACGGGGCTAGCGGTTCAATAGAAAAGATAAGGCATCCTTTGCTAACCATTCATTTTACCCCCATCGGGGTACGTTACGGAAAAACGACGGGGATCTTTGCCGAGCTCGGCTACGGCTACAGGGGCATTCTAAACACCGGCATCAGCATACGGTTCAAATAAGCTGTATCAGAGATCTTTTGCCGGAATGAGTGTCCCCGCCAGGAACTGCGCGTACCAGCGGATGAGATAGTCGTTGGGATGGTTGATATTGTTGCCCGTAAGGTCCTGGTAACTCTTGTGCTGCAAGAGTTCATCGTGCACCGCGGTTATGTCAACCAGGGTACACCCGGGGCCGGTCAGCTCCTGTAAAAGCGGCTTGAAGTCGCGCTGAGTGCCTGTAAACTTAGATTCGGGATTGGGCAGCATGGTGCTTACCAGGATAAACTCCACCTTCGGATTTACCGCCCGGGTCTGCTTCATAATCGCTGCAATGTGTTGTTTGAATTCCTCCGGCGGCATTTTCCCCGTACCGTCATTCATGCCGAAAGCGATTACGACCAGGTCAGGGTGCCGCGCAGCCACCGCCTCTATTGCCGTTTCTTCGCCCCAACGTGAATTTTTGCCCCCGACAGCAGTATTGGTGAACCGGATGTCTGTCTTGAAGTACGCTTTTAGCCGGTTGACAAACAAAACTCCCCAGCTGGGTAAATAGGGGGCCACATCCGACTGCGCACTGGCGTTTGCACCTGCCGCAATACTGTCTCCGAACAAAAGAATATGCAGATCCTTTTTCTTTCTCAGCTTGTCGAGCGTACCCGACAGCACATCGCCTGCGTACCGGGGCAGCGGCCCATTCCACTGGCCCTTTTTATGCCGGTAAGTTACAGCCAATTGCTTTTCATGAAAAAAGGAACCCTCATGATGCAGGATATAACCGCCGTGAATTCCCTGGAAGCGTCCAGAATCAGGTGCCAGCTCACGGTCGGTCATGCTCACAGCGGCCGATCCCGGCAACAGAATCAATTTCCCGTCCTCATACTTCCAATCCTTTCCCTTTTTGTAGGTGGTCTTGAGCCCGGAATCGCTTACACGCAAAATTCTTTTGGGTTTAAATAGCAGGCTTGCTTCGGCCGGCCTTCCCTCCTTTGAAATCATCAGGACCGATTCATTGGTAACCTTTTTTCCCTTCCAGAAAGGGGTCATCGGGCCTTCCTGTGCAAAAGACGGGACCATGCCCGCCCAACAGGTGAGCACAACAATGCGGGCGAGGGTCAGTACTTCCTTCCTCATGGACAAGTGTTTAGTAGGCGGGTTAGCCCCGGGTCAGGATTTCAGCTCGGCAAGCACGGTAATGCTGCCGGTTGTAAGGTCGTTCAGGTTGACTTTTATCTCTGCGTCCAGCGGAACATACACATCGACCCGGGAGCCGAATTTGATAAATCCCATTTCGGATGCCTGTCCTACCTGCTGTCCTTCGGACACATACCATTTGATCCGTCGGGCCAATGCACCGGCAATTTGCCTGAAAAGTATTTCCACACCGTTCTGCATCCGGATCACCGTGGTAGTCCGTTCATTTTCCGTACTGGATTTCGGATGCCAGGCCACCAGGTATTTCCCGGGGTGGTACCTGAAATAACTGACAATGCCCGCAACCGGGTTCCAGTTGACGTGCACATTGACCGGCGACATAAAAATACTGATCTGGCGTCGCGGCCCTTTAAAATACTCGGTTTCCACCACTTCTTCAATCACCACTACCTTACCGTCGCATGGCGCGATGACCTGCTTCGGGTTAAGGGTAGGCCGGCGTTTGGGATAGCGAAAAAACTGAACAATAATGAAGAAGAAAACCGCACTTACTACGAGTAGCAGCGTATGCAGCCAGTTCAGTTCAGGTGTCAGATATTCTACACCAAGGTTTAAAAGCAAAAGAAACACCAAAGCAAGCGCAATGGTGCCAAATCCTTCTCTGTGAAGTGTCATATCGTGCGTTCTGTTTAACGTTCCGGCCCCGGACCACGCCCGGACGCCGGTGTTTCGGTATGGGAAACAGTTCGGCGCGCCCCGGTTCGGGACACGCCGGGCCGTTTTATTCGATCACGACGCAATCGCCGTTTTCTACGTCTTCCTCTACTTTCTTGTATTTCACATCTTTTACTACCCGGCCGTCACGGTATTGCACGCTAACTTTCTGGTTCCGGTCGGCGATTTTTATCACTTTAACCGGCGCGGGCCTTGTCGTTGATTCCGTATGCCGGGCATAGGCATCCGGACCGCTTCCGCCACTTTGTGCGGCGTCCTCTTCCTCCTTATTGGTCTGCAATTTAGGCGCCGGTTCGGCCTTCCGCACCGGGGCCTGCGGCATTTCCTGCGGAGCAGCCTGTTCCCTAGGAATATCGGCCTTGATCAGGAAAGAAATCAAATCCACATTCACCTTGCTCAGGAAGCGCTTGAACAATTCGATCGATTCGAATTTGTAAATCAGCAACGGGTCTTTCTGTTCAAAAACGGCATTCTGAACGGATTGCTTCAGGTCATCCATTTCCCGCAGGTGCTCTTTCCATTCCTGGTCAATCAGAGCGAGGACGATCGATTTTTCCATTTCCTCGATCAGGTTCCGCCCTTCCGACTCGATGCACTTCTGCAGGTTTACCACCACGCCCATTTGTTTGATCCCGTCCGAAAAAGGAACCATAATTTCGGTAATGTGCGCACCACGTTCTGCCACAATGTTTTTTAGAATCGGCAATGCACTTTCGGCTATCGCACGGTTCTTCTCCTGGTAATGGGCTTCAGCAGCTTCGTACAACCGCCGTGATTTATCGGCGCTTTTCAGTGTGCCGTACTCCTGGCTTGTAAAAGGTGGTTCGATACCCAGCGTGGTCAGTACAGCCAGTTCGAATTCGGCATAACTGCCTTCAGTGCTGCCGACGATATCATCACAGACATCGTAAAGCGTATTGGCGATATCCACCGCGAGACGTTCACCGAACAACGCATTGCGCCTGCGCCGGTAAATAGCGTCACGCTGGTAGTTCATCACGTCATCGTATTCCAGCAACCGCTTCCTTATTCCGAAGTTGTTCTCCTCTACTTTCTTCTGCGCACGTTCAATAGACTTGGTAATCATGCTGTGCTGGATCACCTCACCTTCTTCCAGCCCCATCCTGTCCATCACTTTTGCCATACGGTCAGAACCGAATAGACGCATCAGGTTATCTTCCAATGATACAAAGAACTGGGATGAACCCGGATCTCCCTGCCGACCGGAACGCCCCCGCAACTGCCGGTCCACCCGACGGCTTTCATGCCGCTCGGTCCCGACGATTGCCAATCCGCCCGCTGCGCGCGATTCCGGTGTCAACTTGATATCGGTTCCACGGCCGGCCATGTTGGTCGCTATGGTTACCGTACCCGGTTTTCCGGCTTCTGTTACCACCTCCGCCTCACGCTGGTGCTGTTTCGCGTTCAATACCTGGTGCGGTATCTTCCGCAACGTCAGCATCCGGCTGATAATCTCCGAGTTTTCCACTGACGTTGTTCCCACCAGCACCGGCCTGCCTTTATGTACCAGGTCAACGATCTCATCTGCAACTGCGTTGTACTTCTCCCTTACCGACCGGTATACTTTATCTTCCTCATCCTTCCGGATAATATTCAGGTTGGTCGGGATAGACACCACATCCAGCTTATAAATCTGCCAGAATTCCCCGGCCTCCGTTTCCGCCGTACCGGTCATCCCGGCCAGCTTGTGGTACATCCGGAAATAGTTCTGCAGGGTAACGGTCGCATACGTCTGAGTCGCATCCTCCACCTTAACGCTTTCCTTTGCCTCGATGGCCTGGTGCAAACCGTCCGAATAACGGCGGCCTTCCATAATACGACCCGTTTGTTCATCAACGATCTTGACCTTCCCGTCCATAATCACATATTCGACATCCTTCTCGAAAAGCGTATATGCCTTAAGGAGCTGGTTGACGGTGTGAATCCTGGCGGTTTTCACGGAAAAGTCACGAATAAGCGCCTCCTTTTTCAGCAACCGCTCCTGGTCATTGAGTTCATTGTCCTTTTCGATTGCATTCAGGTCAACCGAAAGATCCGGCAGGATGAAAAAGTCAGCAGCTTCGGATTCTCCCGTTAAAAAGTCGATGCCTTTTTCAGTAAGCTCAATGCTGTTGTGACGCTCATCAATTGTAAAGTACAGCGGCTCGTCAGCCTGCGGCATCAGTTTCTGATTCTCGGCCAGGTAGATTTTTTCTGTTTCCTGCATGATCGCCTTGATTCCCGGCTCGCTCAGGAACTTGATCAGGGGCTTGTACTTCGGCATACCTCTGAACACCCGGAAAAGCGACAAACCTCCTCCTACCTTGTCCTCGCCGCTGATCTTTCTTTTGGCGTCATTCAAAAGATCCATAGCCAAACGCTTCTGCGCTTCCACGATGCGCCCGATCCGCGGCTTCAATTCCATGAATTCCTGCTGGTCACCACGGGGTACCGGCCCGCTGATAATCAACGGCGTCCTCGCATCATCAATCAGGACGGAGTCAACCTCATCGACCATGGCATAATGATGCTTGCGTTGTACAAGCTCTTCGGTCCCCCGGGCCATGTTATCGCGCAGGTAATCAAACCCGAATTCGTTATTGGTACCGTACGTAATATTGGCGCGGTATGCGTTCCTCCTGGCAGTCGTATTAGGCTGATGGCGGTCTATACAATCAACGGTCAGGCCGTGAAATTCAAACAGCGGCGCATTCCACTCCGAGTCCCTTTTGGCAAGGTAATCGTTAACAGTTACTATATGCACGCCCCGTTCCGCAAGCCCGTTCAGGAATGCCGGGAGCGTCGCTACCAGCGTCTTTCCTTCGCCCGTCGCCATTTCGGCGATTTTCCCCTGGTGAAGAACCACACCACCAATCAGCTGCACATCGTAATGCACCATCTCCCATTTGATGGGGTTGCCCATTACATTCCAGGTCGTATTCCAGCGTGCTTTATCACCCTCAATAACGATGTGGCTCTTTTTGGTGGCCAGCTCGCGGTCGAGGTAATTGGCGGTCACCTCCAGTGATTCATTTTCCTTAAATCGCCTGGCTGTTTCTTTCACAACGGCAAATGCCTCGGGAAGAATCTCGAGCAACACCACTTCCAGTTGTTTGTTCCTCTCCAGCTCCAGCTCATCCACTTTTTTAAAGATGCTTTCCTTGGCGTCTACATCCGACTCCGTAATCGCATCCTGGCGCAGTTGGTCAATCTGGTCGTCAATCCCCTTTAACCGCCCGGCAATCGTTTTTTTCAGATCCTCCGACCGCCCCCTGAGCTCGTCATTCGATAAGCCCTGGAGTTTCTCATATTCGGTCTTCACCAGCCCCACATAAGGCTGCAGCTCTTTGAGATCCCGGTCAGCTTTGGTACCAAATAATTTGGCTATTATTTTAAACATCCTCTATTTTGATTGTATTTCTACTAAACTGATGCACCTGAAATAAGGCGATCGGAAATCGGCTTTCGGAAATCGGTGCGACCTGCGCGGTGCGACCTGCGCGGCCCGACCTGATGCTATCCGACTACTAAACGCCATTCCATCTAAACAAGTGACTTGTCATATAAATTCCGTTATTGAAGGGCATCTTTCGCGCACAAAGTTAAAGGAATCTGGAAGGCAATTAATATGAACCTTAAATAATATTGACTGCTGCCCTGCACCCGGGCAAATCGCAGACAGCCGAAAAATTTCAGGTAACAGACGAATGAATGGTCACCAGGATCGTCTCGAGACGATTATCCTGTGCTGCGTCAACCCTGAAGGAATACGGCGGGAGGTCGATTACTTCGCCCACTTCCGGGATATCCTCGTACAGTGAAATAATGAGGCCGCCCAGCGTATCATAATCCCCTTCCGGCAGATCCCAATTGTATTTTTCATTCAGGTAATCAATTTCATGCCGGGCGCTCAACAGGTAACGCTGGTCGTCAAGCTTCCGCTCCACCCAGTCCTCTGTGAAGTCGTATTCATCCTGGATTTCCCCGAAAATCTGTTCAATAATGTCCTCTATACTGACCAGGCCGGCGGTACCGCCGAACTCGTCTACGACAACCGCCAGGTTTTTGCGTTCTTCCAGGAAACGGATCATCAGGTCAGAAGCAGGCATGGCTTCCGGTACGGTGAGGATAGGCGATACAATCTGCTGGATCTCTTTCGGCTTTTTAAACATGGAAAGCATATGGCAATACCCTTGAATATTGTCTACCGAGCCCCGGTACACCACAATTTTCGAGTGGCCGCTATTCACAAAGGCCTCTCTCAGCTCATCCACCGAGGCGTCAATATCGATCCCCGAAATTTCCGTCCTCGGGATCATACAATCGCGGAGCCTCACTTCCTTGAACTCGATGGCATTTTTGATCATTTGCTCATCCACGCCCTTTTCCTCATCCGGTATTTTCTCCTCAATTTCCCCTTCTTCCTTGTGCGGAGCACGGCTATCGTCCTGGGTAAGGAAAGGCTCTGCCAACCAGTAAATCGGGGTGGTCAGCCATTCGCCGAAGCGAACCGGAAAACTCTTCACCTCCACAACGGAGGGGTAAGCCCTCCCTATTCCCATCCAAAAAGACATGCCGAGTACCCAAAGCACAATCGCGGCCAGCAACAGCGCCGGTATCCGGCCCCCGGCGGCTTCGCCCATCCACTGCACCCACAATTCAGTACCGAACGGCACCAGGAAAAAACATCCCATGGCGGCTGTCAGGAAGCGCATCATTCTTACTTTACGGCGCCATTCAAGAACAAATGCGCTTCTGTTTTCTTCGTCTACCCTGATGTTGACCCAGTCGAAAGAAAAATCCAGGGAAATTGCCCGCACCGCTCCATAGTAGCCTGCTGCAACGAAAAACACCAAACTCAAAATACCAAATAAAAGCATCTACTTTCCTTTTTTTGATGAAGGTTTTCCCGTTTTAACGCCGCTCTCCCCACGACTTTCCTGCTGCCGGCTTTCCCCGGCTGCCCGCCCTTTCAAATTCAGCAACTGGTACCAAAGCAGGCAAACCAAAAGCAGGAGAAGCAACCAATAGCTGTCGGCCAGCGAGGTCCGCCGGAACTCCATGATCCAGATAATCAAAAAACCAAGCGAGAGAAAAAGAAGAAGGTTCTTCCAGCCTCCGGATAATGTTTTTTTGGAACTCATCTCTTAATAAATAAGCTCAAATTTAAACAGGTTACACGAATAAACCCCCAAAATAATTAACTTGCGTGTGTTAAATACGGCAGCCAGCCTGCCATCTATTGAAAGCCAAAAAACCATCTATTCTCAAAACATTGCAGATATGAGCGATAGTACCCCACGCTTCCAACCCGGAGTTGTAACTGGACAAGCCGTCAGCGACATTTTCCGTCATGCCAACGAAAACAATTACGCATTACCGGCCGTGAATGTGGTCGGAAGTGATTCCGTAAATGGTGTTCTTGAAGCAGCGAAAGCTGTTAACAGCCCCGTAATTGTTCAGTTTTCTAATGGAGGCGCAATTTTTTACGCGGGAAAAAGCCTTTCCAATGCCAATCAGGCGGCCGCAATCGCCGGTTCCGTTTCCGGTGCCCTACATGTGCACCATATGGCAAAGGCCTACGGCGTTCCCGTAATTCTTCATACCGACCACTGTGCCAAGAAATTGCTTCCCTGGATTGACGGCCTCCTGGATGCGGGAGAACGTTATTTCGACCAACACGGGATCCCTTTGTACAGCTCGCACATGCTTGATCTGTCGGAAGAATCCCTGGATGAAAATATCGAGACCTGCGCCAAATACTTTGAGCGGATGAGCAAAATCGGCATGACGCTTGAAATTGAACTGGGAGTGACCGGCGGTGAAGAAGATGGAGTCGACAACACCGATGTTGACAGTTCCAAGCTGTACACCCAACCCTCGGAGGTTGCATTTGCCTACGAAGAACTCAGCAAAATCTCCCCGAACTTTACCATCGCAGCAGCATTCGGGAATGTGCACGGCGTATACAAACCCGGGAACGTAAAGCTTTCCCCCATCATCCTTAAAAATTCGCAGGACTATATCCGGCAGCACTTCCAGACAGGGCCGCTTCCTGTGAATTTTGTATTCCACGGCGGATCAGGTTCTACCCGTCAAGAAATAAGGGAAGCCATTGAATACGGTGCTATCAAAATGAATATTGATACCGATATCCAATGGGCCACCTGGGAAGGTGTCCTGAATTATTACAAGGCCAAGGAAGGCTACTTGCAGGGGCAGCTGGGAAACCCTGAAGGCAGCGACTCGCCTAACAAAAAATACTACGACCCGCGCGTTTGGCTCCGTAAAGGACAAGAAAGCCAGGTAGCCCGGCTCAAACTGGCATTTGAAGACCTGAACTGCATTAACCGGCTCGCCTGATGCCGCACAATCCATAAAAAAAAGGAGGTGAAGAGCCTCCTTTTTTATGCCTTTATCTCGTTTGCCGCCGTCAACCCTGTTTACCTCTCTATTTCCACTTTGCTGCGATATCCTTTTTGCTGCTCGTTGAAGGGCACTTCTATCCGCAGGCACTTTTCCGAATGTTCATAAGAAGCCGATACCCGCTCATAGTCTCCGTCTGCAGGGATAGAAAAATTCCCCACTACCCGGGCATGTAGTTGCTCGTCATCTCCACCTTGCTGATACAACGGGAACATGTAATACACCAATACCCTGTTCTGAACGACCTCGACGGATAGCTTTTCCACTTCTACCCCCGGAACCCTGACGAAAAACTCGTAGCCATTCTCTGCCTGTTCAAGCCAGTTCGATATTTCACTGCTACCACCGTTCAGGGAATTAGAGAGATCAATCCCCTTTAATATCTCGGGGGCTATTTTTACTTGCGCTCCTTTTCTCATTATACAATGGATTTAAGATTATAATCAGGATAACTGCAAACAATGTTCCGCAAGCCGAATACTGCCATATCGACACATACACCCACGCTTACACCGACAAAATACAGACACATTGGCACACATTTCGCTTTCAGGCCTGGCCGATCGCTAATCACGCGGTATGCGTCCTTCATAACCGCTAATTTTCGCTATTTTTGTAAGCTGAATCCGAACGGCTACTGTCGTTCGGTGTATTTCAACCATCAATATATATTCGAATCGATTATGGCACTTAAAGCGGAAATGGTCACTGAAAAAGGCACGATGTGGATCGAGTTCTATGAGGACGATGCGCCGATTGCAGTGAAAAACTTTACCGATCTATCCCGGAAAGGATTTTACGACGGACTTACTTTTCACCGGGTAATCCCTGACTTCGTCATCCAGGGCGGTTGCCCGGAAGGAACCGGACGCGGCGGCCCCGGCTATCAGATTCCGTGTGAGCTCACCGGGAACAATCAATTCCACGACCGCGGGGTTCTCTCTATGGCGCATGCCGGGAGAAATACGGGTGGGTCACAGTTTTTCATCTGTCACAGCAGGAAAAACACCGCTCACCTGGATAGAAACCATACTTGTTTCGGAAAGGTAGTGGAAGGGCTTGACGTAATAGACGCCATTCGTCAAGGTGACAAGATTGAGAAGATTGTCATTCATGAAGATGCGGTAGCTTAGTATAAGCCGCAAATTCACAAATAAAAAAGGCTTATTCGGGTGCCTGCCGGAGGGTTATTCCCTCCGGTTACCTTTTCAGGTAGTAAAGAAGACCGTCCTCTGCCCCTAACAGCAAATCGGGAGCACCTTCCCCATCCCAGTCAACGGGCGTCGGACTGGTATCGTGTCCTGCAAGCTTGAGCGCGGATACATCACCCCGGTGCAGGAAAGTTACCTTACCTCCCTTTTTCCCTACCTGCTCATACCATTCAGCGTTTTTCCCGTCAATTACCAGGTCCAGGTCGCCGTCGCGGTCCCAATCCATCAGGGTAAATTTACGGCGGCCGCTTCCGCCCGCATTTTTTTGGTTCAGCCGCAGCGGTGTACCATCCTCCAGGCAGAAGATACGGTTTCCTGGCCTGAGCGGGTGTTCTGATCCTTTTTTGAAACGCTCGAAAAAGGCCAGGTAACCTTCGTGATCCAGCATCACCAGGTCCGTCAGGCCATCCTTGTTCCAGTCTACTGCAAAGGGGGTGGTGCGCCATTGCGTGGACAGTTCTGCAGGCCCGGGGACCCACCAGTTCCAGGCAGGTTTCGGAGCCGGTCCCTTCCAGTCTACCTGGACCGGAGCTGCGGATGCCAGCCTCGGTGCACCTTTCGTACCTGTGTTTTTATACCATTGTACTTTTCCCCAGATCGAGTTAACGATCAGATCCTTCAGGCCGTCTCCGTCCCAGTCCGCTACCGAAAGTGTAGTATAGCCCCATTTGGCCTCGGCCGGTCCCTGGATAGAGCCATTCTGCCCGGCCTGGATGCGGATCACCTTTCCATCGGCTTCCAGGTAGCGCGGCGGTGCAAAATCCGGTACTCCTTTCCCGCCGCGGTTCTCGATAAAGCCGATATACCCGGCAGAATTCCCGATCACAATATCCTGGTCGCCGTCATCGTCCCAGTCCACCGAAAAGGGAGTGGGCAGTGCCCCGAACTTGATGAAACCCGCTTTTTGCTGAAAATACCGCGGGGAGTCAAACACCGGCGCCCCGTCTTCCATCCTACCTGTATTTTTAACATAGGCTACCCTGCCGTCTTCGTCACCGACGACCAGGTCGGTGTGCCCGTCGCCATTCCAGTCTACCGCCACCGGAATAATCATTTCAAGGTCCATACGGATGATGCCGGATGCATTCCGGAGCTTCTTCCCCTTTGCGTACTCGGGCGTGGTCCGGGTGCCTGTGTTTTCAAAATAGGTAAATGAATCCAGGAATTCCCCGCAGATAATATCCAGGTCGCCATCCCGGTCAAAGTCGGCAAATTGCGGGGACGGGGCGCCGTATACATCCAGGATCTCGCCGCCTGCCTTCACGCGTCCGCGGTTGGTATAGCCGCCGTTTACATTTTCAAACAGGTACACATACCCGTGAAGCGGCCCGTTGGTCCAGTTGCCGTTCTTGTCGAAAGCATTGTCCCAACCATACTGGGTCCAGTCATCGACGCCGACCACCACATCCTGGTCGCCGTCGCCATCATAGTCCACATAAGTATACTGCGTAAACCGCGGCTTTTTCTTAAAATCAGTCATCAACGAATCCGGCGGGAAAATAAGGCGCCGGTAAGAGTTGGCGCCACTCCGGAAATCCACCAGCTCATAACCGCGGTCGATCACCCTGGGAGCCCCTTTTACGTAGGAAATCTGGGGGTTTCGGATGTATTCGCCGACACGCACCGGCGCTTCGAAAACCGGGAACTCCCCGCCCGACTTGTTTTCAAAAAAATATACCCCGCGAAATGGGACGTCCGGGCAGGATACTACCAGGTCCATGTCTCCGTCCTGGTCATAATCCATCGGAAGCGGCCACGCCCATAACCCTACCCCCAAATCCGTAACAAGACGCTTGTCCTGGTAACTGACGCGTGAAAACTCTGCAGATTGACCGGTTGCTACCGAACCTCCTACCCCGAAAAAAAAAGCTAAAGTGAACTGAATGTGCCGCATCATAGAAAGTCAAAGAGTTTAGGAAGCTTCGCGTATACCGCGTAAATCGATTCAGACGCCTAAAATAAGACACTTTCAAGATTATTCAACCATTTTTACCTCAATCGGATTTATTACCTTTAGCCGGAAATCAAATCATAAAGAGACCTATGAAACTGGTATACGCTGCCATTTTTACCCTTTTACAGATAAGCTGCTTCGCGCAAAACAGTACGCTTCAGGAAAGTCTGAGCCTTACCAGCAAAATACTGGGCAAGGAGGTCAGGTACAGTATCTATCTGCCTGCGGGCTACAATGATACCAACCGCAGCTATCCGGTTTTGTACCTGCTACATGGCTATACCGACGACGAAACCGGATGGACGCAGTTCGGCGACGTACAGCGCATTGCCGACCAGACTTTCGCAAACGGAGAGGCGCCGCCTGCCATTATTGTCATGCCTGACGGAGGTGTATCTTTTTACATCAATTCTCATGACGGAAAGGTTCGCTACGAGGATTTCTTCATTAACGAATTTATTCCTGAGATCGAAAACCGGTACCGGATCCGGAAAAAGAAAGAGTTCAGAGCTGTTGCCGGCCTGTCTATGGGCGGTTACGGGTCGCTGATTTTCAGCTTGAAGCACCCTGAACTGTTCGCCGCAGCCGCGCCCCTGAGTGCAGCCGTATGGACTGACCAGGAAATTCTTGATGTGCCGAACGACCGGTGGGACGGTTTCATGGGTGTTTTCCTGCAAAAAGGGCTAAAAGGCAAAGACCGGCTGAACCAACACTGGCAATCCAACTCTCCGTTGAAAATTGTAGAAACCGCACCGGTCGAAAAACTTAAATCGGTACGTTACTATATTGACTGCGGCGATGAAGACTTCCTGATTAAAGGCAACATGGCCCTGCATGCCGCGATGATCGACAAAGGAGTACCGCATGAATTCAGGGTACGCGACGGAGTCCACAGCTGGCCTTACTGGAGAGCCGCGCTACCGGAGGTGTTAAAATTTATAGGCAAAAGTTTCGGGCGCTAGATCTCACAATTATCCGGGCTGGTGAAAGAGCGGGTTATTATTCTGACCATTTTCCTGATTACGGGATGCTGTGTAATCACTACGGCGCAAACCCGGTTATCAAGGGAAGAAAATTTGTTCCGTACCTACTTCGATAGCGCGCCAAGGCCCGCTATGGATAGTAATCCCAGCCGGTACCATTTCGCGGGAGCAGACCTGGCGAAATTCAAAAAAGATTCTGTAAGCCTTTCCCGGGGCATCGCGTTATTAAAAATGGGGAAGCCGGCCGCCGCCCTTCCCCATTTCCAACGTTCCGTTGAGAACATGAAAAATTATGTTTCAAATGCCTCGGAATGGTACCTAGCGCTTACCTTTCTCAAACTAAAAAAAACCGAGCAGGCCGCCTACCTGTTTCATAAAGTTGCGGAAACAGAAATTCACCCTTACCAGAACGAAGCTGAGGTCATCTATCAGCGGCTCACCAGGCCCGGCAAACGCTAGCCTCACTGGTGCTGCGGCCTCAGCAGGTCATTTACGGTTTTCACCGGGTTAAAGGTAATCAGGGGCACCTCTACAAAAACAGTGTTCCAATCAGACATAGAACCGTTCCACAAACCTGGAAGCTCCTGTGCTTTCAGCTCCTTTCCATCCTTGGATTTGGACGAGATAAAACCCGTCTTGGGGTCACGGAAATCGTCGAGCTGAAAAGTATTGCCTTTAGCATCTTTGATCGCTACAACCAGATCTACCGGGTTAAAGTGAGTAGCCGTCACCCAGATAGCTTTCTGCTTTTCATCATTCAGGTCTACCTGCGCAGACTCCACAACCTGCAGAGAAGTACTCCCGTCTGCGTTCTTCGCCCAGAACGGCCCGCCACCCGGCTCGCCTTCGTTTTTCACCATTCCACAAACCCGGATCGGCCGGTTGAGCTTGGTGCGGAAATAGTCGGCCTTGATTTCGGCGGACCAATCACCAAACCCTTCGGGAGGAATGGTCCCCAGCTCCTCCCGGTAAAACTCTTCCAGCTCTTCGAGAAGAAATGGCGTTGCTCCCTCCTCCAATTGCTTTTGATAGGCAAAAATGCGGTGTTGAAACTCGATTAACACCGCCGCTATTACTTTTTTATACTGGACCGTAACAGGTTTGAGGCTGTCAGGAACTACGTTATCAATATTTTTTATAAAAATAAGGTCAGCGTCAAGCTCTGCGAGATTGGCAAGCAAAGCCCCATGCCCTGCCGGGCGGAAAAGCAAACTGTTGTTTCCTTCTCGGAAAGGCGTATTGTCCGGGTTGACGGAAATCGTATCAGTCGCCGGATGTTGCTCCGAAAAGGAGACATAAAACTTGGTTTCGAATGCGCTTTCGTAAAAAGGCAAACGTTCTACCACCAACTTTTCAAACTTATCACGGTGTTCGGGAGAAACCGTAAAATGAAGCACCGCAGTACCACCTGAGCGTGCGTATTGAACGGCCTCGACCAAATGCTCCTCCAGCGGGGTTCTCGACACGGGCTCAGACCGGTGAAACTCCAGCAAACCTTTCGGCAGGCTGCCGTATCCTAATCCTTTATCAGTCAGGTAGTATTCGGCGATCTGTTTACGATCGGCTTTTTTTATATCGATACCATCGATCAGAAGCAACCGTTTGAGCGATCTGTAAAACGCGAAGTCTTCAAGTTTTTCAAAAAACTCCTCTACGGAACTATCAGTCTTCCCGCTTTCCAGAAAAGAGAAAAGAGATTTAAACATCCGCGAAGCAGCACCCGAAGCGGGTACAAACTTGAGCACGCTCAGGCCCATGTCCGCGACATACTCATCGTAAAGTGCCGCTTTCCGATCCGCTTCCTCCTCAGTCAGGCTTACGATTCCGTCGCCGATGCGGGCCGCTTTTTCAAGCTTGAGAAAGGGGAACCCTTCCGCAAAATATCTCATTTGCGACGTCACCACTTCTACTTCGCTTCCTCTGTCGGCTATTTGTTTAAGGTCATTATCGTTAAACATAATGGTCTTCATATGGGGTTATTTACAAGAACCAGTAATCCGGTTGTACTAAAAAGCAATACACCCCTCTTTTCTCATGTAGCTGGTATTGCTTCGTACGTACGGTACACTATTAAAGATAGTAAAATTTGGAAAGCATCCCCAAAACACCCTGTCAAAGGATCCGAAGCTTGGCGAAGCTAAGAAGCAGGGTACGTTCGCCGGCCTCGTCAAAGGCAATGATTGCTTTCCGATCGGATCCGCTCGCATCGATCTTCGAAACCGTACCAAAACCGAACTTCTGGTGCTCAACGCGCTGCCCCTCCGTAAGTGCAGAGGTATCACTGGGCGTAAAATCTGCAGAAGGCGTATGAGCGGGGGCGGCAGGCGCGCGCGGCGTCAGCAATTGTGCGGGGGTCTTCGCGGCATAAGACCGGGCGCCCGTTCCTTTGGGTCCGGCATCGCGCGTTTCCTTCTCCACTACAGGCCCCTGCAAATTCAGGAAACGAGGGTCCACCTCCATCAGGAAGCGGCTCGGCTCACACATCTTGAGCCGGCCCCACTGGTAGCGGCTCTCGGCATAACTGAAAGTAAGCTTCATTTCAGCCCGGGTAATGGCCACATAAAACAATCGGCGCTCTTCTTCGAGGTCCTGTCTGCTTTCCAGCATCATCTGGCTGGGAAACAGATCTTCCTCCATTCCGACGATGTAGACGTTCCTGAATTCGAGACCTTTAGCAGAATGGATTGTCATCAGGGTCACCCGGTCCCGGTTTCCGTCTTCATCCGGCTCATCCGCATTGGTAAGAAGCGAGACCGACTGCAGAAAAGCGCTCAGTGTCACATCTTCATCTTCATCTGCCTGGTCCACAAACTCTTTCACCGCGTTCAACAATTCCTGGACGTTCTCGTAGCGCGACAATCCCTCTACTGTTTTATCCTCGTGGAGCTCTTTGAGCAAACCGGAGGCCTGCGCAATGTGGCTCGCTATTTCATATGCATTCTTGCCCATTTCCGTAAGAATCCGGAAACTCTTGATCAGGGTAGCAAACTGCTCTATAGGCACGGTAACCCGCCCGGAAATAAACTGGTTTACCTGGCTCACCACCTCCCAAAGCCCTACCCCGTTTTCCGAAGCGGTTACCACCATTTTCGCGACGGTAGAGTCGCCAATCCCCCGCTTGGGCAAATTGATGATACGCTTGAAAGCTTCTTCATCCCTTTGGTTGACCGTAAACCGGAGATAGGCAAGCAGGTCCTTAATTTCCTTGCGTTGGTAAAAGGAGAGGCCGCCGATGATCCGGTATTTAATTCCCCTCTTCCGCAGGGCTTCTTCAAATGCCCGGGATTGGGCATTGGTTCTGTAGAGGATGGCAAAATGCTCGTTGGTCAGGTTGTCGCGCATTTTTTCCTCAAAAATAGACGTAGCTACCAACCGTCCCTCCTCGTTATCCGATCCGGCTTTCACGACATCGATAGGAAGTCCTTCCGTATTCTGTGTGAAAACATTCTTCTGGAGCTGCGCTTTATTTTTGGCAATAACCGAATTCGCGGCATTCACAATGGTTTGCGTGGACCTGTAGTTCTGCTCGAGCTTTACTACGGTCACATCCGGGAAATCACGTTCGAAATTCAGAATATTCTCGATGTTCGCCCCCCGGAAGGCATAGATACTCTGCGCGTCGTCACCCACCACACAAATATTGCGGTGTACGGCAGACAATTTCCTGGTAATAAGGTACTGGGACACGTTGGTATCCTGAAACTCATCTACCATTACATAATGAAACCGGTGCTGGTACTTGTGAAGCACCTCCGGAAAATCGCGGAAAAGCACATTGGTATTAAACAACAGATCATCGAAATCCATCGCATTGGCCTGGAAACAGCGAACACTGTAAGCCTTGAAAATCCGTCCGATTTCGGGGAGCTTGCTTGTGGCATCGTCGGCCTGGATCATCGGGTTGTTGAGGTAGTCATCTGCCGAAACCAGGCGGTTCTTTGCCCCGGAAATGCGGTTCAGTACAACATTCGCCTTATACAACTTGTCGTCCAGGCTGAACTCCTTCACAATAGTACGTATGAGCGATTTCGAATCATCGGTATCATAAATGGAGAAATCACTGGTATAGCCCAGGTATTTGGCCTCGAACCTCAGGATCTTTGCAAAAACGGAGTGAAAAGTACCCGACCAGATATTCCGGGCTTCCAGTCCAATTGCCTTTTCAATCCGTTCGCGCATCTCGCCGGCGGCTTTGTTCGTAAAAGTCAGCGAAAGGATGCGGAAAGGATCCACTCCGTTTTCTATCAGGTGTGCGATCCTGTAAGTGAGCACCCGGGTTTTGCCCGAACCAGCACCTGCTATGATCATCATTGGCCCTTCTCCATGCAAAACCGCTTTTCGCTGGGGCTCGTTTAAAGTAGATAAGTAATCCTTCATTATGAACTTTTTCCCGGATACGGGTGAGAAAATAATACCCTACATACACCTGTTACAGCAAGCGCATGGTACACACAAAGATAAAAAAATGTATGCTCCCCGCCGCCATTATACCGGCGAAAAGCCAGGGGCTAACCACCGGTCAGGAAACCGGGGCGAATACAATACCATGAACTTTCCAAAGGCCTCTCAGGTCTTGTGCCGGCACACTTATGCTGCCACCCAGCGGGTTATCGGAATGCAGGGTAAGGTACTGCCGGGTAAGCAGTTCATTTTCACGAATGCGTTTGACAACAAAAAAATCACGGTATACCACCGCAAAGACGCCGCCGGACTGGTACATCCAGTCCCCCTGGTTCACTTCCGTTGCGATGATGCGCGCGCCATCTACCAATTGCGGGCTCATGCTATTCCCTGACACCTCTATCACCACCGGCTTTTTCAGGAACCCCACCGCATCTTTGTGCACCTGGTACGCTCCGAAATCCGCATAGCCGAAGCCCTCGGTGTAGGTCTCCACGAAAGTCGCATGGAACTTCACCGGCAAATAGGGCACGTCCCGGTAAGGCTCGTCCACAGCCGTTTGCCTGACTCTCGCATTCCCGTCCCGCAATACCGGCAAAACACCTCGCAACAGGTAATCGGCGCTGACCTGCGGGTAGCTCTGAAGGATACGCGCAATGGTATCGTAGGAAGGATTGGCCCGCCCGTTAAGAATATTGTAAAATTTGGAAGAATTTTCCCCCAGATCCTTCGCAATCTGGTAGATTGTGATGCCCAGTGCTTCAAAAACTTCTCTTAAGCGTTCCTGTATAGTGATTTCTTCCTCCATTATGGATAGAGCCTGATACTGTTGTATTTACAAACTGTTTGCCCGCTGCCATCCTGGTCAGAAATCCGCTGCTGCGCAGGCAGGGTCCGCAAGCCCCCGCAATATAATACAACTCTATCATATTTCCATCATCATACGTTTTTCTTTGCAACCAGGTATGAGGTTTGGGGTATGAGGTATGAGGTTTGAGCGCGGCGGCAAACAAAAGCAAATCTCTCACCCCTCACACCTCATCGCTCACACCTACCTTCTGTTTTTCTTTACAAACCGCTACCTTTGCGGAATGGGTATCAGGTATGAGGTGTGAGGTATGAGGTTTTAACGTCGCAATGACGGCAGGCAGCAATCAGAAGCCAATCTCCAACCGGCCCACCCCTCACACCTCATGGCTCACACCTTTATAAACATGAAATTCAAAGACTACTACAGCCTTTCCGAAATTATCAAAAGTAATTTAACGAAAGCCGGCTTCTTAAAGCCTACTGACATTCAATACAAAGCCATTCCTTCCATCCTTCGGGGGGAAGACGTGCTTGCGGTGGCGCAAACCGGCACCGGAAAGACTGCAGCATTCGCCATACCGGTAATCCAGAAGGTCATGGAGCTCAACAATGCCTATCGGAGCGAGGGGATCAAATGCGTGGTAATGGTACCGACCCGTGAGCTGGCCCTGCAGGTAAGCGAAGTCTTTCAAAAGATAGGACGGGGTACCGGCGTCGCTACATTCTGCGTATTCGGCGGCGTTGAACAGGCCCCTCAAATTGCGAAGCTTGAGAAAGGAATTGATATCCTGGTCACTACGCCGGGACGAATGTTTGACCTTTCCAGCCAGGGCTTCATCCGGCTGAACCGGGTAAGAATCCTGATCCTGGACGAAGCCGACCGGATGCTCGACCCCGGGTTCATCAAAGACATCCGCGACGTAACGGAAAGAGTACCGCCAAAGCGACAAACGTTGTTTTTCTCGGCTACAATCGACGAGAACATCAAACGTCTTGCCTATTCGCTGGTAACCAACCCCATCCGGATACAGGTTTCACCCAAAGACCCCGTGGCCAAAAATATCCGGCATGCGGTTTCCTTCGTCGAAATGGACGATAAACGCTTTTTCCTCGAGCGTATTATCAAAAGTAACCCCGACGACAAAATCATGGTGTTTGTCCGTACCAAAGTACGTGCCGAAAGGGTAGTAAAAGCGCTTGATCGCCTCGGCGTGCCGGCAATCGCAATTCATGGCGACAAAGACCAGGCGGAACGCTTTGAAATGCTTGACAGGTTCCGGTCCGGAAGCGTACGGGTGCTTATCTCCACCGATGTAGGAGCGCGGGGTATCGATATCCCTGACATTGATATGGTCGTGAACTATGACCTTCCGGAAAAAGCGGAAAATTATGTCCACCGGGTAGGCCGGACCGGCAGGGGCGTGCGGAAAGGACAGGCCATTTCCTTTTGCAGCGAGGATGAAAAAGGACTTCTCGCCGAAATTGAAGCTTACATTACAAAACCGGTTAACCGTATCGACATTTCTACCGAAGCACACCGGGACATCGTAGAGGCCAGCGCCGAATACAAACCCGACCTGCAGGCAGTGCTTAAAGAAATAGAACAGTACGAAAATCGGAAAAAGCGCAGGAAAAAGAATTGAGCGGACTTCCGCGCCGTTATTTCGACCTTGGAGTGGAGATGACAATGGAATGTTAAGTTGCTAGTAATTAACAGATTAACAAACATTGTCAATGGTAGCGGAACGCAGTGGAGCCGAAGATCTCCTGTTATTGGAAAAATCCTATTTAAAGGATTAAATCCGGGGAACGGGAGATTCCTCGGCTGCGCTCGGAATGACCGTCCGGACGGCGCATCCATCCGTAGTTTTGTCAATAGTAGCGCATCTGCCGGAGGGTCATCCTGAGCGGAACACAGTGAAGCCGAAGGAGCTCCTGTTGTTTGAAAAATCCTATTTAAAGGATTGGGTTCGGGGAGCGGGAGATTCCTCGGCTGCGCTCGGAATGACCGTCCGGACGGCGCACCCATCCGTAGTTTTGTCAATAGTAGCGCATCTGCCGGAGGGTCATCCTGAGCGGAACGCAGTGGAGCCGAAGGATCTCCTGTTACTAGAAAAATCCTATTTAAGAAATTGGGTACGAGGAGCGGGAGATTCCTCGACTGCGCTCGGAATGACCGTCCGGACGGCGCACCCATCCGTAGTTTTGTCAATAGTAGCGCATCTGCCGGAGGGTCATCCTGAGCGGAACGCAGTGAAGCCGAAGGAGCTTCTGTTGTCAGAAAAATCCTATTTAAAGGATTGGGTACGAGGAGCGGGAGATTCCTCCGCTGCGGTCGGGATGACCCTCCGGTTGGAGCACCCATCCGTAGTACTATCAATAGTAGCGCATCTGCCGGAGGGTCATCCTGAGCGGAACGCAGTGGAGCCGAAGGATCTCCTGTTGTTAGAAAAATCCTATTTAAAGGATTGGGTGTAGAAAGAGGGAGATCCCTCCACTGCGGTCGGGATGACCGTCCGGTTGGTGCACCCATCCGTAGTACTATCAATAGTAGCGCATCTGCCGGAGGGTCATCCTGAGCGGAACGCAGTGGAGCCGAAGGATCTCCTGTTGTTAGAAAAATCCTATTTAAAGGATTGGGTGTAGAAAGAGGGAGATCCCTCCACTGCGGTCGGGATGACCGTCCGGTTGGTGCGGCTCCAAACCTGTTGTTGTCAATGGTAGCAAAACGAGGTAAAACCGAAGGATCTCCTCTTTCTATAAAAAGTATTGCAAATGTGAACCGACAAAAAAAGCCCTTCACCAGGAAGGGCCAAAAAAACGCAGTAATCGTACAGTTCCTAGAACTGCAAAGTACCTTTTTCGTAAGAATCTCTCAATACCGCCTCGATACCATTCTTGTTGATGGTACGGATAGCCGAGGTAGAAACCTTCAAAGTCACCCATTCTCCTGTTGAAGGAATGAAAAAACGCTTCTTCTGAAGGTTCGGATAAAACTTACGCTTGGTTTTATTGTTCGCGTGAGAAACATTGTTTCCTACACGTGTTCTCTTTCCTGTAATTTGACAAACTCTGGCCATGACTTTCAAATTTCGATTCTGTAAAAGCGGAGGCAAAGGTAAGAAAATAACTTATGAATGACAATGTTACCTCTACTAATTTTCAAATTTATTGTTTAGGCCGGATAAAACTAACTTTGTATCTTTAGGCAAAGAAACCTGAACGGACGTTACGAACATGACTATCGACTATTCCATACTTTCCCCGGGGGCCCAGCACTTTATTGACCTGGAGGCGAGGTATGGAGCGCATAATTACCACCCGATGCCGGTCGTCATCGAAAGAGGCGAAGGTATTTTCCTGTGGGATACCGACCAGAAAAAATATTACGACTTTCTTTCTGCCTACAGCGCGGTCAGCCAGGGACATTGCCATCCCAGGATTATCGCAGCCCTCACCCGGCAGGCCGGGCTGCTTACGCTTACTTCCCGGGCTTTTCACAACAACCGCCTCGGCGATTGTGAAAAGTACATGAGCGAATATTTTGGATACGACAAGGTGCTGATGATGAATTCCGGTGTTGAAGCAGGTGAAACCGCGCTCAAACTTACCCGGAAATGGGCCTATAAAGTAAAAAAGATACCGGCCGGAAAGGCGGTTGTCCTTTTTGCCGAAGGAAATTTCTGGGGCAGAACGGTAGCCGCCGTCTCAGCGTCGACCGATCCGGACAGCCGGAACCATTACGGACCGTACCTTCCCGGGCTGGAAACCATTCCCTACAACGATCTTGCGGCACTGGAGCATCAACTGGCTACCAATTCTCATATCGCCGGGTTTATGGTTGAACCCATACAGGGCGAAGCGGGCGTGATTGTGCCGGATGAAGGCTACCTCACCGGCGTCAGGAAGCTTTGCAGCGACTACAATGTTCTGTTCATTGCCGACGAAGTACAAACCGGTCTGGGGCGTACCGGCAAGCGGCTGGCATGTGACTGGGAGGACGTCAAGCCGGATATCCTGGTGTTGGGCAAAGCCCTGTCCGGCGGCACGATTCCCGTTTCGGCCGCGCTGGCCGACGACGAGGTAATGCTTACCATCCGCCCCGGCGAACATGGCTCAACTTTCGGCGGCAATCCGCTGGCATGCGCAGTGGCTATGGAAGCCCTCAGCGTCATCCGGGATGAAGGCCTGGCGGAGAATGCGCAGAAAACAGGCGAAATTTTCAGAAGCCGGATGCGGGAACTTCAACAGAAATCTCAACTTATTGCAGAAGTAAGAGGAAAAGGATTGCTGAATGCCCTGGAGATCGCTGCTCCGGAAAATGCGCCCATCGCTTCGGAAATATGCATGCGCCTGATGGATGCCGGGTTATTATGCAAGCCAACCCACGGCAACAAAATAAGATTCGCCCCACCGCTTACCATCACCGGCCCGCAGATGCTCGACGCCTGCGCAATTATCGAGGACACCTTTCAAAGCATCTAATAGGGCTTAGAACCGCCTAACTATCAAAGACATGCGCATTTCCGGACTGGCCAGATCGCTTTTGTTGCTCATCACAGCAGGAGCCTGTCAAGACAAATCCCTCCCCCCTTTTGTTACCGACACGGAAACCAATCACTGGATCAACCAGCAAATGCAATTGTGGTACTATTGGGACAACAAGCTTCCGGCCCGGCCCGACTATACACTGCAGCCCGAGGCTTTTTTTTCGAGCCTGCTCTACCGCTACGACGCGACCGCCCGGCCCGACGGCGACCGGTTTTCCTGGATACAACAAAGCGCCGATGAATTAAAATCGTATCTCAGCGGCGAGGCGGTTACTTATGGCATGGAGTACCGGATCATAACCATACCAGCGATTCAAAAGACGCTTTTTAACGTCCTTTACGTATTGCCCGGCTCTCCCGCCGACCAGGCCGGCATCAAAAGAGGAGATTTTTTCAGCGAAATAAATGGTAAGCCCGTCACTAATGCGAACTATGCTTCGCTACTCGCCGGTTCTACCGCAAAAAGCTTCCAGGCGGTACGCTATAACACCGAAACCAACCAACTTGAGCCCCTGGCATCTGTCTCAGTCACACCTGTCAAATTCCAGGAAGACCCTGCACATTACCAGGAGGTCAAAACAATCGGTACAAGAAAAATTGGCTACCTGGTGTATCATTCGTTTTTCCCGTCCACCAACGGCACGAACGATCAGAAATACGACAAAAAACTGGAGAGCATTTTCAACGACTTTAAGAACAAACAGGTCAATGAATTGATCCTCGACCTTCGTTACAACTCGGGTGGATATGTGACTTCGGCAGTTCAACTGGCCAGCCTCATTGCCAAAAATGTGGGTAACAGGCCGGTTTTCAGCATTAAAGAGTATAACCCGGAAATTACGGCTATTCTGAAAAAGCGGTACGGTTCGGATCATTTTGAAGACCGCTTCCTGGTCAAACCCCAGAATATCGGCGGACAGCTGGAGAAAATATACGTTCTTACCTCCAGATGGACTGCATCGGCGAGCGAACTGCTGATCAACGGGCTGCTCCCTTATATGCCTGTAGTGCTGGTAGGCACGACCACCTCAGGAAAGAATGTAGGATCCGTGACGCTCAGCGACCCAAAAAACAGGACCAACTGGGGACTACAACCCATTGTCTCCAAATCGTTCAACAGCCTGAAAAAATCGGATTACTCAGGAGGTTTCCACCCTGATTACGAGGCTATTGACGGTATCCAGCTTTATCCCTACGGAGACCTTCGTGATCCTTTGCTTCAAAAGGCTATCGAGCTGATTACCGGTACCGATCAGCAGTCTGCTGCCCGTACATCTTCCGAGAAAGGCGGGAACACGTGGTCTTTTACAGAAAACGCGTCAAGCCTCTCCAATCACCCCGCTGACGGGAGCATGTTCGAGATACTTCCTGAAATTGGCGTAATTGAATAACCCGGCAACCGCAGAACCGTCACTTACAAGAGCGACGGCCATGCCAGGATTACTCGTTATAAAGCGTCGAAAAATATACGTGCAATTTCACCGACCCTTTCGGCAGGATCAGGCGATCGAGCGTATTGCTGTAAGTCGACTCCGCATTGCCGGTTGCCGCAATCGGCCCTATCAGATAGCCGACAGTAGAGGCCTGCTGTAACTTCGACAACGCCATTACCTCCTGGCTGACGTCAATTTCATAATACCGCAGATTCTCCTCCGCTTTATGCTCAAATGTGCCCACCTGCACAATATTGTCACCGGTATTCGTCCAGTCGCTGTTAGGGCCCGTCCGGTAAAGCGCAATCCGTTGGGGAACCGCCATACCACGGGTTTCCTCATTTCGCGGCAACTGGATCCGGAGAAAAGCACGGTTGACAATGACCTTGCCGTGCTCCGCACCAAACTGTTGCAGAAAAGGAAAGTCCAGGCGTGTCATCAAACCCACGCCCGACTGAACAACGCTTACACCATCGGTCAGATCAGTCGAAAGCTTTTGTCTCGGCTGTTTCAGTTGGTCAAAAACGGTACCGGTCCGGTTGTTCGTGATTTGGTTGTAAAACTGCCCGATTGCCATGCTTGTCACATGCTTCACTTTCCCGTCCGGTCCGTCTACATGGTAATGGAGCAATATATTGGTCTTATCCTGGGCATAACCTAGAAAGCCCACACCGTTGCTTCGTTCGGCAACCAGTGTTATCCCCTTGAAGTACTTCAAAAGCGCCTCCTGGTTTTTTATGTTGTTCGCTTTGGCTTCTGTAAACAACCTCACACCAAGCTCGTCGGAAAGACGGATCCGAAGCGAGTCACTACCTTTCGGGCGCGGAAAAAAAGAAGTACGGCCCAATGGGGCAACGCTGTGCGGCACTTCCCTGTGGTTGTAAAAAGGGCCGCGCGTAATATCAGCCAACAGTTCGTGCGCGGCTACCTGGTACAACTTGGTCGTGTCACCATAGTAATAGCCATATTTGCTTACGAAAACAATTGAGTCATACACCGCCCGTTCATCCACAGAGAGACCCGCGGCGCTGACCAGCAGGTTCGCTTTGGCCTGGATGCTCCCCAACACCTGGTCACTGAACAACCCTGCCAGCATAAAACCACTGGCAGTATAGAGGGAGTCCTTCATAACAGTAGACCGCAATACAGTCACGGTGTCGGTAAACACCACCTGCAAATTGTCCGTATTCGGCCTTATCAACGCTACGTTCTTGTCACCCCATTCACAGCCCGCTGTGATCATTGACACGATCAGAATCCCGATCCATCCCTTACGCAGGGGACTAAGCAACCTTTTTAAATGAATATGCATCCTTAATGAAAAACCAGCTCTCTTTTTATTAATGAGATGGTAAAATTAGCCAAGGGGTTTCCTCCCGCAGCGGGAAATAGACTAAATGACCAACTGTGTAGACCAAATACCTATTTATTTAAATGCAGTCAAAAAGGCGGGCAGATGTGGAATATATAACATTTCTTCGGAAATTGCGGAGAATGCTTACCTGGAAGAACCCGCTGATCCGAGAATGAAAAAATTTAACTGCATTGTTTTGGACGACCATGACGATACGCGGGAGCGTACCGGAGAACTTGTTCAGCTCACTTCTTTTTTTAACCTGACCGGGAGTTATTCGAACATTTTCGAGGCTATGGCGGGATTATTGAACCAAAAGGTCGATCTGATGTTTTGCGAGACGGAAATGCAGGGCTTTTCGGGATTGGATTTCGTGGCCAATATTATTGACCGGCCAAAAGTGATTTTTGTAACCGCTCACCGGCAGTTTGCGCTGGAAGCCTTTGATCTGAATGTGGTGGACTACTTATTAAAACCTATTCATCCTGAAAGATTTACCGCCGCCGCCCATAAGGCCTGGATCCAGCTCAACCACCGCGAGAAAAAAGACAGCGAAAACGGCGCCCCCAGCACCGAATACCTCTTTGTCACTTCCAATTACGCGCTTATTAAAATCAACCTGAAGCAGGTTACCCACATAGAAGGGCTGAAGGATTACGTAAAAATTTACATTTCGGATCAACAAAGCCCGATCCTTACGCGTATGACGATGAAAAGCATCGAAGAAAAGCTCCCTCCCGATATGTTTTTCAGGGCGCATAAATCGTTTATTGTTTCGATCGCAAAAATTGATGTCATACGCAACCAGAGAATACAAATTGGCAATCACTTAATACCGGTCAGCGATAACAATTATGATATTTTTAAGCAGCGCTTAAATGCGTGAGAAGTCGTGAGACCATTTGTCTACACAATTTGTCATTTCATCTCAAATGTTTTTTTTATACAGGGTGTACGCTCAATTTTGCGCCCTCTTAATTTTAGAATACCAATGCGTATTACAACATCTTACAACCTCATGTTAAACCTAAAAACAAGAATTGTAACCATTGCAATGTTAGCATCCTCGGTGCTGTTCCTCGGCGCCTGTAATGATGAAGACGTTGAACCAGAATATATTGGGAATTGGTACCAGACGGGGCTGCCGGATTTTGAAGGGATAACGCGGAGATCTGCCGTTGGTTTCACGATCGGGGAGCTAGGATACGCGGGGTTGGGCTACTCGGCCAACCAGGAGCGGCTTAAGGATTTCTGGGAATACAACCCGGTGCAAAAATTCTGGACGCAGAAAGCGGCTTTCGGCGGGACTGCCCGTCAGGACGCGGTAGCGTTTTCAATAGGCAATAAGGGTTATGTAGGAACAGGATACGACGGGGATTACAAGAGTGATTTTTGGGAGTATGACCCGGCAAGCAACAAATGGAAGCAGGTGGATTCTTTGCCGTCCACCTCGGGTTCCGGAGCCAGACAACAGGCGGTCGCCTTTACTTTGGGAAACAAAGCTTATGTAGGCCTTGGTTTCGACGGCAATTACAAGCAGGATTTCTACGAATACACACCGGATGACAAAGGAGGAAACTGGAAACAGATCACCAGCTTCATCGGCGGGAAGCGTCAGGGAGCCGCAGCTTTTGTAATCGGTGATAAAGCATACGTAGGTTTCGGACGCGGCAACACGGCTGTCAACCACAGTGATTTGTATGAATTCAATCCGGGTGCAGAACAGGTGTGGGTTGCCAAAGCTGAACTGACCGATCACCCCCGCACCAACCCGCTGGCCGTTTCGCTGAACAACAAAGGATATATCATCGGCGGTATCCAGGCCTCTTCGCTCAAAGATGTATGGGAATACGATCCGGTTGGCGATGCCTGGACCCAGAAAACCAGCTTTGAAGGCGGACAGCGCTCCTATGCAATCGGATTTTCACTTAAGAATGTGATCTACTACGGCACCGGGACTTCAGGCTCTTTCCTGGACGACTTCTGGGGCTTCGATCCGTCCGCTACCCAGGTTGACGACGACTAAAAAAGAACGATATTTGAAACAAGAAAGGGAACAGTCGATGTTCCCTTTCTTGTTTTCTACCTGAATATTCTCCACGTCGGCTATGTCAAGAAGAAATAAGACCCTGCTTCTCCTGGTTTTCTCCCTGGTCGCGTTCTCGCTGTTTGTCTATATCCGGAACGCCAGCAGAAAACCACCCCTCTCGTACAAGACTTTTGAAACCCCCAACGGGTGGGGTTACCGGGTTTTCGCCGCGGATACCATGCTGGTGATCCAACAGGAAACCATACCCGGAATGGAAGGAACCCGGGGTTTTGATTCCGAACAAAAAGCGGCCAGGACTGCAGCATTCGTCATTTACAAAATCAAGAAAGGCAACTTTCCCCCTACGCTGGAAAAAAAGGAACTGGATTCACTGGAAGTACTCTAGTCGCCAAAGCATATCTCAACCCTGTCTCAACCCGGATGAAACTGATCAAAAGGATATTAATAACTCTCGCCGTTGTCGGCCTTCTCCTGCTGGCACTCCTGGCGGGCCTGGTTACTACCCCTGACACGACACCCCTGCACGACACCGGTTATTACAGGCAATGGAAAGCCCTTCTCGACAGCACGCAGGTAAGCAGGCTCGAGGCTGGAGAAACGCTCTATGCCGGCTGGTCCAAAGTCGGCATCACACCCGATCTTCCCGGGCCTATGGCCGGCTATGGCAAGCGAAGAGGCAAACCCTATACGGAGGTACTTGATTCGGTTTTTGTCAGAACGATTTTCCTGAAAAACGAATCCTCGCGGGCGGCAATCATCAGTGCAGACCTCTTAATTATTCCGCCTACGGTCATACAGCAATTCCGGAAACTGCTGACTCCTTCCGATCTTCCTTTCGAATCTCTTTATTTTGGCGCCACCCACACGCACAACAGTGTCGGCGGCTGGGGAAAAGGTATTTCCGGGCTGTTTTTCTCCGGGCCGTACAACGCCGAGGTTGAAAAAAAGCTCGCTGAAGCCATGCTGCAATCGCTGCGTGAGGCACAACAAAAACCGGCCCCAGTCCGGTTTACCTATAAAGAAGGGTATGACCACGCCAACATTGCCAACCGCCTCATTGGCGACAAAGGCACTACCGACCCCGAAATCAGGGCTTTCGAGCTCTCCGATTCATCCGGACGTGTAGTTGACCTGGTTTCCTATGGAGCGCATTCCACGGTTTTGAGCTCCAAAACCATGGCCCTATCCCGCGACTGGCCGGGCGTACTCCTCGACTCCCTGGAGCAGCCGGCCGGGCATTTTGCGGTTTACCTAGCCGGCGCCGTGGGCAGTATGGCACCCAACAGCCAGGGCGGAACCGACATCGAAGCCATGGCCGCCCAGGGCAACGGCGTGCTGCAATCCTTCCGAAAAGCCGTTCCGGACTCCACGCTGACAACGCCGGTATTGAACTCGCTGTCGCTCCCGCTCCCGCTCGGCGACCCGAAACCGAGGCTGACTACCCGCTGGGCGCTTCGCTCCTGGGCGTTTAACCGCCTCTTCGGTGAATACCCCCAGGAAATCAAAGCACTCCGGATCGGAAATGTGCTCATGGTAGGCGTACCCTGCGATTTCTCCGGCGAACTGGTAGCACCGCTTGACCAGTATGCCAGAAAAAAAGGTTTGAACCTGATGGTGACCAGCTTCAACGGGGGATATACCGGCTATGTAACCGATGACCGCTGGTACAATCTGGACAAGTACGAAACCGTTACCATGAACTGGTTCGGGCCGCACAAAGGCGCCTATTTCCAGGAAGTAATAAAAGACGTTATCGATTTACTTCAATAATCTGCGGGCACGATTATTATAGTAACTTACCCGACGAAGTTTCCGGGCAAGTAAAATAAATCTAACTTTGCGCCATGCAAAAGGAGGCCATACTTAAAAATCCACATCAGTTGAGCGGTCAGCTCCGGCTGAAAATCTTAGAAATGTACTATAACGCAAACGCGGGCCATATTGGCAGCTCGCTCAGTTGCGTAGACCTGCTGATTGCCGTCCTGTTCCTGAATAAAGACGCAAGCGACACCTTCATTCTCTCCAAAGGCCATGCTGCCGCATCGCTTTATGCGGCGTTGAACCTCCTGGGCGAAATTCCGGATGAGGTGCTTCAAACCTATTACCATGACGGCACCCGGCTTCCGGCTCACCCCGGCGCCGGACAATTTGAGGGAATTCCTTTTGCCACCGGCTCGCTCGGACATGGCTTCCCGATCGGCTCCGGAGTAGCGCACGCTTCAAAAGTATCCGGTTCTGATTCCTATGCCTACGTCGTAATGTCGGATGGCGAAACCAATGAAGGAACCTCCTGGGAAGCCGCTCATTATGCCATACAAAACAAGCTGGACAACCTGATTGTCGTCGTCGACCGGAATGGTTTGCAGGGTTTTGGCCGTACCGATGAAGTACTCGGCACCACGGCCGACACCGAAAAATGGCGCGCCATCGGCATGGATACACTGGAAGTGGACGGACACGATATAAAGGCCCTGCACCAGGCCATAGAATGGCTCAAAAGCCGGAAAAACGAAATCCCCAAAATGATAATTGCCAATACCACCAAGGGGAAAGGCGTGGGTTATATGGAGAACAGACTTGAATGGCATTACCTGCCCATGTCTGCTGAGCAGTACGAAGAGGCCGTCCGGAATGTCTCAGAGGCCTATTTAAACGAACTTACGAATGCCTGAAAGCTTATCTGCTCACGATAAAATTGCCCGGCTTAAAGGGCCTGTTTTTGTTTTCGGCGCCAGCGGATTTATAGGAGCCAATCTCTTCGAAGCTATTCTAAAGGTCAGGAAGGATTGTTACGCGCTCACGCATGATGCAACCAAGGCCTGGCGACTGAAAGCCTTGAATGTACCGTTTGACAATATTGTACATTGCGACATTGTCTCTCCGAATTCCGTACGGGAGGTATTTGAGAAGTACAACCCCGGCACGGTTTTTAACCTGGCTGCCTACGGTGCGTACAGCAAGCAAAGCAACCTGGCGCTCACCTACGAAACCAATGTAATCGGCACCGTCAATTTACTGGAACAGTGCCGGGCCGGGATCACTTACGTCCATGCAGGCAGCAGCTCCGAATACGGCCTGAATTGCACGGCGCCGGGAGAAGAGGATAAAGCCGAACCCAACAGCCACTACGCAGTTTCTAAGGTTTCGGCCTCTTACCTGATTGAATTTTATGCCCGGACCTACCAGGTCCCGGCGATCAACCTGCGGCTCTATTCCATTTACGGCCAATGGGAGGAGCCTGACCGGCTTATTCCCAGGCTGATTGAAAATGTCCGGCAAAACCGGCTTCCTTCCCTGGTATCGCCCGACATCAGCCGGGATTTTGTCTATATAGACGATTGCGTGGATGCTTTCCTGGAAGTTGCCCTGCAGATCAGTCCCGCAACCTCAGGAAAATCCTATAACGTCGCGACCGGGAAGAAAACCACCATCGGCGACCTGGTTGCGCTAGCCAAAGAGCGTTTTTCTATCCCGGAAGAACCCCGCTGGGGAAGCATGGGCAACCGGAAATGGGATCTGGCAGACTGGTACGGAGATCCTACCCGAATTTCTGAAGACTTTGGCTGGAAAGCGAAAACTCCGCTTGCTGAAGGTCTTGCAAAATACCGGCAATGGCAGGATGACATCCACTACGAAGCCACCATTATTCCTGCCTTCGAAAACCCGAAGCTGAACCCGGTCATCACCGCCATCATTGCGTGCTACAAAGACGCGAAGGCAATTCCGCACATGTATGACAGGTTGGTGAAGACGTTCAACGAAATGAAGGTCCGCTATGAGATCATTTTTGTGAATGACAACTCCCCCGACAACCAGGAGGAAGTTATCGATGCCATTTGTGAAAAAGATCCCAACGTAATCGGGATCAGCCACTCCAGGAATTTCGGATCACAGTCTGCTTTCCTGAGCGGGATGGAGATTGCGACCGGTGATGCAGTGGTGCTGATGGACGGCGATTTACAGGACCCGCCGGAGGTGATCCCTCAATTTTACGAAAAATGGATGGCCGGGAACGACGTCGTCTACGGAGTGCGCGTGCAGCGGGAAATGAAACCCTGGCTTCATGTTTTCTACAAGACGTTTTACAAGGTCTTCCAGAGCATGAGCTACATCCCCATTCCCCGAGATGCCGGCGACTTTTCCCTGATTGACCGGAAAGTGGTAAAAGAACTCGTGGCCCTGCCGGAAACCGAACAATTTCTGCGGGGGCTCCGCGCCTGGGTGGGCTTCAGACAAACCGGCGTACCCTATGTGCGCCCGGAACGGATGTTTGGCGTTTCCACCAACAACTGGCGTAAAAATATAGGCTGGGCCCGCAAAGCCATTTTCAGCTTCAGCTTTACGCCGCTAGAAATGATGAGCTATGCAGGCTTCCTGCTTACCGGTGTTTCCATTCTGGGCATTATCTGGCAGATACTTGCGAAATTCGTATTCTTCCCCGATACGCCGCGCGGTATGAGTACTGTCATCATCCTTATTGTTTTCTTTGGGGGGCTTACCATCCTGGGTATCTCCTTCCTGGGGGAATACATTTCCAAGATTTTCGAAGAGACCAAGAAGCGGCCCAAGTTTATACGGACAAGAATCCGGGCCGGCCAACGTCTCTACCACTCCGCGGATGCTATCCGGGAACTTGTGGAAAAGAGAAAAAAGTAAGTAGTGATGGCCACGAATTCACGAATGAAATTGCTTTTTCGTGAATTCTGTACAACGAAGTACAAGTGCCTGATCGTCACACGCTGGGTTTCTATTGAGTTTATGTTCAAGGATAAAAGGCCTTCGACAAGCTCAGGCACCATCCGGAGAACACCATCCGGAGAACACCATCCGGAGGACACCATCCGGAGGACACCATCCGGAGGACACCATCCGGAGGACACCATCCGGAGGACACCATCCGGAGGACACCATCCGGAGGACATCATCCGGAGGACACCGTCCGGATGGTGGGTGAGCCCGTCGAACCCTTTTTATGCCCCAAACCCACTGCCTTCGTATGTTCAAACAGGGCAAAATCAAACACTTGAAGAATTTGTTGTACAACTAAATCAGGTCGTCCGGCCCGCTGGAATTGGTGGCTCTTACAATCCCCGGGGCCGCACTATTGACAATAACCGGGATGAGGTGATTTTTTCAAAAGAACCTTTTTTTCACGACGCCACGGTCCATTTCTCACCATTCTGCAAAAGAACCGTCGGCATTCCTCCAGATCGGGTTCTTCCAGTCGTGGCCTGTTTTTGCCATTTCAACGACTTTTTCCTCATCGATTTCCAACCCGAGACCGGGTTTGTCCAATAGATGAATATACCCTTCGTCTACCCGAAGCGCCTCCGGATTTTTCACATAGTCAATCAAATCAATTTCTCCGTTATAGTGGATGCCCATGCTGGTTTCCTGGATAAACGCATTGATGCTCACAAAGTCGAGGTGCAGGGCCGCAGCAAACGAAACCGGGCCGAGCGGACAGTGAGGCGCCACCGCTACATCATAAGCCTCCGCCATGGTCGCAATTCTCCGGACTTCGGAAATCCCGCCGGCGTGGCTCAGATCAGGTTGCACAATATCCACCGACCGGTCTTCAAACAAACGCTTGAAATCCCAGCGGCTGAACATCCGCTCGCCGGTCGCAATCGGTGCGCTGGTCATCTGCTGCAATACCTTCAGCGACTCATTGTTCTCCGACAATACCGGCTCTTCTATAAACATAGGTTTTACCGGCTCCAGCTCCTTCATAATCACCTTTGCCATCCCGCGGTGAATCCGGCCGTGAAAGTCCAGCCCTATCCCCACATCGTCGCCTACGGCTTCCCTTACCACCATGGCCCGATCAATAATCTCAGACACTTTTTTCGGTGTGTCAATCCATTCCATATCGGACGAAGCATTCATCTTAACCGCTTTAAATCCGGCAGCCACGCGTGCTCTTGCCGCTTCCGCTACATTCTCGGGACGGTCCCCTCCTATCCAGCTATAGATCTTCATTTTATCCCGGACCGGGCCGCCCAATAACTCATAAACGGGAACACCGAGAGCCTTCCCGCGAATATCCCAAAGCGCCTGGTCAATTCCTGAAATCGCGCTCATCAGTACAGGTCCGCCCCTGTAGAAGCCACCGCGGTACAACACCTGCCATATATCTTCAATCCTGCGCGCATCCTGGCCGATCAGGTAACCGGAGAGTTCCTCTACCGCCGCCTTTACCGTATCGGCCCTCCCTTCCACAACAGGTTCGCCCCAACCGGAAAGACCGTTGTTCAGGGTAATTTTCAAAAACAGCCACCGCGGTGGCACTTTGTACAACGAAATACTTTTAATAGAAAAATCCTTCTGCTCTGACATGGGTAGGTCGTAAGGTGAATAACAATCAAAGGGTGATAAATGACTTGTTTACTGAAGCCAGGCTTCCGTAATTACACGTAATATTCGTAAATAGAAGGCAAAAACAGTATTTTGGAGTTTTCAAATACCTTTTTCTGCCGATCAAACTACTTTTCACATGCGTGATTCACAATTTTCCCGGCGCGCTTTCATCAAAAACACCACCGCTCTGGCCGCCATCCCCTTTCTTTCACCGGAGCTGCTGAAAGCCGAAAACAAGACCAGCCAGGAGTTTCCCAAAATCCATATTTTCTCGAAGCATCTCCAGTTTCTCGACTACGAGGCCATGTCGGACGTGGTCCGCGAGATGGGATTCGACGGCATAGACCTGACCGTTCGCCCAAAAGGCCACGTACTGCCTGAACGGGTCGAAGACGACTTGCCGAAAGCCGCCGAAGCAATGCGGAAAGCCGGCCTCTCCCCTTCCCTTTTCTGCACGGCGGTAGAAAGCGCCGTCAATGCGCAGGACGTCAGGCTGCTTCAGACCGCCTCGAAACTGGGCTTTCAATACTACCGCATGAACTGGTACCGCTATCCGGAAAACCAGACGCAACCAGCGGCGCTTTCGAGCTTCAGTCAAAAAATCGGCGGACTTTCCAAACTCAACAAGAAGCTGAACCTGGTAGGTTGCTATCAAAATCATGCGGGGTTGCTGATCGGATCCTCCATGTGGGAGGTATTTCAATTGCTTAGCAGGGCCGATACGCAGAGCATGGGCTCTCAATATGATATCCGCCACGCGGTAGTGGAAGGCGGCCTTTCCTGGCAAAACGGGCTCAGGCTCATCCGGCCGCACATCAAAACCGTAATCCTGAAAGACTTCCAGTGGAGTGACCGGACCGGCAAATGGGCCGCCCAGAATGTCCCTCTGGGACAGGGAATGGTAGACTGGCTGACCTATTTTAAACTTTTAAAACAATACAACGTACAGGTGCCATTTTGCCTTCACCTCGAATACCCGCTCGGAGGCGCTGAAAGCGGGTCATCCAAAATCAACGTCTCGCCGACCACGGTCTACGAAGCCATGAAACGGGACCTTGCAAAGGCAAAAGAACTTTGGGAAAAAGCATAGAAACCCAGACAAATTTCAAGAACATGTCCGATACAATAGTTAACGTAGGATTGGTTGGCTTTGGCCTCTCCGGCAGGTATTTTCATGCCCCCTTTCTTTCAACAATTCCCGGCTTCAAAATAAAGGGAGTGGTTGAACGAAACCGGAATGATGCGCAGGCATATGATCCGGCCATCGAAAACCACAAATCGATTGACAGTCTGCTAAATGACGACGCCATACAGGTTGTTTTTATTTGTACACCAAACGAAACCCACTTTGAATATGCCATGAAAGCCCTCGAAAAGGGCAAGCATATTGTCATAGAAAAACCTTTCGCCAACACCGAAGCGGAAGCCGCTGAAATATTCCGGCTTGCAGAAAGCAAGGGGCTCGTCGCTACCGCCTACCAGAACCGGCGGTGGGATTCGGATTTCCTGACGGTAAAACGTCTTATTTCCGATGACCGGCTCGGGAATATTTTCGAATTCGAAAGCCGCTACGATCGCTACAGGCCCGTGCCGGTTACCAATACCTGGAAGGAACAGGGCGGGGTCGGCGCGGGAAATGTATATAACCTAGGGCCGCACCTGATTGATCAGGCCCTGGTTTTGTTCGGAACGCCCGAAACCGTTACGGCAAATATCAAGTCGCTTCGTGGCGGCAGCGCTATCGATGACTATTTTTCGATCGTTCTTGGGTATCCCGACAAGGTGGTAACCCTTAAATCGAGCCTGCTGGTCTACCACAATGAACCGCGTTATCTGCTTCACGGAAGCAAAGGGTCGTTTTTCAAAGGCGGACTCGACGTCCAGGAAGAAACGCTCCGGAAAGACCAGCTCCCGACAGGAGAAAACTGGGGAGCAGAGCCCGAAAACCGCTGGGGAACGCTCTACTCCGACGCATATACGGGCATTGTTAAAAGTGAGCCCGGGAACTATTCACCTTTTTACCGGAACATTCGTGACTGCGTTGCCGCCGGCGCCCAACCTTTGGTGAAACCCCGGGAGGTGCTCAACACAGCGCGGGTAATCGACCTGGCGTTTAAAAGCGAAGCCGAAAAATCGGTACAACCTTTCTGATGTTCTGTGGTCAATACCTTATTTCCTCCCGAACTATCTCTCTCTGAAATTTGGTTCGTACCTTTGCAGGGCAAATATTGAAAAATGTACCCGGCAAAATGACTGAGCGTTATATGCAGAGAGGCGTTTCGGCCTCAAAAGAAGATGTGCACAAAGCAATCGAGAAGCTTGACAAAGGGTTATTCCCAAAGGCTTTTTGCAAAATCGTGGCCGATACGCTGACGGGGGATCCCGACTATTGCACCATCATGCATGCAGACGGGGCAGGGACGAAAACTTCCCTGGCCTACCTGTACTGGAAAGAAACCGGCGATCTCTCGGTTTGGCGCGGAATCGCCCAGGATGCCATCGTCATGAATACCGATGACCTGCTCTGTGTCGGGGCTGTCGGGCCAATGCTTCTTTCTTCTACCATAGACCGGAATAAAAACCGGATACCGGGAGAAGTCATTGCCGAAATCATCAACGGTACCGAAGAAGTGCTGGAAATGCTCAGAAACCACGGCGTGGACATCCGGAGTACCGGCGGCGAAACGGCTGATGTCGGCGACCTGGTTCGAACCGTAACCGTAAACAGCACAGTGGTAGCGCGGATGCGCAGAAGCGAAGTAGTTGACAACGCGCGCATTCAGGCGGGCGACGTTATCGTAGGCCTTTCCTCTTACGGTCAGGCGACCTATGAAAAAGAGTACAATGGCGGTATGGGCAGCAACGGGCTTACTTCCGCCCGCCATGATGTTCTCGCGAAATATCTTGCCGGAAAATATCCTGAAAGCTTTGACGGAGAAATTGACGAAACATTGGTTTACGCCGGCTCTAAAAAACTGACCGACCCGGTGGAAGGCTGTGACCTCGATGTCGGAAAGCTTATCTTATCCCCCACCCGGACCTATGCTCCGTTTGTGAAAGCATTGCTGGAAGCACACCGGAGCGACATCCACGGGATGGTACATTGCAGCGGCGGCGCGCAAACCAAAATTCTTCATTTCGTCGAAAATTTGCACATTATCAAAAATAATCTGTTACCCGTTCCTCCTCTTTTCCGTCTTATTCAAAGTGAGAGCAAAACCGACTGGAAAGAAATGTACAAAGTATTCAACATGGGTCACCGATTGGAGTTGTATCTTCCGGAAAAGATTGCCGGGGAAGCCATACAACTATCGAAGTCTTTTGGAATTGAAGCGCAAGTGATAGGCCGGGTGGAGCCCTTCCCTACCAAACAGGTTTCTATTCACAGTGAATACGGAGATTTCGTTTACTAGCTGAAGATCAATTAATAAATACCCTCCTGATATCTGCACACGCTGAATAGTCGGATTTCACAACTCGATTAAGGAAAGCTTTCATGAAAAGACTATTACTACTACTTGCCGCGTCCTTCGGGGGAATTTTCCCCTGCAAAAGTCAAAACGAATCGGCTTTCCGAAAGATTGACGAGGAGGTTTCCAAAAATTCCAAAGTATACGAATCGCTTCAGAACGCGGTTAAGACCGTCGGGCACCGGCTGACCGGCAGCGCCAACGGCAGCCATGCCGAAGAGTATGCATTCAACCTTTTTAAGTCCTTCGGGTTCAAAGATGTCAGGTACCAGGCTTTTGAAGTCGAAGCGTGGTCGAGAGATACGGTAAGTCTGAGCATCGCGCCCCGGGCAAGCGATAACTACCGGGAAGTCCCTGTGACAGCGCTGGCCTTTTCGCCCGTATCTGCCCAGGTGAAAGGTGAAATTGTGGACGCAGGGAATGGGCTGGCGGAAGATTTTGAAGCATTAAAAGACAAGATTTCCGGTAAAGTAGCCCTGGTTAACCTTCATTTGGCCGGAGCGCCGGGCAAGACCAACATTCACCGTTCGGAAAAAACTGCACTGGCCATCCGGTACGGTGCAATGGCAATTATTTTCATCAACAGCGCTCCCGGAGAAACGCTGCTTACCGGGACCGCCTCTATATCAGGAGCGCTGATCTCAATTCCGGCAGTCTGCATTTCCAGCCATAGCGGGAAGGAACTGCGGGCCTGGGCGGAAACAGAAAAGCCGCTGGTTGCAGAGATTGACATGCAGAACACTTCCCGAAAAACACAGGCGCGCAATGTAATTGCCACACTGAAAGGGAAATCCAAAGAGAAAATCGTTATTGGTGGCCACCTTGATTCTTGGGACCTGGCCACCGGGGCCATCGATAATGGAATCGGGTCGTTTTCCGTTCTCGACATCGCCCGAACTTTCCAGAAATTAAAAATCAAGCCGGAAAAGACCATCGAGTTCGTCCTGTTCATGGGCGAAGAACAAGGGCTTCTCGGCTCAAGACACTATGTCAGAGAAGCCATACGCCGCAACCAGCTACAGGAAATCGGTTACATGATCAACCTGGATATGACCAACAACGCCAACGGAACCATCTCTTACGGACGCCCGGAAACGGAGTCGTTTTTTAAGAATATCGGCGAGCAGGCAGCCAGGTTTGACACCACCTATAAAAACACGATCAACAACAGTGCCGGGCTCCATTCCGATCATCAGCCCTTTATGCTGAATGGCATCCCGGTTTTGGCTTTCGCGGGATCTTTGCCGCCCAAAGTGAGTTACTGTTACCACGCAGACTGCGACAACTTTGACCTGGTAAACCGCACGGAGGTGGAAAAAACAGTTCGGATCGTATCGATGTATCTCTACGCCCTGGCGTCGAGCAGACAGCTTCCCGCACAGCGGCTATCGTCAACCGAAGTCCGCGACCTTATGATCCAACAGCATCTCAAGGAACCACTGATACTCGGAAACGACTGGCAGTGGGACCAGTAACTTCTTTCCGGTCAGATTTAACCAGAAGCTTATTTCAAGGTGCTTACATTTCCGAACGCCAAGATCAACATAGGATTGAATATCCTCCGGAAGCGGCCCGACGGCTACCATGATCTGGCGTCCTGCTTTTATCCTATCGGGTTATCAGACGCGCTCGAGGCAATTCCTGCTCAGAAAGCCGCTTTTAAAACCGTTGGACAGGGCATTCGTGAAAGCGAAGTAAACCTGGTATCAAAAGCCATTAACCTTCTGGCGAAAGATCACCGCGTGCCACCCTTGTCGGTTTTTTTATTGAAGGGAATCCCGATTGGCGCCGGGCTGGGCGGCGGGTCTGCAGACGCCGCATTCATGATCGGGATGCTGAATGACATGCTGAATCTTCGCCTGTCTGCTGATCAGCAAGAAGACTATGCACGCCAGCTGGGAAGTGACTGCGCCTTTTTTGTGCGGAACGTACCCATGTATTGCTACGAAAAAGGGGACCGCTTTGAAGAGATCGGCCTTTCGTTAAAAGGCCTGCAGCTCTTCCTGGTCAACCCGGGCATTCACGTTTCTACACCGGCAGCTTACGCCGGCGTAACGCCGGCCATCCCTCCCCTCGACCTTCGTGAAGCGTTGGCCGGGCCAATATCCGGCTGGAAGGACAACGTAGTCAATGACTTCGAAAAATCGGTATTCCAGGCCCACCCCGAACTTGCGATAATAAAAAACCGACTATATGACGCCGGCGCTCTTTATGCGAGCATGAGCGGATCGGGATCGTCGGTTTACGGGATTTTCCAGAATCTTGAAACGATGCGCAATAAATTCAAAAACTGTTTCGTTTGGCAAGGAGAATTAAATTAATTTTGATCAGCAATTGTTTCTTAGCAGCGTAAAGTGCCAGCCAATTCTTCAACCCAATTAAAGGATGGATTACATGCCCGTAAGCGGGAGCCCTATCAGTTTATGATGTGGCTCGGGCTTGCCGGGAGCTCGCTTCTTTTCCTTTCGCTGGTCATTATATCTTTTTTCAGAAAGGAATCTATCGGCTGGGAAGAGCTCTCTATGCCGGGGGCATTCTGGCTCAGCTCTCTTCTGATTTTTTCCAGTAGCGTCACGCTTTTTGAAGCGGTACTGGCCTTCAAAACAGAACGTTTCAAGCACTACCGGGTTTGCCTGGCGCTCACTTTTGTATTGGGAGTTATTTTCATTACCACCCAGGCCATTGGCTGGCTTGAGCTTTTCGAGCTTGCAGACGCTGTTTCAGACCGTTCGTCGCTGTCGTTTATTTACCTTATAACCGGGCTTCATTTTCTTCATATTCTCGGCGGGCTTGCTTTCCTGGGCATCTTGCTCACAGAAGCTATCAGGAACAATTCTTATATAGATGCCTTCGTCTACAGTGTAAACGGGCCTAACCTGATCCGCATCAGGCTTCTCAGTATCTACTGGCACTTTATCGGCGCCCTCTGGCTGGTGCTTTTTTTCGTAATGCTTTTTTTGCTTTTGCCGTCACATTAGGGGTGAGGGGTGAGATATGAGGTATGAGGGTGAATTGTAAGTATGAGGGGCGCAATATCGGCTCAAACTCACATCAACCTGAGTGCAGGCTCAAACCCCAAACCTCACGGCTCATACCTGCTTAAAAAACCGGACATTGCGTTCCGCTTCGGGAGCGTTTTCCTTTTGTCCGCGGCATTCGTACTGACCTTTTCTTTACGTTGGTCTGCTTTTCTTTCGGGCTATACGGGAGGAATGAAAAATCAAATTCCGGGATAAGGTAGTCGTCCGTGAATGCAACACGGGGCAATTCTGCCTGATGACGCCCTTTGAACAGGATCCGCTCATACAGGTAATCGTACAGGTAGATGGTTACGTAGCCATCCAGGCTGTACTTCAGGCTTATTTCCGAATAGGGGCCGTCATCACGGGCCGAGGCTACAAATTTCGCCGTTTCTTTCGATCGGCCGTTCGCCAGGAGGTTCATGTTGTATTGAAATGCTCTATGCGTAGAGTCAATCTGAAGCGCAACGCCCATATAATATTTGGCGTCTTTCAGCCGCTCCAAACCCGCCAGGAGCACCGCTGTGTTGTTGAGCGCACTTTTGTCCTGATACGATTGATAACTGTCGCGGGCATCCTCGTATTGTTGCCAGTACCGCAGCACATTACCTTTATTCACGTTGTAGAACTTCTTTTCCGGCGCAGATGCCATAGCAGCCTCGAAATCGTTTTGCGCCCTGGTGTAACTCTTGTTTGCCACTGCGGCCTCTTCCCGTTGACTCGCACGGTTACCAAGATAGGCACTTACAATACCGCGGTTGTTAAGCAAAAACGATTTTCCGGGGTTGGTCTTCACCAAACTATCGAAAAGCGCTTTCGATTCCGGCAGCAGGTCCCTTTCCAGCAAAGTGATCCCTCTCCCGTTTTGGGCGTTCAGACTGTTAGGATTAAGCTCGGAGGCAGTTTTAAATACCGAAAAGGCCTTGTCATACATATCAAAATGCATCAGCAAATTTCCATAGTTGGTCCAAAGCCGGTCATTTTTCTTTTCATAAGCCAGTGCCGCAAGCAAATGTTTACCGGCTTCCGGGTACTTTCGCCGGTCAATGGCGATCATCCCCAATCCGGCATGCGCTTCAAACCAGGACGGATCAATCTTGATGGCCTGTTGAAAATCCCGGGCCGCTTTTTCAGGCTGGCCGGTGTTGTAGTAAGAATAACCGCGACACACCAGCAAATCGGCCCGGATGGCTGCCGGCATATCCGCTTCGCCAACCAAGGCTTCAAAACCCCGAAGCGCCCCATCATAATCGCCTACCCCGTATAACGATATCGCTCTGCCACGTAACGCAGACCGGTTGGTCGAATCCCTGGACAAAACCAGCTCCCAAAGTTTCCTTGCCTGGGCATACCTGTTTTCGACTAACGCGATGTTTCCCAAACCGCATATCCCCCCGATCCTGGTGGAAGTATGCGTAGCCGCCCTTTCATAATAGTTTCTGGCCGTTTCATATTCACCAAGGCTATACATCGAGTTCGCAATACCCAGGCTGGCTTCGGCCCGGTAATGCTGGTCTCCTGATTTCAGGTAAGCATCAAACAAGGCTTTTGCCTGTTCATATTGCCCGAGAACCATATACGCATTTGCCATCCTGACAGTTCCGCCGGGCATTTTTCTTCCGAAAGCTTCAAAATCTGCAGCGGCCTGCGCTGTAAGTCCGAGTTCCATCAGCAAATCGGCACGCCTGATCCTGTACCAGGCGCTCTCACTTTGCCCGGCAGCGCGGTCAAGGTACGTCCTGGCTTTTTCTTTCTCGCCTGCCCGCTCCAGCAGGATCGCAGCGTTATAAGCACCCTTCGCCTGACTGCCGCCGTACCGGCGTGCCAACGCCAGCCCATCCGCCGGTTCAGGCAGTTTCCCCAAGGCAACCAGTGCATTTAAAGATGCGTTTTCCTGAGCGCTTTTTTGAAGCAGGCCTGCCGCCCGGCGGTAGTCTCCCTGCCCCAGAAGGCTCAATCCTTTGTGATATTCGAGTAGAGGTACGGGGTCTCTAACCATTGAAAGCTGATGGAAAGCCTTACCATATTGCCTGCCCAGGAACAGTAGCACAGCCTCGTTGTTGGCCTTTGCTACGGAGTCGCCTTCGTCAAAATAAGCCCTGTGGTAGGCCGAATATGCCTTTCTCAGCTTGTGAAGCTTTCGGAGGTAAGCCCTTGACTTAAGTTTTGAGAGGTCGTTTTGTTCAAAAGCCTGATTCAAACCCTGCTGCGCTTCGGCCAGTAGCTCCTCACATTTCCGGAAAGACTGCGCAGAGACAATTCCCGAAAAAAGGAAGACAAAACAGGCCGAAAAAAAACCGGGGTGTCGCATTGGCTTCGGGCAACTACAACAGAGATTGACAAGCGCCGGAATCGCATACAGCATACCGGGGCGGATAACCAAAGTTAGTGAACTTCGAACGATTATCCGGTTTTGCCGGGCAAAAGTTATATTTCGGCAAGGATCGGAAAGTACAGCCTTAAAATTCTTTCTGCATCGTTTCAGCAATCTTTCACAAGGGCTCATTTAGCCCGTAATTCTTATATTTGCATATTCAGGGAATTTACGGCCCGGCAAGCGGTGAAATCCCGAAAACCAATCAACCTGGCCCACAGCGGCTCAAATCTATTTTATGCAGATGAAGAATATTACAACCAGACTCAGCCTGTTGACCCTGTTTATCGCGGGTTTGCTTTCTTTCAGTTTCGCGGCGGCACCCAAGCCTCCCATAGAAGGCAGATGGGACATTACCGTGGATGTGAAAGGCACTCCGCTACCCTCGTGGCTGGAAGTACGTCATTCGGGATATAATACATTGGTAGGGCAGTTCGTAGGTACGTCCGGAAGCGCTCGTCCGGTTTCACAGATACATTTTAAAGACGGGAGCTTCAATTTTTCTATACCGACCCAATGGGAAAAGGGCAACTCCGAAATCAAAGTTTCAGGGAAAGTGAATGGTGACAAAATCTCCGGGACCCTGGTTTCGGCTGAGGGTGAGACCTTTCAATGGACCGGTCAGCGGGCGCCGAAACTCAGGAAGTCGGGCGAGCCGAATTGGGGGCAACCTATACCGTTGATAAAGGCTAACTCGTTTGCCGGCTGGAAAGCATTGGGCAAGAATAACAACTGGGTTGTAAAAGACGGTGTGCTGAGCAACCCTAAATCCGGCGCCAATATAGCGACAGAGGCCACATTCGAAGATTTCAAGCTGCACGTGGAATTCAGGATCCCTAAAGGCAGCAACAGCGGCGTGTACCTTCGCGGGCGTTATGAGATCCAGGTGACCGATAGTCACGGAATGGAGCCAGAATACGATCAGCTGGGCGCTATTTACGGTTTCCTTACACCGATTACCCTTCCGGCCAAACCTGCCGGCGAATGGCAGTCCCTTGATATCACCCTCGTGGGCAGACTGGTAACGGTCGCTTTAAACGGCGTGACCATTATTCATCCTCAGGAAATTCCGGGTGTTACCGGGGGAGCACTCGACAGCAATGAAGGCGCGCCGGGTCCGCTTATGATCCAGGGCGACCACGGCGCGGTAGACTACCGAAACATTACCATTACGCCAGCGAGGTAATTCAGTTGCCAGGTGCGCCGCCTTCCTGAAACGATTTTGTAAAAAAGTTACAGAAGGATTTACCCGTTTGGCCTTATTTGATCAAGGCTTTGCGTTTTCAGATCGTTACCCTCATCATTTTCCTGTCCGTCGGAAGTATCACGCTCTCCGTCGGACAGGAAGTGTTATGGGGGCACCGGCTGCTCGGGTTTTCTTCGGAATACCGGCCGGGCCAGTACGGTCAGCAATACCGTGCCGTTCAGCTTCTCGGGCCGCCTGATAAGCTCCCCTCTTCCGGGAACAGCCCCTGCGCCTGGAGCCCTGCCACTGCCGACGGCAATGCCGAAGAATGGGTAAAAGTTGCGTTTTCCAAAGCAATCCATCCCAAACAGGTAGTTATTGCCGAAAATTATAACCCCGGCGCACTGGTGCGCGTGCTGTTATATGATGTAACCGGGAAAGAATACCCGGTCGGGGAAGCCGCCCGGTTTGAGCGGGGGCACCAGGCGGCGAGATTGCTCAGGCTTTTTCCGAAAATCCCGGATAACGTTCGCATCAATGCCCTCAAAATTGTACTCAATCCATCGCGCATCCTCGGATTTAACCAGATAGACGCTGTCGGCTTGTCTGATTCCGAGGACCCTGTAAAAATTGAAGTCGACCTTGCGCCCGACTATCCGGCCAGTCTCAGCAAATCACCGCTTTCGAAAGCCATTAATTCCGAAAGCAGGGAAATTGCCCCGGTAATTGCCGCCGACGGCCAGACTCTGTACTTTACACGGGAGCACCCCGACAATATCGGCAGCCCGACCAAACAGGATGTCTGGTTTTCGGTCCTTCGCTCCAACGGACAATGGGAAAATGCAAAAAACATAGGACCGCCTATCAACAACGGTGGCGATAACGCCGTACTGGGTGTTTCGGCAAACGGGAAGACGCTCTACCTGCTGAACGCCTACCGTCCCGACGGAAGCATGATAGAAGGCTTTTCGAAATCTCAATGGACCAAAAACGGTTGGTCTTTCCCCGCCTCGTTTCAAGTCGAGGACCATTACAACGACATCCGGCCTAAAAATACCGAGATGGCAGTCTCCCCGGATGAAAATGTGCTGATCTTATCGGTACAACGGCGTGACACCGAAGGTCATAAAGACCTGTACGTGAGTTTCAAGAAAAGTGCTGACAGTTGGAGCGCTCCTGTCAATCTCGGCAAGACCATCAATACGGCCGACTATGAAGGCGCTCCGTTTCTCGCCGCAGACAACAAGACCCTTTACTTTACTTCTTCCGGTCATCGCGGCTTTGGCGGAGGTGATATCTTCGTAACCCGTCGGCTGGACCATACCTGGACCAATTGGTCGAAACCTCAAAATCTGGGCCCCGCGATCAATTCATCCGGCTGGGACAGCTTTTTTACAATTCCTGCTTCAGGCCGGTATGCCTATATGAGCTCGTATAATGCGGCCAGTCAGTCAGATGACCTTTACCGTATTGAGCTTTACCCTTCGGTTCAACCCCTCCAGCTCCTGGCGCTTTCAGGCAAAATCACCGACAGGGAAACCGGAAAACCGATCTCCGGGACAGTATGGACCAACGGAAAAGAACCGGACCGTACGGGAGCTGGATTTGAAAATGGCGAATACGGGCTCCTCGTTCCTTTTGACAGTGTTTTAACGCTATACGCAAAAAGCCCCGGATATTTTGCTTTTGAGGAGCCCTTGCTCACCGGGAAGTCCACAACACACCTGTCAAAAAATATCGAATTGACCCCGATCCGGAGCGGACAGCGCCTCCCGCTGGACCAGGTCCGTTTTAAGCAGAGCAGCGCTGAACTTGACTCGGGTTCGGTGGAGCAGCTCGGCAAATTACTGCTGGTAATGCAGGAATACCCGACTATGGAAATCCTGTTGGAAGGTCATACCGACAACCAGGGCGACGCAGAAAAAAACCTGTTGCTTTCCGAAGAACGGGTGAAGGCCGTCAAACAATTTTTGCTATCGGGCGGAGTAGCAGCAAGCCGGATCAACCTGAAAGCCTGGGGCGCCACAAGGCCCGTAACCCACAATCTGACCGAAGAAGGCAGACGACAAAACCGTCGGGTTGAACTTACCATTCTTAAGCTTTAGTAGGGATAAATTACTAGATTTGGTACTTTGTTCATGCGATTCAAAAAACAAATGCGCACATCTTTTTCATCTTCCCGGTCGCTTTTTCTCCTGATCGGTATTATGTTGCTCGGAACCTTCCTGAGGTTTTATCGCCTCGATACGTTCAGTATTTTTTTCGATGAAAAAAGCAGCATGGTCGTCAGCCAGGGAATTGTCCTGGAAGGGGCCAACCAAAAAGATGTTTTCAGCAAACCTTCGTTTACTCCGGCAGATTTCTGGAAACCCAAATCGCTGGCGGACTATTACGAGGCTATGACCCGGAGTGACATCGGCAACAGCCCGTTTTACTACCTGGCACTTCACCTGTGGATGGATGTCTTCGGCCTTTCGGACTTTTCGGCACGGTCGCTTTCAGCGGTATTCAGCGTGTTGATTATTCTTTTGACCTATCATTTTGCCAGGAAATACTTTTCCGAAAAGACCGCGTTAATTGCTGCGTTTATTGTAGCAATTGAACCGTTTTTTATCGCTTACAGTCACCAGGCACGGAATTACTCCCTCACATTTTATCTCACGCTGCTAAGCACTTACTATTTGCTGCGGATCGTGGAAAATGAAAACCAGGGAAAAAGAAGTTATGGCGACTATGCCGGCTATATTGCCGCGTCTTTTCTTTGTCCGCTTACCCATTTCCTGACCGTATCTGTATTTCTCGGACATGGCTTGTACGCGCTTTTCTTCCTGAAAGCAAAATCCTGGCTGCGCCTGGCGCTGGCAGGGCTTATCGCCATTTCAGGCCTTGCCTGGTGGCTCACGCTGGGCGGAGGGCAGTGGACCCTGCATACGCTGGACTACCAGGCGAAAGAATACAAAAGAGTAGCAGAAACCATGCCGTACAACAATCCATACGGCACCGTCTTGCCGGCCACTCCTGCCAACGTCGCTGCGAAATCAATCCCGATTTTCAGCGATCTGCTGATTTTCACCAATGGCCTCAGTGAGGCCCTGGTTGGAAAAAAGAACCTCATTGTGGCTTTTCTCGCCGGTCTGGTACTCATTTTCCTCTACCATAGCCGGGTAATGCACACGCTATCGCTCCGGCTGCGGAGCCTTATCCTGGCGGCCGTCGCGTTTGCCCCCATCCTATTTTACTCCCGGAATAAACTTCAGTTTGTCGTCTTTTCCGTGGCGATGCTGATCATCACCCTGTTCCCGGCAGTTCACAAACGGGCCGGGCAACAAGAGAAAAAACGTCTCTGGCTGCTGTATATCATGGCGTTGGTACCTACCTTTTTCCTCATTGCATTTGCATTCAAAAGCGGCCATACTTTTGGCCTTACCCAACGCTACTCCGGCTTTTCGTTTCCCTATGTGATTATTTTCCTGGCTTTGCTCGCCCAATATATTTACACCCTGAAAGCCGACTTCAAATCGTTGATTGCAGTAGTAATGCTTGTGCAGCTGGGTTTTGTTACCTTAAGACTCCGGGAATTTTTCCAGGACCGTTCGCTCAAATACGGGTATTTCAGTGAACCGCGCCCACGAAACCCCTACTACCTGGCCGCCCAGAAAATTAAAAATCATTATCAACCGGGAGACACCGTATTTTACGGGGCCCCGCGTATCCAGCCTTTCAATGAAATGGGTAGAACTTTTTTCTCTCATTCCGTGCAGGATGCACAGCTTACCAATCTTTACCTGCCGAAAGATGCCGCCTTTATACAAGTTCTGGACACAATCAGGACCAATAAAATTATTTTGCGGCAAAAAGGGAAGGATATTGAACTTGCCGACCTGACGAATCTGAGATTTTAAAGCGGATACGCGTGAAAAAACTAACGATAGGGCTTCTCGAATGCGATCATGTGCGCGCGGAACTCCGGCCGGTACACGGCGACTACAGGGATATGTTTCCGAAACTGTTTGGCCCTGATCTGATCAGCTTCAGATTTTATGACGTGATCAATGACCGGTTCCCCGAAAACCCCTCCGAATGCGACGGTTATATCTGTACCGGCTCCTCGTTTTCAGTTTATGACGATGTTCCCTGGATTCACAGGCTCTCCGCTTTCGTTAGAACATTGAGAGAAGATAAAATCCCATATGTAGGTGTCTGTTTCGGTCACCAGATGCTTGGTTTTGCATTGGGCGGGATAGTCCACAGGGCGGACGCGGGTTGGTGTGTGGGTGTTCATACGTTTACCGTGTTGTCCCGGGAATCCTGGATGCAGCCCGAAAAAGGCACTGTCAGCTTGCTGATGATGTGCCAGGACCAGGTGATATCGCTTCCGGAAGGCGGCGTTCGCCTGGCTTCGGCACCTGGTTGCCCCAATGCAATGATCGGTGTGGGCGAGACGATGATAGGCATCCAGGCCCACCCGGAATTCACGCGCGAATACGACCAGGCGCTAATGGAGATCAGGGAGGAGCGAATAGGCTCGGAGAAGGTAAAAGCGGCCATAGAAAGCCTTCGTCAGACAACCGATGAAAGTGCCGCAGCGCGTTGGATTGTCAATTTTTTCAGTAATTTGCAGCAAAGGAATCAGATATGTCACCAATAGAGGAAGCGCACAGAATCCTGACGCCCGTTCAGATCGGACAGAAGATCAGAAGGATGGCGTACGAGATATACGAGCGGAATTTTACCGAAACGGAAATTGTCATTGCCGGTATCGTGGGAGAAGGGTATGAATTCGCCAAACGTTTGTCTGCCGAGCTCAACCGGATTTCCCCTCTGGGGGTGAAACTGATTGAGCTTCGCTTCGATATTCATGCGCCCAAACAAAGCTATATTGAGTTCGGCGATGACGACGAAGTCGTTTTGGAGGACCATGTGGTGGTGGTGGCCGATGTAGTTCTGAACACTGCCCGTACCATGACTTTTTCGTTGCAGCCCTTTTTACAGAAAGGAGTCAGAAAGCTCCAGGTGGCGGTCGTAGTCGACCGGAGCCACAGGCTGTACCCGGTATCGGCAGATTATGTAGGATATTCGCTGAGCACTACCATCAACGAACATATCCAGGTAATTCTGAGTGATCCCGGTAAAGAAGGGGCTTATCTTTTGTAACCTGGTAGTTTTTCCGACCCATGAAGTCAGTTGACCCGGCTAAGACAGAATCCCGCGCATTCTACCGCTACATGGTCAACTCGGTTGCACCGCGGCCGATCGCCCTGGTGAGTACAATTGACAACGAGAGCCGGGTAAACCTGAGTCCCTTTAGTTTTTTTAACTACATGGGGATCGATCCGCCCATACTGGCCTTCGCCCCTAACCGGAGAAGCGGAGATAGCAGCGAAAAAGACACCATACTCAACCTGAAGGAAATACCCGAAGCAGTGGTGAACCTGGTAGACGCGGACATGGTGCAACAGGTTTCGCTCGCCTCATCCGTCTACGACCGCGGCGTCAATGAGTTTCAAAAAGCAGGATTTACTGCGTTACCCGCCAGTTTGGTGCGACCACCCAGGGTCGCCGAATCGCTCATTCAACTCGAATGCAGAACACTTGAAATTATCGAGAAAGGTACGATGTCACTGGTAGTTGCGGAGGTAGTGATGGCGCATTTTTCGGAAAAAATCCTGGACAGCAAAGGCCAGATAGACCCTTTAAAAACCAGTTGGGTGGGGCGATCGGGAGGAAACTGGTATAATTTAAGTGACAAAAATACGCTATTTGAAGTACCCAGGCCCGTGTTGGGGATTGGAATAGACGCCCTGCCTTTATCGGTACAACGTTCGGCCATTCTGACCGGCAATGACCTGGGAATGTTGGGAAGTTTACAGTTGTATCCTGCGGCAGATGCTGTAAAACAATACCGTTTCGACCCCATTGTTCAGGAGCTCCGGAATCAGACCAACGGCGTATGTGAAAACTTCAACGAACTTCTTCATATCCGCGTGAAAGAACTACTCGCTGCCGGAAATGTGGAAGAAGCCCTGTTGGCAGCCTTGCAGTCGCATTGACGGTTGAACAACCGCCCCTCATAAAGTCCGCTGCCGAACATCCTTTTTCCCGATATTCTTGCTATTTTTATGAATCAATCATGTTGTTTCACTTAACCGGGATAAAGACCATGAGCCTTAATTCAAAGCATTTGGCAACATTCATTATAGGAGCCGCTGCAGGCGTTGCCCTACATAAATACCTGCAAACCGAGGACGGAGAAAAACTGCTCGAAGACCTGAAAACAAAGGCCGGGGAGCTGAAAGGTGAGGCCGAAGAAGCACTGGACAAAGCCCCCGAGTATTTTGAGGAGTTGAAAACCAAAGGAGCTGAAACTCTGAAAACCAATTTCCCCGATGCCGACAAGTTCCTTCGGGACCTTTTGAACAACATTTCCGGCAAAAAAGACGGACCGACCCCAGCATAGGCTTCGTATTTCCAAACGTTTTCTCGTCTTTTAGCCTGTCCGAATTCGCTTTTTGTTGATGTTAAACAATCGACTGCTTCAAACTCTGCTGCTCATTTTATGCAGCGGGTTGATTTTGTACCTGGCTAGTAGCGTCCTGGTACCTCTTAGTTTCGGACTCTTTATTGCAATGCTGCTCTACCCGGTCTGCGCATGGCTTGAGCGGAAAAAAATGGGGCGGGCCTTCGCCATTCTCCTGAGTTTGCTCACGCTGATGGTGCCGATCGGCTTCCTGATTACACTACTTGTGTTGCAGGTCATCAGCCTGCGCGAATATTTCCCGGATCTGCAGCTGAAGTTACTGGAGTTGGCCAATGACATCATGGCCTACAGCGAGAACACATTCGGAATAGAAAAAGGGAAATGGCGTATCTGGGCCCTTCAGGGTGTGGAAAGTTCCATCCAGTCGATTTTCCAGTTTGTTAGAAATACCATCAAAGCTTCCTTGTCCGGTACTGTCCTTCTCATTATCATCCCCGTTTACAGCTTCCTGATTCTTTACAGCAGGGAGCGGCTCGTGCACGTGGTTGAGCTGCTGGTACCCAAAGACCTCAAAGGCCGGTTGAAAGGAATTCTTCACGAAGCAGTGAGTTCCTATGCCCAATTTATCAAAGGGATGGCCACGGTTTACCTGATCGTCGGCATTCTGAACAGCGTCGGCCTGCTGATCCTTGGGATTCCCAATGCCCTCTTTTTCGGCTTTGTAGCATCCATCCTGACATTTATTCCCTACATCGGCATTATGATCGGCGCATTGCTTCCGATCGTCGTTTCATGGACGCTTTACGATTCCATCTACTACCCTATCGGCGTTGTGGCCATTTACGCCTTCGTGCAATATCTTGAAGCTAACCTGATATTTCCCTGGGCCGTTAGCAAAAGAATCAACCTGAGCACTTTAAGCACACTGATCGCCATTTTTGCCGGCGGCCTTATCTGGGGCGCTTCCGGCATGATATTGTTTGTACCTTATATGGCCATTGCCCGCATCATTGCTGATCAGATAAAAGGCGGGGAAGCCGTGGCACTGCTGCTTGGCGACGACCCCGTACCGGTTGCAAAATCAGATCACTGAACATTACTCAATCTGGACGGCAGTACCGTTAGCACTCACCATTAGCATAGATCCGTTTGCGCCGATGGTTTCGTAGTCAAGATCCACCCCTATGATGGCGTTGGCTCCGAGGCGTTGCGCCTGTTCTACCATTTCCTTGACGGCAATACTTTTCGCTTCCCGAAGGCCTTGCTCGTATGCTCCGGCCCGACCGCCTACGACATCACGGATCCCGGCAAAAAAGTCTTTTACAATATTGGCGCCGATTATGGCTTCGCCATTCACCAAACCGACATAACTGACAATTTTTTTCCCCTCGACGTTGGGTGTTGTGGTAACTAACATAGGTTGAAGTATTAAATATTTCAAATGTTCTTACGAAGATACCCGAAGCTAAAATAGTTTTGGTATCATTTGTGCCCAACGGAAAAATAACTTTACAGGCCCCCTGTTTTCGCTTAAATACGACGCAAGCCGCCTGTTCGGCCCTGATTAATCTACTCCGGTTTCACTGGCCGCCCGGAAGTCAAGATAGGGAAACAGTTGTGCAGCAATCGCCGGAGGTACCCCGATGATCTTACTGAGATCAGCGGTCGAGGCAAACGGCCCGTGCTGCTCCCGGTACCGGACAATTGCCGACGCCGACTTGCGGTTCCGCCGAAGATACGGGTGTCTTGCCAACTCTTCGAACGTTATGGCATTAATTGCAATTTGCGACGGCGGGCTCAGAATGCGCGCATACTTGTACAGAGAACCCAGCGCTACAGAATCCAGGCCAAAGATTTCCTCAAACTGGCTGGCGCTATGAAAACCGCCCAATGCATTGCGGTAATTCACAATCGTCCTGGCGCGTGCCGAGCCAATACCCTTCAGTTTCTGAAGCAGGACGGTGTCAGCTTTATTGATATCAAAAGGCACCAAAACCGGGGGAATACGTCCTTCCCGCCCCTGTTCCGGCTTCCTGTCCTTGGTACCCGTTATCACGACAAAAGGCGCAACCCTTTTAAACAGACTGTCCGGAAAGCCGTATATACGCTTCAGATCTTCTTTGTTCCGGAAGCTCCCGCCCTTCTCACGATAACTGATAATTCGCCGCACAAGGAAAAAGGGAATGCCAGCTCCGGCCAGCACAGAGTCAGTCGCAACATTTGGGTCAAAAGGGGCCGGAGCACGGACATTGGCAGCCGGACCGCCACGTGGCTCCGCCGGCTGATGGACCGGCTGCCGCTCTCCGATGAAAACCCGGAGCGCACTGTCGAGCCGCAGGCGCTCCCGGTCCGCTTCTTCCGGCGTCTGCCTGTAGAGCTGGTGCTTCAGGAAAGCCGGGAACACCAGCAACAGTCCTGAAAAAACCGTCATACCCACGATTCCCCGGGCTTCCCGGGGCGAAACCGAAAAAAAATCCTGGAGATAACCCAACATACGATGCCACATCCCGATAGCGATTAAAAGCCCCTTCGACGGTTTCAAACTTAGTGACCGCAGCCGCAATTAGCAACCTTGAGCATACCTCACTTTTTGCCCTTTTTCTGAGGTATTTCTCAATGCTGCTTCGTTTCGGGTATAGCAAGCAATAGTGCACAAAAATCATTAGCTTTGCACCTCGTTTGAGGCAAGGTATGGCCTTATTGGAAAGAGATACCATCACTGTTACTTAAGTTTTTAGATTATGTCATCGGCTCCGTCTACTTCTCTGCAGGACATCATTTCGCACGCCAAGGAATATGGGTTTGTTTTCCCTTCATCGGAAATTTACGACGGACTTCAGGCCGTTTACGATTACGGCCAGAATGGCGTTGAACTTAAAAACAGCCTGAAAAGTGTATGGTGGAAGGCAATGACCCAGCTTCATGACAATATTGTCGGCATTGATGCCTCCATTTTCATGCACCCGCTTACCTGGAAAGCTTCCGGTCACGTGGACGGTTTCAACGACCCCATGATCGACAACAAGGACTCTAAAAAAAGATACCGGGCCGACCAGCTGCTTGAAGGAAAAGCGGAGGAATATGCAAACGCCGGTCAGCAGGAGAAAGCTTCAGCGCTGCTTGCAGAAATGGGCCGTTTACTGGGCGCCGAAGATCTCGCCGGGGTTCGGGAGCTCATCATTGCGGAAGGCATCGTCTGCCCCATTTCAAAGACTTCCAACTGGACGGACGTACGGCAATTCAATCTTATGTTCAGCACGCAGGTAGGTTCTGTTGCGGAAGACGCCAGCCTGATTTACCTGAGACCGGAAACGGCACAGGGTATCTTCGTAAACTTCCTGAACGTGCAGAAGAGCGGCCGGATGAAGGTTCCCTTCGGGATTGCGCAGATCGGAAAAGCGTTCCGGAACGAAATCGTAGCCAGGCAGTTCACCTTCCGGATGCGCGAATTTGAGCAAATGGAAATGCAATTCTTCGTTCGCCCCGGGACGGAAATGGATTGGTACGCTTCCTGGAAAGAACAACGGCTCAAGTTTCACAAGGCAATCGGGCTTCCCGCCGAAAGCCTGCAATACCATGACCACGAAAAGCTCGCCCATTACGCGAATGCAGCGGTCGATATCGAATACAAATTCCCGTTTGGCTTCCGGGAAATCGAAGGGATCCATTCGAGAACCGATTTTGACCTGAAAAACCACCAGGAGCTTTCTAAAAAGAAACAGCAGTACTTCGACCCTGAAATCAATCAGAACTATATCCCTTACGTGGTCGAAACATCTGTCGGGGCGGACCGTCTTTTCCTGGCCGTCTTCTGTAATGCTTTCACCAAAGAATCCGATGGCGAAAAGGAAAGGGTATATCTCAAGCTTCACCCGGCGCTTGCACCGGTGAAAGCCGCCGTGCTGCCGCTGGTTAAGAAAGACGGGCTTGCCGAAAAGGCGCAGGAGATTGTCAAATCGCTTAAATCATCTTTCAGAACGGTATACGATGACAATGCCGCTATCGGCAAACGTTATACCCGCCAGGACCTCATCGGCACACCATATTGCATTGCGGTCGACTACCAGACCATGGAAGACGATACGGTAACCATCCGGCACCGTGACACCACGGAACAGGAAAGAGTACCAGTGAGTCTGCTCAAGGAAAAAATCGGCTACGAAGTTTCTCTTGAGAGAATACTGGAATCCATATAAAAAAGATGAGTTTTCCGGCTATTGTAAATGGCCGGAAAACTCATCTTTTGCCCTCCTACCGGCCGAAATCGTCCTGTACTCTTACTATATCCGATTCGTCCGAGGGATTGGCCGCGTCTGTATGCTGCCAGATCTCGGCAACAATTCCGTAACCATCGGTTCCGATCAGCCGGTGCCGCTCACCTTTTTTCAGGCTGATAACCGTCCCCAGCGGCAGCGCCCGCTCCGGAGTTTCTTCGTCGGTATCGCTCACCACGATAGCCGCATCCCCACCGATTACCTTCCATATTTCGGCCCTCCGGTGGTGATATTGCCATGACAAGCGCTTTCCCGGCGCTACAATCAGAATTTTCGGGCTAAGCTTATCAAAGCCTTCGAAATCCTTCATCGACAGGTGCGAAAAAAAAGTATTCACAAACTCAGGCGCCTGGCTTTCCGCCAGCACGAGAAACCCGCCCCACGGACGGTTTTCATCTTTACCGGCTATAGAAAAGCCCAGCTTTGTAATATAGTCTTCTGTCTTCCTGAAAACGTCCGCCTTTTCCGTGGAGGCGCTGAAGTGTTCCATTTGCACTATTTCCGATTAAATTAATGGTTGAATACCGGATAAACCGGCTACAAAATAGACAATTAAACAGCAGGCACAAAGGAAAGGGGGTGGTTCACACGGAACACCCCCTTTTTTATTGCTATACGCTGAAACGACAACCCTTACTTGCGGTCGTTTATCGCTACGAAATCCCGCTGTACAGGCCCGGTATAGATCTGCCTAGGCCGTCCAATAGGCTCCTTGTTTTCACGCATTTCCTGCCATTGGGCAATCCATCCCGGAAGCCGTCCAATGGCAAACATTACTGTAAACATATTGGTTGGGATTCCCAGTGCCCGGTAAATAATCCCGGAATAGAAATCAACATTGGGGTACAGTTTGCGCTTGATGAAGTATTCATCTTCCAGTGCGGCTTTTTCCAGGCGCTTTGCAATGTCCAGAACCGGGTCATTCACACCCAGTTTACCAAGGACATCATCAGCAGCCTTCTTAATAATCTTCGCACGCGGGTCAAAATTCTTATAGACCCTGTGACCAAAGCCGAACAGCCGGAACCCGCTGTTCTTGTCTTTCGCCATATCGATATATTTCTGGGTATCGCCGCCGTCTGCTTTGATATCTTCCAGCATTTCGATCACCTCCTGGTTAGCTCCGCCATGAAGCGGCCCCCACAGTGCCCCTATGCCGGCAGAAATTGACGTATACAGGTTGGCTTGGGAAGATCCCACGAGCCTTACGGTCGATGTCGAACAGTTCTGCTCGTGATCGGCGTGTAGAATCAGCAGTTTATTCAACGCCTTGGACACTGCCGGATCAACTTCATATTTATCAACGGGCAACGCAAACATCATGTGCAGGAAATTAGAGCAATAGTCCAGCGCATTGTTCGGATAGTTGACCGGGTGCCCCTGCGATTTCTTAAATGACCACGTAGCGATTGTCGGTAGCTTGGCAAGCAGCCGGACAATATGCAGGTTGGTAGCATCGGGCTGCTTGGAGTCGTAAGAATCCGGGTAGAAGGCACTCATCGCGCTCACGAGCGATGAAATAACGCCCATTGGGTGAGCATTCACCGGAAACCCTTCGAAGATCTTCCGCATGTCCTCGTTCACCAGCGTATGGGTCCGGATTTCATTTTCGAAATGGGCATACTGCTCGGTCGTCGGAAGTTCTCCGTAGATAAGCAGATAGGCTACTTCCAAAAATGTAGCCTTCTCCGCCAGGTCTTCAATGGAATACCCGCGATACCGGAGAACACCCTTCTCTCCGTCCAGGAAAGTGATGCTGCTTTGCGTCGCACCAGTGTTCTTGTAACCGCTGTCTAGTGTGATGTACCCGGTTAAATCTCTGAGCTTACCAATATCAATCGCCTTCTCTCCTTCCGTGCCTTCGAGGGTGGGGAACTCAAATTTTTTATCGTCGAGGATTATTTCCGCGTTCTGACTTGACATAATATTATTTTGCTATGAAGATTAAAGTATAAAAGAAAGTTTGATGGTTAAGTAATGAATGCAAACTTATGATGAATTTCCTGTCGGTTTCACGCTTCCTTCGTTCCAATAGAAAGAGTCGGGATAAACCCTCGGCCCGAAAATAGCGGTACCCACTCGAATGATGGTGGCACCTTCTTCTATGGCAATTTCAAGGTCCCCGCTCATGCCCATTGACAGTTCCAGGTGTTCGAATCCCAGTTCAAGTGCCTGGTTCCTGATCCCGGCAAGCACCTGGAAACATTTACGAACCCGTTCTGCCTCAGCAGAAAAAAGCCCGATTGTCATCAGTCCTTTCAGGTTCAATGTATCGTACCGCATCACTTCACGGATGAGATCAAGTGCTTTTTCCGGTTCAACTCCAAACTTACTGGGTTCGTAAGAGGTATTGACCTGCACAAAAACATCGGTCTTTCGCTGTTCAAACTGCAGCCTTTGATCCAGTTTTTCCACCAGATCCGTCCTGTCTACCGACTGTATACAGGTAGCCCAGCGTAACACCTCCTTGATTTTATTGGTTTGCAAGTGACCGATAAAATGCCACTCAACGGGCAGATCCTTAATTTTCTCGGCCATGCGGCTGCCGTCCTGCACCCGGTTTTCTCCCAACAGCACCTCCCCTTGCCCGACAGCAAACCGCAAATTTTCTTCGCTGACAGTTTTAGTAGCCAGAAGTAATCTCACCGCATCCTCTGGTCTGCCGCTTTGCAGACAGGCATTTTTCATGCGTTGATGAATCACATCGAGATTATGTACTATATCCTGCATTAAAAAAAAACTATTTCGTGCGCATACGCTCACGAACTATATACTGACATATCCCAAATATAGGAATATATACCCGATCAGAGCGCGTATTTTTTCAGTTTTTAAGAAAACGTAAAAGGGATACCGGCAACGGTATCCCTTTTACTATTTTTTGACTTGTCGCCCGGATTATTTGTTTTGATCCGGATCTGTGTACAAGTTGAAGTACTGATCCATCTTCGGTGTGATGATGATTTCTGTACGACGGTTCACGCTTCTGTCAGCGCTGGTAGCGTTGCTTGCTTTAGGCGCATACTCACCACGGCCACCGGCGGTCAGACGAGCAGGATCAACTCCGTATTTTTTCTGAAGAAGACGAACTACTGAAGTAGCGCGTTTCACACTAAGATCCCAGTTATCTACCAGGTTTTCGCTAGCGAACGGAACGTTATCAGTGTGTCCTTCAACCAGGATTTCGATTTGCTTGTAGTCATTCAGGATTTTAGCAACGTTTCCTACTACACCTTCAGCCTGCGCATTGATGATCGAGCTTCCTGAACGGAACAGCATCTTGTCGGAAAGAGACACGTACACTACGCCTTTTTTCACCTCTACCTGAACGTCGTCTTCGCTAACACCTGACAATGAACGCTTCAGGTTGTTTACCAGTACCATGTTCAGAGAGTCTTTCTGCTGGATGCTCTTGTTCAGGTCCTGAATATACTTTCCTTGCTGGTTCAATGTTTCCATTGATTTCTTGATACTTTCAGCACCCTGCTTTGTTACGATAGACAAATCAGAGAAACGATCAAGAACCTGCATGTTTGCTTTTTTCAGATACTCGTTCTGCTCTTCCAACTCTTTCAAACGGCGATTTCTCGCTTCCACCTCGTCAGACTTCTTTTTCAATTCAGTCGACAAACCGGCGGCCCTTGTGTCACAGTCGCTCAAAGCAGTTCTTGCTTTATCGAGCGCTGCCTGGAGTTCACTCTTCTCGTTTTCCAATGACAGAGCTTTCTTCTTGCTCACGCAAGCGCCCATCATAAACACAGCTACAATTGCTACTAAAATACTACGCATAAAATTAGTCAAGATTAAAAGCTTTAATGTTACAAAGAGGTTTTTGATAAATACTATGTTACGCCCAAAAAAGACAGATTTGCATCCGGATTAACACGATCCGCATGCAAAATGCTGCACAAATTTACATAACGTGAGGGTAACATGGGTCTTTTTATTCAGAAATATTAACAATATTCCTGCCAGTCAGCCTTACCTCGCTGCAAATGCACTTCGAAGGGTCTTTTTTTAGGGAATTTTCAAGATCAGGAACTTCCGGCGTGGGTCAGAACGGCATCGACCAGTACGGGTTCCGTCTTGATTTCATGCTGTCCTTGATGTGATTGTAAATCAGGTCGTCCTGCGCTTTTCTGGAAATCTTTCTGCCCTTCAGCTTTTTCGACGGTATGATTTCGTCGCCGACCGGCTTCATTTCTATTTTGTTAGCGGTTATCACCACGTCCCCCTCGTTGATTTCAAGCTCCAGGATAGCCCCGGGTAATCCGTAGTAGGCGCCCGGCCCGACCGAGACCGGGAGGTCATCGGCAAACCAGGCCGTTATCGATTGCTTCTTGATCGTATCCTCCGTAACAGCCATCATACACACATGCCCCTGGATGTCCTTTATTTTGTTCATGATCTTCCAATTGGGCATTTTCAGCGAATCCTCAACCTGGTAAACCCGACCGAGCATTTCGATCCAGTCAGTTTCTTTACCAGTTGCAAAATCCCGGTAAACCACGTACTCATCCTCCTTCCAGCTATATCGTCCGTCCTCGGTCTGTCCCTGTTTCGACACATAGGTATACAAACTTTTGTCGGGGGTAAACACCAGCTTCATATCCTTGTCATACTTGTCGTTGGCGCCCCAAGTCAGCTTGATCCGGTCCTTTTCCTCCTTGCTCAGATAGTCAAGTCTCGAATAAATGCGCGTCCAGTAATTAGACTTGGTATAGGTAATTACCCCTTCCATCCTTTGCGCATAACCGGTAGCCGCCTGGAGAACGAGTAAAACAAAGACGGAAAGTTTAATAATATTCTTCATACGAGATGGTAGGTTTGAGGTATGAGGTATGAGGTATGAGGTGTGAGGTATGAGGAATCAACCGCTCACACCTTACAGCTCACACCTCACCTCTGTCAGTAATAGTTATTACGCTGCATTTTAGCCGTTATACCCCGCATGTTGTAGGTAAAACCGAGCATGAAATAGCGGCCGAGGGTCTGAACCTGCTCCCGGGAGCTGAAGTTTTGCGAAGTATAGACCCGCACTCCCTGGTTTTTGTTAAACAGGTCGAAGGCGGTTAACCTGATTTCCCCTCGCTTATTTTTCAATATCAATTTATACAAGGCCAGGTTTAAAATCGGTTGATCGAGGTAGAAGCCCTGGCGCGGGTTTTTGAAAATATTATAGTTCAACGCGCCGTTCAGGTAAATTTCCTTGGGCATTTTAAGATTCATTTCGCCGCTGTAAGTAATATTGGAGATCTTCTGGTTCTGAGAGGTACTCACCGAATATTTTGTATTGTTTACATTCCACCTGGCGCTAGGATAGAATGTAAAATTCTGGCTCGGTGTAACGTCAAAACCTATCCTGACCGGAACGCCGAAAGTGCGGGTTTCATTGTCTACACCATTGATGGGTGTCAATTGATAAAACTGCGAGATTCCCCCATCCACACGGAACGTGAGCTTGGTTTTGACCAATGGGATACTCGAATAAACGTTCAGGTTGACTCCCTGCCCCCCGGAAATATTCTGGGGTTTGGTGTAAGTCACGAGCTTCGAGTCAACTGTTTGTGCATAAATAATTTGGTTCTCGCGGTAGTTGTAATTCCCCCAAAGCCCTATACTGAAAAACGAACCGGAGTTAAAATAGTTAAGATTGATGTAGGCATTGTGTTGGGTCTCCGGACGCAGCCCCGGGTTCCCTTCCCGTATGAACAACGGGTTGCTGTTGTCTACAAAAGGTTGCAGATCTACAATATTCGGCAACCGCATAAATGGCGAATAGTCAACATAAGCCCTTAGGTTCCTGGTAATCTGGTGACTGAAGGACACATTTGGAATCCAGCCGAAATAAGACTTGTTGATTGATGCCGGCTCGGAATTTCGCCCGTAAAATCTTCCGTTTAACCCGAAATGCTGCGCGGCAATACCCACGCTCATGTTCAACCCAAGGTGTGTGTAACGCAACTTGGTTCCGCCACGGTTGGAGTAAAATTCGTTGGTATAATCCCTCGAGAGAAAATCATTGGGAATATTCCCATTGTCTGCTACGTCAAAGACCGCTCGCTCCACTTCTGACTTTGAAAGCCCGAAATTGTAAAAGGTCTCAATGAAAAATTTCTTACCGATCGGTTCCACATACTGAGTCCCGGCCTTTATCTGGTTGTTGAGACTTTCGGTATCGTTGTGCTGGTTAAGCACATAGATGGAATCTCCGACAATCGGCGTCGCTCCAAAAAATGTATTGTGCGCAAACTGATCACCCAGGTTTGACGAATTGTTGATATTATATTGCCCACTTACCGCCCAGCTCCGCCCCTTTTTGCGGAACTTGTGGTTGTACATCAGCTTGGTATTGATCAGGAACGACTCAAAAGAGCCGGCATTGTTTCTTTTGGATAAATTCCTCAGTCCTCCTCCATCTAAAAAATACTGTTCAACGCCATCGTACCGGTTGTTGCCGTTGCCAATCCTGATCTGATTTTCCACCACGATCGTGTTCAGGGAGTCAAGCTGTTTTTCGAAGCGGATGGAAGTCCGATGATTACGATTACGGTTGATCTGGCTGTTTTTATCGTCCGACCGGTAGCTCAATTGATTGAGAAAATTCTGCTTTTCCGTAAAGGCATCCAGCGTCTGCCTGGTTTGGTTGTAATAGTAATAAGTACTGAATTTGGTCTTCTTGGTTTCGTAGTTATAGTTCACTCCACCCGCCCAGTTTTCTGAAAAACCCCGGTCACGATTGCCGCCCCAGTCCACGTCTATACCCTCATACATGTCCCAGCCACCACCAAAACCGAATTCCCCACCACCCCAGTTGAATGACTGGCTGCCACGGAAATCCTGGTAGTCATCGCGCGAGATACCGGTTTGATTTACATTATTTCCCATCCCGATCACGGCCAATTGGTTTTTATCGTCAAACCGGTTGTAATTGACCTTTCCCATGGCACGCTTGTCAGTCCCCAGTCCGAGTGTTGCCTTTCCGAATCCACCCTTTTTATGACTGTCTTTCAGTTCAAGGTTGACGGTTTTCTCCCGTTTTCCGTCATCGACCCCTGTGAGGCGCGCCTCTTCGGTTTTGCTGTCAAATACCTGGACTTTTGTGATCGCTTCAGCCGGCAGATTCCGGGTAGCCGCCTTGGGGTCGTCCCCGAAGAACCGCTTTCCGTCTACCGTTACACGTTTTACTTCCTGGCCCTGCGCCTTAATGTTCCCCTCCTGGTCCACTTGAACTCCGGGCAACCTTCGCAAAAGGTCCTCTACACTGGAGCCCGGCGGCACTTTGAACGACGATGCATTATACTCCACCGTATCTCCCCTGATGCTCAACGGTGCCCGCGCCGTCTTGATAACGACCTCCATCAGGTCCTTGTTGAGAACCTTCATTTTTATGGTACCGAGATCCAGCAAATTGCCTTCCGGCGCCTTGAGAAGCTGCTGAAAAGGGAGATATCCTACGTAGTTCACTTTGAGCAGGTAATTGCTCCGTTTTACGTTCCTGAATTCAAGCGCGCCTTTGTCGTTGGTACGACCAAATGTAACCAGCGCCGAGTCTACCGGATTGAGGAGCATCACAGTGGCATGAGAAAGCATCCCGCCTGTGGTATCGGCGACAGCGCCTTTTATCGTGTATCTTTCATTTTGTGCGTGTACCTGCTGGAGGATCAGCAAAAACAGCAAGGGTAGGATTTTTCTCATGGAGTATAATAGCTAGGACAAAGTCAACATAGATAAATGACGAATGGAAAGCTCAAATAGTTGCATATCAATTTTCAATAAAACGCAATAGCATGTAAACAGCGTCCAACAAAACTAATAATTTAGTTTTAAGTCGGAAATAATTTTAACATTATTTAGAAAAATAATGGGAGCCCGCCACGGCCGATTACAAAGTTGGACGCGGTGGCAGGTTAAACAGACGGATCCGGAATGACTCGTCCGCAGAATGGGGTTAAATGTTGAAATATAGAACGAACCCCTGAGGAGCAAACTACACGAAATACCACAATCAAAAGCACAACAAAAAAAATAGCCCTGATTATCAGATATTTACAGACAACCCCTCCGGATGGAACATTTTTATTATTATATTTGGCATGTGAGGTTTGCTATCAGTCAACTCTGACTTAGGCAAACCAGCAATCACAGATAGAGGAGGGTTTACACGAAATGGTCCACTGTACTTACGGTGGACCATTTTTATTTTCTTTCGGTCCTGAAACCAGCATCAAGGGCTATTTCAGAGACACCTTGCGAAGCGACGACGGTACATGGAAATCAGGTTTCGTGGTAGCAGGATTTACCCACGTCAGCCAGTTTTCCTCCACAACCGAATCCCGACGGCTGAACTCGGCCCGATAGGCGCCCATATAAAGCACGCCGGCAGTGCCGAGATTTTCCAGGAAATCGACGGGTACAATGCCTTCGACAGCATAGCCCCCTTCCTTTCTCCGGGCCGCTACACGAAACCCCACCGGCGGTTCCCAATCGTAATCCATTTTCCGGTAATGCCGAGCCGCATACGACAGTACCCTGCCGGCTGCATCGACCTCAAAACAATAGTATGCTCCCATGTTTTTATCCTTTGAAAAAAACAACTCCACACGATCGCCCTTCTCGATATCCCGTTCCTTTCGGAAATCATTTGCCAGGATCACCTCGTTATCTCTGACGTCAAAGTGGAAATACAGGCCGTCTGCACTGTACGCCAGAGAAAGAGCGGTTGCCGGCTCCACTTCCCTGTTCCAGGGATTCACAAAACCGGTGACAGGTTGCACGGCCTGCCAGAATTTTTCGTCACGCCGTCCATCGAGGACCGGCTGCTGACCCTGGATATGAGCCACCTTGTACACTTCCTCACTGGCGCCGCAGGAGAAAACAAAACAAACGCAGAAAAGAAAATATTTCATTTTTTGAGATGGGACCTGCAGGGTTACAGAGAAGTTGAGATTTTATCGGGCCGCTCGCTCCCAGAGCTGAAAATGAAAGGTCCCGTCCTTTTCCTCAACAAGATGCGGGTAAAAGAACAAATCAAAACGCTGATGATGGTCGAGGGTCGATTGCATGAAATTAATCGCATCGTCCAGGGTCTCCCCCTTATCCGGTATCAGTTCCTGTGTGGTTCCGTTTTTCCAGCTTTTTACCTGCTCGGCTTGTAATGCTTTCATGACTGTTCAGGTTGGTTAGACCGAAAAGGTATCATTTTTAAATCTGAAATAACTAAAACAGGCCGGAAAAACAGGCTCGGCTCAGATTACCTGGTCGTCCCTTTTTTATTTGCCCCTAAAGTCTCCTCGGGCCCATACTGCCCACTTTATGTCCGAGACAGGCTACAATAATCAGGAGGTTACAGAATATAGACATCTCTCTCATGGTATCCCCAAATACCATATGGACGAGATAAGGGAGAAAAAACAGATACCTGTATTCGTGTTTCATATCCGGCGCTTAGCCTTACAATAATAGGGATTAGACAGTAAAAGAACAAGAGATAAATAAGCCACTAATTCTATAGAAGCGACACTGGCTTTTTGGGCCTAAATAAACAACATTTAGCTTTAAAACTGGCTGATTATCCAACACTTGTAAGGTTGCAGGACCGAAAAGGTTTCGACGGGCTCACCCACCCCCCGCAGCACCATCCGGACGGCGCCGCGCCCTTCGAAGACCTTTCTATACTTGGATGTAAATTTAATAAAGCCGAGACGCTGTACTTTAGTTGCAGAGAATTCACGAATAAGGTCGGTCATTCCCAGAAAGAAGTTTTTTGCGAAACACCTTGAAGTGGAGATGACGACTTGGTTCATAAAATCAGCACAATACCTGGTGATAAGCATATTTAACCGGTTTTTATACCCGTAACAGATAATGGTAGGTGGGTAGCCGGAGGGGGTGGTCGGACGGTCATCCTGAGAAAAAAGCAGTGGAGCCGAAGGATCTCCCGTTGCTATAAAAAACTCCTCTGAAAGGGGTTTGGTGCTGGAAGCGGGAGATCCCTCCATTCCGCTGCGCTTCAGTCGGGATGACCCTACGGCCGGCGTACCCATCCCAATTCGTAAATTCTGTACAACGAAGTGCAAGTGCCTGATCGTCACACGCTGGGTTTCTATTGAGTTTATGTTCAAGGATAAAAGGCCTTCGACAAGCTCAGGCACCCTCCTTCGACAAGCTCAGGCACCGTCCGGAGGGCACCATCCGGAGGACACCATCCGGAGGGCACCGTCCGGAGGACACCGTCCGGATGGTGGGTGAGCCCGTCGAACCCTTTTTATGCCCCAAACTCACAGCCTTCGGATGTTCAAACAGGGCAAAATCAACACTTGAAGAATTTGTTGTACACCTAAATCAGGTCGTCCGGCCCGCGGGAATTCGTGGCGAATGTTGCAGATCAAACAAAAAAGCACTTAACATTTCTGCTAAGTGCCTCGTTTTCAAGTGATCCCGTTTGGATTCGAACCAAAGACCTACTGCTTAGAAGGCAGTTGCTCTATCCAGCTGAGCTACGAGACCCTACACTTGTTTGCTAAAAAAACAGGCAGATAGCAGTATAACAAGTTACTACTAACTGCCTGTTGTCGGGAAGACAGGATTCGAACCTGCGACCCTCTGGTCCCAAACCAGATGCGCTACCGGGCTGCGCTACTTCCCGATTCCTACTCCAACTCTTTCGTTGTTTCTGAATACGGATGCAAAAGTAGCGTTATTCAGGATATTGCGCAAGCAGGGACCCCTAAAAATTTTGTAATATTTTCCCCCACCCACACAATATCCTGAGAACCAATCGCTTTATTTGATCACTCCGATTCTTTTTTTGTAAAAACAGCCAGCGTATGCTGATGCCCCTCCTTTTCACCCGCAAGCGATGCCGTCGCCGTGATCGGACGGCACTCCGGAATCTTCCCGACGGCCACCGTCTTCGCCGGCTCCAGGTTTGCATGTGCAGGTTTCTCCGAAATATGCGGTGCTATTACCAGCGATACAATCGACATCAGCTTGATCAGGATGTTCATCGACGGGCCCGAAGTATCTTTAAAAGGATCACCCACGGTATCGCCTGTCACCGCCGCCTTGTGTGGTTCTGACTTTTTGAAGAACTTCTCTCCGTTGATCATTACACCTTTTTCAAAAGATTTCTTGGCGTTGTCCCAGGCGCCGCCCGCGTTGTTCTGGAAAATTCCCATCAAAACGCCGGAAACGGTCACACCGGCCAAAGTACCGCCCAGCACCTCCGGCCCGAACAGGAACCCGATCACTACCGGTACAAGCAGCGCGATGAGCCCGGGGGCAATCATCTCACGGATGGAGGCCTGCGTTGAAATAGCTACACATTTGTCATATTCCGGCTTCGCCTTTCCCTCCATAATGCCCGGGATCTCACGGAATTGACGGCGCACTTCCTCGACCATTTTCATCGCAGCCCTGCCCACGGCAGCTATGGCCAGCGAAGAAAAAATAAACGGTATCATAGCGCCTACAAACAACCCAGCCAGAACGTTCGCTTTGTAAATGTCAATGGCACTGATTCCGGCGACTCCGCAGAACGCAGCGAACAGGGCCAGCGAAGTCAAAGCAGCAGAAGCAATTGCAAATCCTTTGCCCGTAGCGGCAGTCGTATTTCCCACCGCATCAAGAATGTCGGTGCGCCCGCGTACTTCCTCCGGCAAATGCGACATTTCCGCGATACCGCCGGCATTATCGGCGATCGGGCCAAAGGCGTCAATAGCCAGCTGCATAGCGGTAGTTGCCATCATACCGGCGGCAGCGATCGCCACACCGTATAAACCGGCCAGCTCATAGCTTCCGAAAATACCGGCCGCAAGTACCAGGATCGGAATCACGGTAGACTCCATCCCCACGGAAAGCCCGCCGATGATATTGGTAGCATGGCCCGTCGACGACTGGTTTACAATCGACTGTACCGGGCGTTTTCCCATAGCGGTATAGTACTCGGTAACAATAGACATAATAGCACCCACAACGGATCCCAGCAAAATAGCCAGGAATACGTCCATGGAGGTGAAATCAACGCCGCGTATTGTCAGCACGCTGTCCGGAAGCAGCATCATCGTAATCGGGTAGGCCGCGATCAGGGTAATCACAATAGACCCCCAGTTCCCGAGGTTAAGCGCACTCTGAACGTTTCCATCTTCGCTGTTAATTCTTACAAACAGCATTCCGATGATAGAAGCAATCAACCCGACGCCGGCTATCACCATAGGCAAAAGAATCGGCGCAATCCCGCCAAAGTTATCTGCCGATATTATTTCGCGTCCCAATACCATGGTCGCAAGAATAGTCGCCACGTACGATCCGAAAAGGTCTGCACCCATACCGGCCACATCGCCTACGTTATCGCCCACGTTGTCGGCAATGGTGGCAGGGTTACGCGGGTCGTCCTCCGGGATCCCCGCTTCTACCTTACCTACCAGGTCGGCCCCTACGTCGGCTGCCTTGGTGTAAATCCCGCCGCCTACCCGGGCAAACAGGGCTATTGATTCGGCGCCCAGCGAAAAACCGGCGAGCACCTCCAGTACGCGCTCCATAGCAAGGCCGTTAACGTCCCCGCTGTCGCCTATGAATAAATTATAAAAGACAATAAAAAGAGACCCCAGACCCAGTACGGCAAGACTCGCCACCCCGATCCCCATCACACTTCCGCCTGTAAAAGATACCTCCAGGGCTTTTTTCAAGCTTGTGCGCGCCGCCTGCGTCGTACGCACATTCGATTTAGTGGCTATATTCATACCGATATAGCCGGCAAACGCCGAGACGAACGCGCCTATTAAAAAAGAGAGCCCTATCAGGGAACTCGAGTTTTCAACCAGGGTACCCGAATAACCCAATAATATACTGACCACTACACCAAAGACGATCAAGACCCGCCATTCCGCCCTTAAAAAGGCCAGAGCACCGGCTGCAATCGCATTGGCAATTTCTTGCATACCCGGGTCGCCGGCATCCTGCCTGACTACCCACCCGCGTTTAAAAAACATTACCAACAACCCCGCTAATCCGAGTGCCGGCACCAAGTACGTAACTGTATTCATATATTAATTTTAATAAATAATTGAACTTAACTCGTACAAATATATATTTTCCGTCCTAATAAAAAACCAGGCCACCAACTAATTAAACGAAGAATTAACATTTCTCCGAAATAATCACGCAAGAACAAATAGAATCGAGGTTAGAATCCGCGGTAAAATGGCCAAAATACAAAACAAATACCCTACCGGACAGGCGGGAACGCCCATTGCAAAAACCAGCCATGCTACAACCGGTGAGGTATATAGGTATAAAAAAAGCGGCCCGTAAAAGCCGCCTCCGTTTCAATTTTTCATCCGCCGTAAACGCTCAAGCTCGAGCACTGTAATATTACTCCCTTTAAGCGATATGAGGTTTTCATCCTTGAAATCCGACAAGGTGCGAATGACGGTTTCGGTGGCGGTTCCCACAATTCCGGCAATATCTTCCCTCGACATCGAAACGGAAAACGGGTCTTTCCCCTCTTTGCCATACATCTCATACAAATAGACCAGCGCCTCAGCCACCCGTTTTCGCACAGAATTATAGGCAAGCTTTAAAAGGCTCTCTTCGCGGTCTTTGACTTCATTCGAGAGCATCCGGATAAACTTTCCGGACAAGTTTCGATCCGATTCGAGTAACTTAAAAAAATCATGTTTCGGAATAAAGCTTACCGTTGCATCTTCGAGCGCAACTACCGAATCCTGGTAGGTATTTCCCTTGATCAGGTCTGCATACCCGAAAAAGTCTCCAACTTTGTACAATTCAGTGATATATTCTTTGCCAAGATCGTTGATCCGGCGTGCTTTTGCCCGCCCGCTCTCAAGAAAATAAACCCCTCCCGGATAAGTATTTTCGTTATAGATACTTTCTTTTTTCTTGTAGGTATGGGTCCTTCTGTTTTCAGCCAGGTGCCTCAGTTCCTGGAAATGTCGCACTTCGCCGAGAAATGCGCTTAACCCCTCTGCATTTCTTGAAAATTGTGTTTTCAGAAGCTCGCTTTTATGCAGCCTTACCTCAACGGCCTGCAGAAGCTCCACATCGTCGAAAGGCTTGGTGAGGTAGTCATCTGCCCCGAGGAGCATGCCTTTCCTCAAATCGGATTTTTCCGCCTTGGCCGTCAGAAAAATAAAAGGAATACTCGCTGTCTCCTGTGTGTTGCTCAGCAAATGAAGTACACCGAAGCCATCCAGCTCGGGCATCATAATATCGCAGATGATAAGGTCCGGAAACTCGGTTTGCGCCAGGGCAACGCCTTCTTTTCCGTTCACTGCCGTCACCACTTTGTAGCCGGAGAGCTCCAGAATCTCCTGAGTGTTTTCCCTTACGTCGTCGTTATCTTCTATTAATAGTATTTTTTTCATGTTTGTAGTGAGGTTTGGAAGGGGTGAGCGGTGAGGTTGGAGGTATAAGGGGTGAGGCTCACACCTCATAGCTCACCCCTCAAACTTTTCTTCCTCCTCAGAGGTATTTCCAGAAAAAAAGTAGTTCCCTGTCCGACCTGGCTTTCAACCCGGACGTCCCCGTTCATCAATTCAAGATATTTCTTTACAATATTGAGCCCAAGGCCGGTCCCCTGGACGTTACCGCTGTTATGCGCCCGGAAGAAACGGTTAAATATATGCGGCAGGTCGCTTTCCGGAATGCCGATACCTGAATCCCTGCAGATCACCTTTATCTTGCTTTTGGTAACAATGGTTTTCAGGCTCACGTCTGCACGCGAATATTTAATACCATTTGATACCACGTTGATAATGACATTTTTCATCAGTTGGTCGTCTGCAAAAACAAGAGATTCCCCCTCGTGGGCATACAAAATGTTTTGCCCCGGCTTACATACACCCCTTAGCTCGTCAGTAAGCTGCGAACAGAAAATTTCCAGGTTAAACTGAACGGGAATACTCCGCAGCAAGCCCTCCTCCAGCTTCCCCAACGACAGGAAATCATTCAGTATTTCAGTGAGGTTATTAATGGCCGACTTAATACGCTGAACATGTTTCTGGCGCTTGTCGTCTTCCTCGGTTAGTTTATAGCGCCCTATCAGCGAAACAGACGACAGCATGGTCGCCAGCGGCGTGCGGAACTCATGCGAGGCAATCGTAACAAACTGAGACTTCAGGTCATTGAGTTCCCGTTCGCTCTCCAATGCGCGAAGCACTTCGGCTTTGGATTCATTCAGCTCTTCCAGCGTTTGTGCCAACTCCTGGGTACGCTGTTTCACCCGTGCCTCAAGTTCTGCATTTAGCCTGACAATGGCCTCGTTCGCCTCAAAAATAGCCTTTTCGTGTTTCTTTCTATCGGTAATATCAATAATGAAGCTGACAACAAACTGGCCTTCGCTGGTAGAAAAAGGACTGAGGCTCACTTCTACAGGGAACTCGGAACCATCCCGCCGGAGTGCGAGAAGCTCCCGGCCTATCCCCATCTTCCTGGCAAGCGGCTGGTGCATAAAACCGCTCCTATGGGCCATATGTTTTTCCGAAAACCGCCTCGGTATCAGTAACTCAATACTCTTCCCGATGATGTCCTCGCTAAATTCATACCCGAAAAGACTGAGCGCCCGCGGATTTACCATCGCAATATTTCCCACAGCATTCACAACCACAATCCCTTCAGTAGCATGCTTAAACAGGGAATCCAGCATTTCAATATGTCCTTTCAAAGCTTCGGCTTGCTTGATAAAACTAGTTAACATTCCAAACTTAGAACTAGTTGAAGTCACGGCCAACCTTAACTCCGGTTTTTTTTTATCCAATGCCATACCGCTACAGATATTCAACTGCTGAGCCTTATCCTGAAATTCCACGAAAGCCGATCGTTTATGAAAGCGACTTAATGTTATACCGCCTGACTAAATAACAATTTCCCTGTTTTTGATAACCAGTATTTCTGATCAAACGCCATACAAATATTTCTTAAAAACGACCTGCCGAGGGGTGTTACCAACAGCGCACCGGTGCCCAACTCCAACAGTCCGTCCCGTTCCGCATCCTCCAGTTGGGTGCGCGCAGCCGCCACGAGGGGATCGCCGGGATTCCATTCGGTCTTAAATCTACACATGATGTTAAGAATATGTCTCCGAAGCTCCAGGTCAGTCGGGGACATCAGGTGCCCTTTAAAAAACGGGAAGCGTTTTTCTTCCAGGCTTCCGTAATATTTCTCTACTACCTTTTCATTCTGTACGTACCCTTTCCCTGCATCACTGATCGCAGAAACTCCCAAACCAATCAGCAGCCTGGTGCTGCTGGTGGTATATCCCATAAAATTACGGTGCAGCGTTCCTGAAGCCGCCGCCTTGTTCAGCCTATCCCCTGGAAGAGAGAAATGGTCCATGCCGATCCCGATGTAACCGGCCTCCAGCAAACGTTCACAAGCCGCGCTGTACAGCGCCAGTTTCTGCTTCGGAGAAGGCAAATCGGCCTCCGTGAACTTACGCTGCCCCGGCTTGATCCAGGGCACATGCGCGTAGCTGTACAGTGCTATTCTGTCCGGTCGTAGTTTGCAAACGACTTCGATGGTACGCACAAAGCTGCCATGCTGCTGAAGCGGCAACCCATACACGAGGTCAAAGTTTATAGACTGATACCCCATTTCCCGCGCATCAGCAGTAAGCTTTTCTACCTCATCCCGGGTCTGAAAACGATTGATAATTTCCAGAACTTTGGGATCGAAATCCTGGACACCAATGCTGATGCGGCGGAAACCATGTTGATAAAAAACCCTGAGATGGTCTGACGTCGTATTACCGGGATGTGCCTCGAAACTGAACTCATACCATTCTGCCAGGTCGGCATCCTGCAACAATCCGTTTAACAGGATATCCAGATTTTCGGCACTAAAAAAGGTGGGTGTCCCGCCACCGAAGTGCAGTTCCCTGATGCGGGGGCGTTGGCCGAAAAGTGCCCTGTAGCGCGACCACTCTTTTAATACCGCTGCGATATAAACCTTTTCAACTCCATGATTAATTGTAATACGGGTATTGCACCCGCAGTAAGTACAAAGCCGCTCGCAAAAGGGCAGATGCACGTACAGGCTGATCCCGTCAGAAAGATTGGTGCTTTCAAACGTCTCCTGCACCATGGCTTCCCAACTGCCGCTATCAGGAGGAATTGTATCCCAGAAAGGGACAGTCGGATAGCTGGTATACCTGGGTGCAGGAACGTCGTACTTTTCTAAAAGAGCGGTACTCATTGCTTTCTTATTTTGTCAAAAATATTCCCGATAATATTTAAAAAATATGATCTTGATCAGGAGCCACAAAAACGGCTCACCGGCAATTGGCCTGTCAGAAGTGAAGTCCCAATCGGTTATTTTCCGACACAAATCGGGATAGTGTGCCGGTGGTCTTCGGCATGAGCATCCTGTCCCTGAATCACTCCACGGACAATGAGAATGATACCGGCAACGGCTACAAGGTAAGGTGTCGCCCGTTTGAACGCCGCACGCCATTTCAAAGAAACCCATTGCCCCGCCAGGCCGGTAGCCAACATAGCCGGCAGTGTGCCCAGTCCAAACAGGAACATGTACATTGCACCGGCCCCGGGACCAGGCATAGTGAGTGCAGAAACCAGCGCCAGGTAGACCATACCGCAGGGAATCAGCCCGTTGAGGATCCCCATGGCAAACAGCGACGGAAGCCCCGGCCGCCCCATCCTTTCCCTGAGGCTTTTCAGCACCCAGCCCGTTTGTTTTTGCAGGAAACGAGGTGCAGACCACCTCTCCCACCAACTGAAAGATCCCAGCGCTCCTGCTGCCATCAAAATACCGATAGTAATCGAGATGCCGCGCTGCCAGCTGCCTGCAAATGCCACCCCGCCGATTCCGCCGATCAGGAAACCGAATAAGGCGTACATTGCAATCCGCCCGAGGTTGTAGCTAATAATCCCGAATACCTTTCCGACGGCACTACGCCGGTGAACCGGTAGCGCAAGCGCTATGGGACCGCACATACCGACACAGTGCAGGCTGCTGGTTAATCCAAGGATAAAAGCGAGGTAAAACATGCGATCGGGTTACAAATTCACAATACCTTCGTTCCAGTAAGCCGCGTCATTCGCGACCCAGTCGACCTGCAGGTGGTACCGCCCGCTCCGAATGGTTGAGCGAGGTATGCGTTGCGTCATTTCCCCATCCAGTTTCAGCGGCAGAGAAAGATCCTTCCGGTTATCCGACGGGCAGTACAACATGATCTTCCCCGTGACGACTTTTTGTTTGAAACTCGCGGGGAAAACAACTTCCAGGTATTCATTTTCCACTTTCCAGGTGACACCTTCCGGCAACGCCGCCGCCCGGGCTATTTTGTCTATTTTTTGCTGATGGACCAATTCCATCGCATAATAATCGTCCGAAACGAGGTCGATTTTCTGGGACACGCTTAAACCGACCAGCGCAATAATCATTACCACAAATCCGATGTACAAAAGGGCGATTCTCCAACCCCAGCTTATTTTTGTTGTCATGGTTGATTAGGTTTGAGTGGTGAGGTGTGAGGGAGATCGGAAATCAGAAATCGGAGATCGGGCTTTTACTATAGTGCTGATTTCTGATTCCCGATTTCTGATTTCCGACTTCCCTTTACGGCCCCATCAAAGTCGTTTCGAAAGATTCCAGCATTTCACCCTGTTGGAAGACTGCCACGGGTACATAATTTTTCCGACCCTTGAGTGCTTCCCTCGGCATCGCAATAAAAAGCGTCCCCTGGACGCTCCCTGCCGGCTGCAGCGTAAGGTCAGGCACGCCTGCAAAACGCAGGCTCCCCTCCTTCCCGAGCAACCGCAGCTGTGGCTTCAAAACGGCATTTGTCTTGTTGTAAATTTTAAAATTGTAGAGGTTGCTGATTGTCCCGTCGGGGTTTTCAATAAACCGGGTTCCGGGTACGCGGAGCAGGGTCGTTTCGGTGGACGAGCGGGTCAGCATGGCATAGGCCAGGCCGCCCCACAGCGCGAGCAGAACAATAGAATACCCGACTGTCTTGAGCGAAAGCTTTTTCTCCTTTTTACCGGAATTGATCGTTTCTTCAGAAGCATACCGGATCAGCCCCCTTTCGAAGCCAACCTGGTCCATCATGTGGTCGCAGGCGTCGATACAGGCAGTACAGCTGACGCATTCCATCTGTGTACCGTTACGGATGTCGATACCGGTAGGGCAAACCCTGACGCACTGAAAGCAATCGATGCAGTCTCCTAACTCGCGCTCCTGCCCTTTCCGGAGTTTGCCGCGCTGCTCGCCGCGCACATGGTCATAGGCCACCACGGCCGACTTCTTGTCAAGCAACACCCCCTGCAAACGTCCGTAGGGGCACACGACCGTACAGGCCTGGTCTCTCAGCCAGGAAAAAATAAAAAAGAAAATCAGGGTAAAAATGACAACCCCCGCAAATAGCCCGGGGTTGTCAGAAACGGGATGCGTGACAATCTTTTTCAGTTCGTCGACCCCTACCAGGTAGGCCAGCAGCAAATTGGCGATCAGGAATGAAATCATCACGAAAATTGCCCACTTGCTACCTTTCTTGACAATTTTCGATGTATCCCAGGGCGCCCGGTCCAATGCCTTTTGCTTGTTCCAGTCCCCTTCGATGGCATACTCGATTTTCCGGAAAACCATTTCCATAAAAACGGTCTGCGGGCAAGCCCAGCCACACCACAATCGTCCGAAGAGGTTGGTAAAAAGCGAAACAAATACCAGGAAAGAGAGCATCAGCAGGCCGAAGATCCAATAATCCTGGGGGCCAATAAAGATGCCGAAGATAAAAAATTTACGCTCCAGGATATTAAAAAGGAAGAGCGGGTTGCCGCCCACCCTGATAAACGGACCGGAGAACATCAGCGCCAGCAACACGATCGTAAAAACCACACGCCGGTTGTGCCATTTCCCCCTGGGCTTCTGCGGGTAAAACCAGACCCTTTTCCCGTAGTCGTCTACAGAAGAAAAGTGATCCCGGAAGGAATCTTCTTCAGCAGTATTGGATGGATTTTTCATAGTAATTTGGAAGTCGGAAGTCGGCAATCAGAGATCGGAGATCGGAAATCGGAAATGGGTTAGCCTGATTTCCGATTTCTGACTTCCCCTTGCCATTTAATTTGCAACAGGAGCGGTTTCCGCTTTATACAATTCACCCTGGGGTTCCTTGGGAGCTGCCGGTTTTGAGCCGTGCAATTCCGACACGATAAAGCTTGCGACATACTGAATTTCCTGCGGCTTCAATTGCTTCTCCCACGCGATCATCCCTTTTTCCGGAACCCCGTGCTTGATGACCCTGAATACGTCTTTTATGTCTCCGCCGTGTAGCCAGTAGTCGTCTGTCAGGTTAGGGCCGACCGTTCCGCCGCCGTCTTCGGCATGGCAAGCTGCGCAATTGGTCGTAAAAATCACCTTCCCTTTTGCCAGCGCCTCGGGCTCGTTCACGAGGGTAACAGTGGTTTCATCAATTTTGGCACCTGCTTTTTCCAGAAAAGCCGCCTTTTGAACTGCCGCTGCCTGAAGGTCTTTTTCCAATTCAGCCGCCGGCAGATCCCCAACCGAGAAAACATGGTAGATGAGAAGATAAATTACAGCAAACACAATAGTTCCCTGGAACATAAGCGCGAGCCAGGGCGGCATGCGGTTGTCCAGTTCCTGGATACCGTCGTAATCGTGCTCCTTGATAAGAATTTTGTCCTCTTCTGACAATTCCACTGTAACACCGCCAAACCTTTTCCACCATTTTTCGGAAAAAATAGTACTTTCCTGGTGGTCGGCTTCAGTATGTCCGGACATTCGCCGGGCCAGTGAAAATACCTGGATCAGAATAGAAACGAGAAGTAGTGCCACAAAAAAGACGACTACCAAAACCACGTACATAATGAGCTCGTCGTTCCCGGCTGCGGCGGGTTTTTGCGCATCCTGCGCCATTGCTGCGGTACCGGCGAAAACAAACAGTACGGTTGAAAGCACCCGTTTAAGCGTTCCGTCATCCAGGGGCAGGTTACTCATCTCTTTTACATCTTTCTTTTTCAATGCGAAGACATAGGCAATCAACCCGGCAAAAAACACCACGAAGAGGAGCAGGGACACCATCGGGTAAAGTCCGATATCGGCGATCGTATCAAGATAATTTCTGAATTTCATAAAAGTTCTTCTTATGGTTGTAAACCGTTCAGTGCAGGGGGGAACAAATCCCCCCGTTCTCTTTAGCGCGGATTATTTTCAGCTTTAATGTCGGTTCCCAAACGCTGCAGATAAGCCACAAGGGCTACGATTTCCCTGGTCGGCTCAGTCTGGATTCCCGCTTCGCCAAGCCTTTTTACAATCTCTCCGGCCTGGTTGACCAGGTCCTGGTTGGCCCTGTCTTCAAACCCTTTTTCGTAGGGAACGCCCAGGATCTGCATGGCTTTGATCTTCTTTTTCGTGGTGGTCGTATCCAGCACATCGTCGAGAAGCCACGGATAAGCAGGCATGATCGACCCGGGGGACATGCTCGTAGGGTCTTCCATATGGTTGTAGTGCCATGAATCGGGATACTTCCCTCCGACCCGATGCAGGTCCGGCCCGATCCGCTTTGACCCCCACTGGAACGGGAAATCGTATACAAACTCGCCGGCTTTGGAATATTCCCCGTAGCGTTCAATTTCGTCTCTGAACGGCCGGATCATCTGGGAATGACAAGTGTAGCACCCTTCCCTTACATAAATATCCCGTCCCTGCAATTCCAACGGCGTATAGGGTTTCACACTTTCGATGGTCGGGATATTCGAGCTGATCATAAAAGTGGGGATCATCTCAACGATTCCGCCGATAGCAACTACAACCAGGGAACCTATGGTAAGCAGGACCGGTTTTCGCTCGAACCATTTGCGGTGCCAGTACTCACCCGGGTGCTGCCTGGCCTGCAAAGACGGCGCCTGTGCGGTTTCTGTCTCCTTTAACTCACCTGCCCGGGAAGTTTTGTACAAATTGAAGATCATTACCGCCCAACCGATCAGGTACAACGTGCCGCCGATCCCCCTGAGCGCATAATACGGGATAAGCTGCGTAACGGTTTCAAGGAAGTTGGGGTATTTCAGGAACCCGTCTTCGGTAAATTCACGCCACATCGCGCTTTGCGTCCAGCCGGCCCAGTACATCGGAATCGCATAAAACAAAATCCCGATCGTACCGATCCAGAAGTGGAAATTTGCCAGTTTAACTGAATAAAGCGGGCGGTTGTAAAGCCGAGGAAACAACCAGTAAAGGATACCGAAAGTCAGGAAACCGTTCCAACCGAGCGCGCCGACGTGCACGTGCGCTACAATCCAGTCGGTATAGTGGGCTATGGCGCTGACGTTTTTCAAAGAAAGCATGGGACCTTCGAAGGTGGCCATCCCGTAAGCCGTTACCGCCACCACCATAAATTTCAGTACAACGTCGTCACGCACTTTGTCCCAGGCGCCGCGAAGCGTCATCAACCCGTTGATCATGCCCCCCCAGGAAGGCGCAATCAGCATTATCGAAAAAACAGTTCCGAGCGACTGCGCCCAATCGGGAAGCGCGGTATACAGAAGATGGTGCGGTCCGGCCCAGATGTAAATAAATATCAGTGACCAAAAGTGAACGATGGACAACCGGTAGGAATAGATCGGCCGGTTGGCCGCTTTCGGCAGAAAGTAATACATAAGTCCCAGGTAGGGCGTTGTGAGGAAGAATGCGACCGCATTGTGCCCATACCACCATTGCACAAGCGCATCCTGCACACCGGCATACACCGAATAGCTCTTCGTAAGCGAAACGGGCAGCTCGATGCTGTTGACTACGTGGAGCAGGGCAACGGTTACAAACGAGGCGATATAGAACCAGACCGCCGCATAGATATGTTCGGTCCGGCGGTTGAGAGTGGTCATGATCAGGTTGATCATCGCAATCACCCACACGACCGCTATTGCAATATCAATAGGCCATTCCAGCTCTGCGTATTCCTTCCCGGAGGTGAGCCCGAGGGGTAAAGTAATCGCAGCAAAGACAATAATTGCCTGCCAGCCCCAGAAATGGATTTGCCCCAGCAATCTGCTGTACATGGGAGTTTTCAGCACACGTGGCGCCGAATAGTACATCCCGGTGAAAAAACCATTGCCCACAAACGCAAAAATGACGGCGTTGGTGTGTAGCGGCCTCAACCTTCCGAACGTACTGTAGGGAATACCCAGGTTGAGTTCGGGGAAAACGAGCTGAAATGCGGCGATTACGCCCACCAGCATCCCCACTCCACCCCACAGCAAAGTAGCCATAGCGAAATTCCGGACGAGTTTATTATCGTACGAGAACTCCTCCAGCTCCAACGGGGATGTGTTGATTTTAGCAGAAACTTCCATAAATGGATGGTTAAAAATGATCAATTTGGATTATTGAGAAGGCTTTTACCCCTGATTTTGAATGCTTTTGCGCCCGGGCGGTTTTTGCCCGGATCCGCCGCCGGGATGAACTTCCTCATCGTCGAACAGGATCCTGACAGATGGCGTATAGTCGTCCTCAAACTGCCCGGATTTTACCGCCCAGAGAAAAACGCCCAGGAAACCTCCCGCTATCACTAATCCCACGCCGATTAAAATATAGATCGCACTCATTTTGAAGCACTGATTATTGAACCTATCGTTGTTTATCTTCAAAAATCACCAGCAAAAGTATCAGAGCGGCGCCGCCCCGGACATGATCAATTCCACCCCGAAAACTGACATTTGTCATACCGGGAAACTACCCTCGGATTTTACCCGGTCGTGGCCGGAGCGGTCCTCTCCTTCCTAAAAATCTGCCTTGCCTTCCAGGAGCTTATTAACGTTGTAAAAAGAATAATACTGATGGAGCTGGCAGGCATCAGAATGGCCGCCACGACGGGTTTTAAATCTCCCCGGACAGCAAAATGAAGCCCAATGACATTGTAGATAACCGAGATCGCGAAGCTGCCGAGCACAATTAACTGCCCGGCCCTGGCTAACCTGACAAACGCCCCGATTTCACGCAGGCGGCGGCCTTCCAGAATAGCGTCGCTGGCGGGCGTAAAGTTATTGAGATGGTCGGACACCGCCACCCCCACATCACTCTGGCGCAACGCACCGGCATCGTTTAGCCCATCGCCCAGCATCATGACCCCGTCCCTGAAGCGCTCCTGGAGACCGGCTATGAAGCGAAGCTTCGTCTGGGGTGTCTGCGAAAAATTCAGTCTTTCCTTTGTGCCGAAGAAACCGGTCAGAAGCGGCACATCGGTCGGCTGGTCGCCGGAAAGCAGATAAGTTTCGAAATGTTTCTTCGAGAGTGATTTTACCGCCTCACCCAGTCCTTCGCGGTATTCGCTGCGAATCTCAAAATATCCTTTCACCCTGCCGTCGAAAGCCAGGTAAACGCGCGAAGTGACTGCCCGGACTTCTTCGGGCGCCGCCCCTACCCATTTTGCTGAACCCAGCTGTACACAGACACCGCCATAAGTGGCTTCGAGTCCCGCCCCGGCCTTTTCCCGGAAACGGCTCGTTACCAGCGCAACCGGCCGCTGTTGAATTTCTTTTTCAAGCGCAAGGCTTACCAGGCGGCTAAGCGGATGAACCGACTGACCGGCAAGATGAGCGGCCAGCAGCTTCTCTTCGGAACTGAGCGAAGCGCCTCTAAACTGAACGTTTGCGGCCTCCGGGAGGGTGAGCGTACCGGTTTTGTCGAAAACTACCGCCTTCACCTTGGCAAGACGCTCCAAAACGTGTGCGTTCTTGACGTAGAAGCCGTTTTTGCGGAGCAAGCGTAAAATATTGCCATTGGTAAATGTTGCGGACAGCAGCAAGGCACAGGGGCAGGCGATGATCCATACGGTGGTCATGGCGTCAAAACCTCGCTTGAAATCCCCGGCCAGGGCCCAATAAACCCAGCCGGCAGACCCGATCAGGAAGACCAGGATGGTGAAGTACCGGTTGATAAACGAGGTAAGACGGTTTTCCTCCTCGTCGCGGGAACGCGTAAAAACGTCATTGTTCCACAAAGTGGTGAGATAACTCTGCGCCACCTGGCGGGTAGCTTCAATTTCAACAGCTGCGCCAAGCACTTTCCCTCCCGCATATACGTTATCATTTCGGCTTTTGGCTACCGGCACCGACTCCCCGGTAACGAAGCTGTAGTCTATGGCGACTATTTCGGATACCAGACGGCCGTCGCAGGGAATCATCTCGTTGCTGTGAATCAGCAGCCGGTCGCCGGGCTGAATTTCCGAAATCGGGAGCTTCTCTTCTTTCCCGTTTCTCAAAAGGGAAACCGCGATGGGGAAAAAGGATTTGTAATCGCGGTCAAAGGACAAAAGCGAATAGGATTTGTCCTGGAAATACCGGCCTATCAGCATAAAGAAAACAATGCCGGTCATGGAATCGAGGTAACCGGAGCCGGTCCCGGTCAGAATTTCGGCGAGGCTGCGCAGAAAAGTAACCAGGATAGCCAGCGCTATAGGCGCATCAATATTCAGCTGACGGCTTTTTATGGCCTTCCACGCTGAAACAAAAAAATCAGATGAGCAGTAAAAGAAAACGGGGAGAGCCAGCAGGATCGACAATACTCCGAAAACCATCTGCATGCCGGCTCCCAGGCCTGTGCTGCCATTAATAGTAAAATAGTCGGAAATACCCATGAACATGATATTCCCGAAGGCAAACCCGGCCACCCCGATTTTGTAAATGCGGGTCCGGTCAAATTTGCTTTTCTTTTTCCCTGCCAGGTCATCAAGGCTGATATAGGGTTCGTACCCGACCGAACCCATCAGGCCGGCAAGCTCACTTAACCGGATTTCGGCATCCCGCACACTGATCCTGACGGTCTTTTCCGGGAAGTCAACCAGCGCCGCCATTACACCGGGGTGAAGCCGGTGAAGATTTTCGAGCAGCCAGACACAGGAACTGCAATGCATACCCGGTACAAACCAGCGGACCTGGGTAACCCCGCCCTCGCAAAAGCTCACCACTTTCTCCCTTATTTCGGGAAGGTCGAGGTAAGCATATTTGCCGGCGTAGAAACTCCGGTCCGGGCTATTTCCACGCGCATCCGGCAGCTGATAGTAGGTGCAGAGGTCTCGTTCTTTCAGAATGCTGTAAACAGCCTGGCAGCCCGAGCAGCAAAACTCTTTTTCATCGAAAAGGATAGGTTCGGAATCGCAGGGCAAACCGCAGTGGAAACAGGAATGTTCATTTGCTTGTGAAACAAAATCCGTCTGCAACGCTTCTTTTTCCATGCCTGGGCCGCTTTGGTAAATAATCTGTCAGCGCCTCCGTAAGCCACTGATTATGAACCCAAAGTTGAGCCTTCGCTTGCGCGATTTTTATGACTTTCGTCATACATTAGCCTGAAAAATATCAGTTTATATCGCCGGACTTTCTACTACCGCCTGGACCGCAGCCACAGGTAGGACACTACGAAACCTGCGCCGGCCGCCAGCAATGCAAGCAAAACTGCCCCTACCATATACTGGGCAAAATGATAGTGGATGCTTTCCAATGTAAAATCGCGCCAGTTCCGGATTTCATACGCGTTGCGGGAAAAGAAAGGCGCGCCAACCTTATAGCTGGCAAAAATGATGACGGGGATCATCGGGGGAATGCTGATATTCGCCGCCAGGAAAAACAAAACCTTATTGAGCCGGAGGGCTACCGCCCCGGGAATTCCGACCAGCAATTGGAACCCCCAGATCGGGGCGATCCCGATAAAAAGCCCGAAGGCTATCGACGCCGCTTTGCGTTCTATCGACTCACCGGGTTTGAAAAGCTCGGCTTTAATCATATTCCACCCTCCTTTCTTTCTCAACGCTGCGACTACTCTCCAGGGGAGGTACCAAAGCATGGTCTGAATAAAGAACCAGGTATTGAGCACACTGATCCTGGAAAAATCTTTGAAAGGCCGGAAATGCGTCACTCGTTCATCAGGGTCGTATTTAACCTGAATCGGAATACTGCGGAAACCGACTCCTTTCCAGGCCATTTTAACAATAACCTCAATTTCCGTTTCAAATTTACTGGTAACCAACCTGATGCGCCGAAGAGGGCCGAGGGGGTACGCCCTGAAGCCGGTTTGGGTATCGGGTAGCTTTATCCCGGTATGCACGCGGAACCAGAAGCTGGAGAATTTATTGCCAAATGAGCTTTTGCCGGGCACACCGTTCTGGCTCATATTGCGGCTTCCCATAATAACTTCGCCGGGATACGCCTGCACAGCCGATACAAAGGCCGTAATATCCTCCGGGAAATGCTGCCCGTCGGAATCGAGTGTGATGGCATAATCAAACCCGCGTCGGACAGCTTCTCCGAAACCTGTCCTCAGTGCCGCCCCCTTACCACGATTCGAGGTATGCGTCAGCAGAATAATACGGTCGCCAAAGGCTTCCAGGATAGCGGCAGTCCGGTCGGTTGCCCCATCATTTACCACGATCGTGTTGACAGGGCCGGTATATTGCAGCACTTCGGCCAGCACCCGGGCCAGGGTACGGTCGTTGTTGTAAGTGGGAATAATCACGCAGCCGTTGATCGGTTCGAGCACCATGCTTCAGAGAACAGTATCGGAGAGCCGGTAAACCGCCGAAAGTTTAAAGTAAGTGAGTTCGCCGGCGCTGGCACTCGCCTGAACAATTGATTCCGGCTCGTCCGTCCAATTCACTACGACACTGATGGTCGGTACCGCAACAGGATCGTGCGCGGCCAGGAACTTGACCTGCCGGAGCTGAACCATGACCAGGCGCTTTTCTACCCTACTCTCAATCAATTCCTTAACGATTTCAGTAAGCACAACCCCGGGGGTGACCGGGTGCCCCGGGAAATGCCCCGCATACAACGGGTGATCGGGCCGGATTTTAAGATCCGCTTTCAGTTCGCCTGGCGAAGACAAAGCACGCTCTATTTCGTATAGGGAATGTAGAAACATGTGGGATTCAGAATTGGGTAAACAGCGCCTGGTTAATGGCGCCGTTAATTTTCTCGTCATGGAAAGACATTACCTGCCGGTCGCCGCCTTTTTCAAAAAAAGTCAGCTGCCTGAGCCCGGCGCCATTCTTCGAAAACTGCATTTCCAGTCGCTCAAATCGTTGCTTCAAGCGTTTCTCAAGCGGCTTCATAACCACCAGGTAATGAGCGGAATTCTGGTATAATTCCTTCGCAAACCCGCGCGAATTCTGGTAGTCTCCATTCACCATCATAAGCAGCATCTCCCGCACCATACCGGCCACCGGCCCGGCCGACTTCACATTCTTTTCTTTCCCGCCATCGTTCACACGCAAGCTGCTGCCGTTAATGAGGATGACATAAGATGCAGGCACGACCTGCTCCCACCTCATTTTATCCTTTTTCTCGTACACAAAACGCCCGGACGACTTCTGCGGCTCCTTCAGATAAGAGAGATATTTCACCTCCCTGAACTGCGCTTCCAAACTATTTATGCGCTCGGAATTTTGCCTCAACTCCCGGTAAACTGCATCCGGGTCTGTCACTTTTTTAAATTCCTGGGCGCCTGACCATGCCGGCAGAAGGATCGCCCCGCACCAAACCGCAAAAACCGTGACCGCTTTCAACCTGTATTTCATAACCGAATTCATATGGAAACCACCTTATTCATGACAAAGGTAATTTAACAAAGTCCAGTTGCCTACTTTTACAATAAACTATAAACGGCGCGAGCACCGATACTGTTGCAGGAACGGAATCATGCAGCAGCACAATATGGCCGCCCCGGACTTTGCTGCGCAGGCGGGCTGCCAGCTTTTCTTCATTTTTTATAACCGTGTCGTAGCTCCGGAGCGACCATCCGATACTCCGCAACCCGAGCGCTGTAAGTACCTTTGCATAACGCGGATTGGTAACACCGAAAGGCGGACGGAACAACGGCACCGGCCTCCCTAAATTCAATTCCAATACCCGGTTGGCTTTCCCGATATCTTCCCGCAGACGATCAATCCCGAAAAAACCGATGTCTTTCCGGTGACTGAACGAATGGTTGCCTATACCATGGCCCTCCCGGGCGATCTGCCTGACAAGGTCCGGGTATTTCTCAGCCTTCTCCCCGATCAGGAAAAAAGTAGCAGTAACTCCGGCATCATTCAAAATCGACAGAATACGCGGTGTAGTGTCGGGGTCCGGCCCGTCGTCAAAAGTCAGCGCAATGGCGTTCGCCTCCACCCGGTGTACCGATTTCAGGTACCAGTCGAGCCCGATCCGGTAACTCCCGTAGGCAGCAGCGATCGTCCAGCAAATGATGAGCAGGGTGAGCCACAGGAGTTTCTCCGGTCCGGAAAATGGCCCGATCAGCAGAAAGCCGCCCAGCACAACGGCCACGATTATGGAGATCTTATGCTTCAATTGGCTTTAAGAGTACCAATCCCAAATTACCGGGATTTACTGTATTGACGATCAGCACACTCCCTTTTTCCCTCGCGGAATGCAAAAAGTCGGCACCGTAATGGAAGGCAAAGGCCGATGCGGTAGGATAAAGTCCGGAAAGCGAGAGATAGTTGACGAAGTCCGCCTTCTCTCCCGCCCATTCCGAAATCCGGTCATGGCTCCCGAGCACAAGCGCAATATCCTTCCATTGTACCTGGTTCCTTTCTAAAAACTGCTCCAGGAATTTCGGATAATCGTCTTTTTTTGCCCCTACCTCAACCGAGACTGCCGGAACCTCCGCCAGCGAGTTTGCATTGGCAGTAGGGGAGAGTACGCAAAAGGAGACGCCGGAAGCCAGTGGCACACCGGAATACCCCCATTCGGACGCCACCTGGTCCAGGAATGGAATGTGCTCGTCCGCGGCCCCTACCAGTACCTCCTGGCCGTCTTCGGCAATCTTCATCAAGGCATCGATGAGGGCCATTTCGAAAGACACAGAGTTCTGGGTATGGGTAATGTTATAGGCATGACAACCGAGGCTGAGCGAAATTTGCCCGGCGATGGTATTATGCGTCGAGAGGATGAACGCCGTAGGTGGTATCAACCCCTCAAGACTAAGAAAGTTATTCAGGAATTTTTCAGTATCCTGCAAACATCCCAGGCCGGTCCCGACGATAATGGCGCCGGGTTCCAAGCCTCCTGCCTGTGTTAGGGCATCTTTTGAACAGGCTACCCCCATCCTGAGAATCGCACTCATCCGCCGCAGCAGTACAGGATCGATAAACGCCTTATAAGATGGTTGAACAAGCTCGTTTTCGCCGGTCAGAGCCGCCAGGCGCGACGAAAACCCGGGCACGCCAAAGGTCGGCTGGTGCGAAATCGTAGAAGCTGCGTTAATATAGACCGGCATGGGTTTAATCTGTAAAAACCAGTGACGAATTATTTCCGCCGAAACCAAAAGAATTGGAGAGAACCGCCTCGACCCGGCCCGCAGTCAGGGAGGTGAGCGGTAACAGCTCTGTGCCGATGATCGGTTCGGAAAAATTGAGATTCGGCCACATCAGCGCCTCGCGTATTGAAAGAATTGAAAATACGGCTTCAATAGCGCCGGCAGCAGCCAACGTATGACCGGTGAAAGCCTTGGTGGAGCTAAAATAAGGCACCTGATCATTAAAAATATGCTTCAATGCTACCGATTCCGACTGGTCGTTGTTGGGTGTGCCCGTACCGTGCGCATTCACATAAGTGATCCCGGCCGGTTGGAGCCCGGCAGTTCGAATGGCTTCCGCCATGGCCAGCGACGCTCCCTTCCCCTCCGGAGAAGAGGCAGTCTGGTGATAGGCATCGGCAGCATTTCCCCAGCCCCTTACCCGGCCCATGGACTGCTTACCGGTTATTTTCAGGCTTCTTTCCGACTCCAGCACCAGGAAGGCAGCCCCTTCACCCAGGTTGAGCCCCGCGCGGGATTCGTCAAAAGGGCGGGTATTGCTGCTATCATAAATCATAAGCGAGTCAAAACCGTGTAAGGTAAAACTGGTCAGCGCATCTGTGCCGCCCACCACAACCCGGTCAAGCCAGCCCTGTTGCAGCAGCCTTGCGCCAAGCATAATCGCATTAGCGCCCGAAGAACAGGCGGTAGAAAGCGTATTGACATAGCCGGAGATGCCGAGGCTCCGGGCGATGCATTCTGAGGTAGAGCCGCTGTCGTGACAACGCAGCTGCCCGAAATCAGCCGGCTTCCCGCCCAGGTAGTCCTTGTAAAAAACCTCGCTCCGGTCCATTCCACCGACAGAAGTGGATGAAATCAATCCGGTTTTCAGCGCGCTGAAGTGTTCGTGCCCCTGCCATGCTTCCGCGGCAGCCCAGGCGCCGAGCAGGGAGGTTCTGGAAACCGGACGATCGGGGATCTGAAGTTTTTCAGCCATCTCCTCATCCGACACAGGCACCGGCCCTGTGATGACCGCCCCCTTTTTCGAGGGGATTTCGCGGCTTACCAGCCCGGAACGTTGACTTTTTAACGCCGAAAGGTTCTCTCCGACATTCAGGCCGATAGCCGAGATTACCCCGATTCCGGTCACGAAAACGTCCGTCCCCATTTATTTACGGTGTTTTTCAATATAATCTGCCATAGAGTCGATGGAATAAAACACTACCTTGCCTTCCTCCGGATTGGTCACGTTGATGTGGTAGTGCTTTTCGAGCAATACGATCAGTTCAAGGGCATCTATTGAATCCAGGCCAACACCTCCCTCGCCAAAAAGCGGGGCTTCGTCTACGAAGTCCTCTTTTTTTATATCTTCCAGGTTAAGTTGTTCGATGATATGTCCCTTCAGTTCGTTTTTTAACGTTTCGCTTGCCATTTTTAATAAAACTATTGCTTCAAAAATCGTATCAGTTATCGTACAGGTGCTGAATTCCGGTTACCAGTTCCGGCTCATGCAGCATGGCGTCATCCAGGGCAAAAAGTAGCACATCCAGTTTCTCCCTGACGTCTATCCAACCACAAATCCACTTCTTTGCGCCTTCATCCGAAAGCAGCCGCGCCTGGTCAGCGTAATAGGCAGGTGCGAAATTAGGAAAAACAGCAAACATTTGTGAGCCATACCATTTGTTTCGGATCGCCACCTCTCCCATTGCAATATTGGGAAGCGTGTAAACAAACAGCGACGGGCTGGGCAAACCGTTGTTTCCATAACTTTCCTCGAATTTCAGATCGGTGTCACTGCTGGATTCGGAGTTTGCGAAAAGCATTGCTGGGTCATCATCGGCGTCGCCGGCCAAATCCGGGCAATTCGATTTCAGGATCTCTACGCCCAGAAACGCAGCTTTTGCAAGCAGGTCCATTTTATAAAACTTCGGGTAATCCAACGCAAGGCCTTTATAGGCAGCACCAAGATTTTCGACCGGATCATCACCCGAAAACGGCTTCAGGAGCTGCCCGTCTACAAAAACACCACGGTTGGTAATTCTACACGAAGCCGTTATCCGGTTCATAGACTTTGAATAATTAATGCTGCATTTCCGCCTCCAAACCCGGAGGCGGTTTTCAGGAACGTCCCGCTTTCCGGCGCTGTATTCTTTGTCAGGATGTGAAGATTTTTGGACGTTCCGGGATTTTCAAACCCCTTGCTGGCAGGAACTATGCCATTTCTCAGCGACTGCAGGCACGCGGCGGTTTCAATTACACCGGCGGCGCCCAAGGTATGGCCCCAATAGCCTTTGCTGCTATTTAACGGTGTAGCTTCAAGCCCCATCCGGTCAAAGGCAATGGCCTCCATCTCGTCATTGAATTTCGTCCCCGTTCCATGCGCATTGATAAACCCGATTTCACTTTTTGGAATGGCAGATTTCCGAATTGCGGCTGAAACGGCCCTGACCAGCCCTTCTCCTGTTCGGGAGGGGCCCGAAATGTGGTTGGCATCGTTGGCGTCGGCACCGGCCAGGAAGCGTGCCGGACGCTGGCGGAACGCAGACATTTCGGAAGATACCACAACCGCGCCGCCGCCTTCGCCCAGACTGACACCGGAGCGGTCAAGATCGAAGGGCCGGCAAGGCCCTTCGCTAACGGCATACAGCGACTGAAAACCGTAAAGAACAAAATCCGAGACAACGTCGCACCCCAGCACCACTACGTGACGGTAATGCCCGGCTTTTACCATCCGGGCCGCGCAATTGATGGCAAGAACACCGGAAATACAGGCGTTGGATATTACCATAGGCGGATTGGCAAGGGTGTACCCGGCAACCAGTTCCGTTAACGGACCTTGAAACGGATTCCGGATATCCCCCGGCAGATCGCCTTTCGTAGAACTAAGCATAACCAGCGTATCGGGTGAAGCCAGGAGACGGGCGTCCCACCCCTCAACGAGCGCTGTCAATATACGTTTAAGAATTGCGCGAAAACTCCCGGCCTCAGCGGATTCGAACCGGCTTATGTGCACATCGCTTCCTTTCCAACCGGCTTCCCTGTGCAGCCTGATACCCGAATTTCCGGCTAAAACCGCCTTAAAATTGGTTGACGCCGATTCACCGAGCGGAGAAACGATCACTTCTGCACCTACGTAAACCTCCTGTCCCATCTACACCTTATGCGCCTCTTTCCACGCCTGATAAAACGGTGGGCTCAGCAACTCCAGCTCACGCGTTTTTTGAGAGACAAAAACCTGGGTAGTGGTGCCGACAGCGGCTGTTTCACCGGTCGACAGGTTGACCACCCGGTAGTTGAAAACGATTTTGGCGGTTCTCACCGGTACATACTCCGTTATCACCCTGATTTTCTGACCGTAGAAGACGGACGCCTTAAAATCAAGCGAAGAATGTACGATGGGAATAAAAAAGCCTTCGTCAGCGACTTTCAGGTAAGGGATATTGAAGGTTTTCCCGAAGTGCTCCCTCCCGTCTTCGAAAAATTTCAGATAATTGCCATGCCAAACCACGCCCATAGCGTCAGTTTCACTAAAGCGTACGTCTAAATCTATTGTTGAGGTTAGTCCCGGGTTTGTACTGTTCATTTTTCAGATCACCAGCTTTATTTCACCTTCCAGCAGCTTCCGGTCCTCGTGATAAACCTCGCCCCGGATCATCACGACCGGCTCCAGCCGGTGTGTTACGCGTACATGCGTAGTAATACGATCGCCTACCCGGGGCAGTCCAAGGACGTTTACCCGTGAAATGGCGCCAATATAGCCAATTTTAGGCTCCTGCCCATTCTTCATCCCGTTGAAGCCAAACCCGAGCGCCGCGCTCTGCGCTATATTTTCCAGCAGCCCCGACTCCTGGAAGATACCGTCCCGTGTAAGGAGGTTTCCTTCGGGAATTTCAAACTCCGTCACGAAATGGTCTTCCGAAGCGCTTATCAGCTTACCGACCTGCACAAAGGGACTGCGATGCGGAATCAGCGACAACCAGTCCTGTTCAACGATTGTTTGCTTGTTCAAAATAAGGAAAATAGTTAAACCATTGTTCCGGATTATCCTTCACGCGGGATTCCAGTTCTTTTACAAACGCCCCCGCGATTTCCGAGGGCGAGAACTTACCTGTTACGGGTGACGTTGCGCTCAGATGGTATACAAAATTGCTTTTTTTCACACCAAACACAAAAGTAACGGGCGCATTAAACCTGGATGCAATCAAAAACGGCCCCAGCGGGAAGCGGGCAACCCGGCCCAGGAATGGAAGCTCAAGATATTTGGCACCTTCCAGGTAACGGTCCGCGTGAATGGCCACAAATTCGTTGTTTTTCAATGCGCCATTGATTTTCACGACATGCGTGAGATCGTTTTTTATGGCGATAATCCGGAACCTCGGCCCGCCTGTTTTTTCATGAAGATAGGCTTTGATCGCTTCAACTTCGGCGTCGAGCATTACCACGTTAATGGTGGGTGTTACCCTGCCTTTGAGCAAATTCCCGGCCGTTTCCCAATTACCGAGGTGAGCGCTGATCAGGATACCGCCTTTCCCGGCCTCGCGCATGGCGATCAGGTAGTTTTCATTTTCAAAAGAAAGGGTAAACTGGGAGGCTTTGCCCACCAGGAAATACATCCGGTCGACCAGGGTCTGAGCGAAAGTATAAAAATTCCGGAAGACAAGCCGGTTAACCGCCCATCCCTGCAGGCCAAACCCCAGTCCGTAGAACTGTTTTAGCGCTTTGCGCGCCTTTCCCGAAAAAATAAAATAGTAAAATGATATAAACCGGAGAAGCAGGTATACAAAACCTACCGGCGTATTGCGCACACAGGAAAGCAAAATCCGGTACCCGAGCAGTGTCCCTTTTGTCCTGCCATCCCAATTACTCATTCCATTACAGCGAAGAGCTCACCGCCACCGGTGCCAGCCTGGAGGCCACAAACCGATAAAAATCCTGGAAAGTGACGATAGATTTAAAATCCTCTCCAGTGACTTTAATGTTAAAATTTTCCTCAATCAGCACCACTAAATCGACGTAGTCAAGACTATCGAGGTCCAAAGTTGCTTTAAGGTCACTTTCCGGCTGGATCAAATTCTTATCTACCTCAAACTCCTCAGACAGAAAATCTTTGGTCGTCGTCACTATTTCCTCAATGCTCATGTTCAATTTTGGCAACATTATTGACACACAAAAATAGGCAATTTTGTTAATTTACTTAAATCCCCCCTTATTGTTTTTGAGCCAACGGAATACCTGAGTTAGCGGCGGCAATTTTTCTACCGCATCAAACGGTACCGAAGGCGATTTATTTTTAACCCGATGGCGGAAAAAATTACCGGATGATATTTATTGGAAATAAAATCCGGGCTCCCATCTAATTTATATTAAATTTGACCATGTAACGTTTTGCCACTCATACGAACAAATTCATGCTGCGGATTTTAGCGACCCTGACCCTGCTTCTGACTTCCAGCCTGGCCTTGCCCGCGCAGCGCGCCTCGCTCTTCGATGGTAAAACGCTAACGGGATGGCGGGTATCGGACCCGCAGTTTGCCAGTTTATGGTCGGTGGAGAACGGTATGATTGTCGGTGGAAGCGCCTCAGAAAAAATCCCTGCCAATAACTACCTGGTATCGAACAAGGCCTACAAAAACTTCGAATTCAGGTGTCTGTTCAAACTGGATGGCGATCCGGCAACCGGCATGATCAACAGCGGTATCCAATACAGGTCGGAAGTGAAAGGCCAGAACATGGTTGGCTACCAGGCCGATATCGGTGACGGCTACTGGGGAGATATTTATGACGAGCACAGGCGCGGAAAACTGGTGTCGGGCAACCTGGCAGCACTCAAAGAATTGCTACGTCCCGACGGCTGGAACTCCTATATTGTCAGGTGTACCGGCAACCGTCATGAACTGTATATCAACGGTATAAAAACGGCTGATTACGAAGAAAAAGAAAAAGGCATTCCGGGATCCGGCATCATTGCCTTCCAGGTACATAGCGGCGGCAAGGCACGCATTTTTTTAAAAAATATTGAAATAGAGACCTATCCTGATTAAACATTCACCCGTTTTGCCACAGCGAAGTCCCTCTTTTCAAACAATAGCTGTACATGCATTCCAGATTAAGTAAAGGCCCGGGCATCGTGATCATCGGCTGCTTTGATACCAAAGCCGAAGTTTTTGCACTTCTCTATGAGGAGCTATCCCGCCTGGAGCGTAAAGTCATTACCATCAACACCGGGATCCTGGGAAGCACCGGGTTGTTCCCGGTCCATTACGAAAACCATGAGCTGGCCGAACTTGCCGGAAGCAACCTGGCAGAACTGGCCGGAGCAGGGAACCGCAACCGGGCTGTGGAAGCGATTTCGCTGGGGGCAAAACGACTGCTCGAAGCATTATCAACCAGTGCGGAAGGCATAGCCGGGGTGATCGGCATGGGCGGCGGCGGCGGCTCCTACATCGCCATGCAGGCCATGCAGGGAGTTCCGTTTGGAATTCCAAAAGTCTGTATCTCAACATTGGCCACCAAAGATGTAAGTCACCTGGCCGGCATCAAGGATATTGTCCTCATCCCGTCAATTGTTGATGTTGCCGGCAGAAACAGCATCATAGAGGCGTTGATCAAGCAGGCGGCCCGGGCAATAGATGCTATGGCCCGGGCCGTTGTAACCCCCGATACCGCCAGGAAGCGGGTGGCGGTGAGTATGTTCGGCAACACGACAAAATGTGTTGAACGGTGTACCTCGCTTCTCGTCGAAAGCGGTTTTGAGGTGCTGCCCTTTCATGCCAACGGCAGCGGCGGAAAGGCAATGGAGACCCTGATCAGAGGCGGGTATTTTTACGCGGTACTGGATGTAACCACTACCGAGCTGGCCGATGAACTCTGCGGCGGCATTTGTAGCGCCGGTCCTGACAGGCTCACCGCTGCGGCAGACCTGGGTATTCCGCAGGTGGTGATACCCGGTTGTCTCGACATGGTTAATTTCGGCGCGCCGGAAACGGTTCCGCACAAATACCATGACCGGCAGTTTTACAACTGGTCGCCCGATGTGACGCTTATGCGCACCAACTTTACGGAAAATATGGAATTGGGAAAAATTTTGTCCCAAAAAGTCCTGAGAAGCAAGGGACCTGTATCAGTGATGCTGCCTACCGGGGGAATTTCGGAAATCGACCGCCCGGGAAACGACTTTCACCAGGAACGCTCCAACAAAAAGCTTTTTGATACCATTATCGAGAACCTTTCAGGGAAAATACCGCTAACCCAGCTCCCCCTTCACATCAACGATCCTGAGTTTGCTGCTGCAATTGTAAACGAATTACTGACGATTGCTGCTTCCAGGGCTTAGCTGTTCCGGTTATTATTTATGCACTTTGCCGTTGCTTCCATCATTAGATCGGGAGGGGATCTTGTCTTTTGTCAAAAGAACACTTAATCCCGTTTCCACTTCTATACCGCACCGCATGCACCGTTCAGTTTACCTGCTGCTTTTCGCCTTACTTTCAGCACCCGTTTCAGGCAAGGGGCTTTTTGTTTCCGACAGTTCCAGAACCAGGAACTATGTGTTGGAAAGCACCATGCTCGGCTATTTCAAAAAAGACGGCATGCGAAACCCGACACTTAAGGCCAACAAAGGCGACAAGGTCCGGATTATGATTGTAAACGGTGAGCTCATGCCGCACGACCTGGCCCTGGAGAAACACCAGGTTCAAACCCGGCCGGTTCTGGAGAAAGGTGATACGGCTTCGATAGAATTCATTGCCCTGCAGGATGACGTGTATTACTGTACCATACCCGGCCACAGGATTGCGGGTATGGCAGGAAAGATAGCGATCGTAGAAGGGGCGCTTACCAACGTGGCGGAGGTAGCGGGAGAAATTCCGCTACAAGAAGGGCGCAGGATGAACCTCAACTTCGAAACCGGGGATTTCACTGACTGGACAACCGAGGGTTCGGGATATAAACCCCTGATGGTCCACCAGGACCCTTCCCCCGATCATGACGAAAAAACTCAACTCGGTATAGGCGGCCATTATGCTTTTTCTTCGGGTGGAACCGCCCATTACCGCCAGACCGGCGTCCTGGTATCTGCTCCGTTTAAGGTGACACATCCGTATGCTTCTTTCCGGGTTTCGGGGGGTGCGCTTGAAGATACGCGTGTAGAACTTACAGAAGAGGGCGGCACTGTTCCGTTCTTTTCTATTACGGGTTCCGGCCGGCTCCCGCTGCAGCCGGTTGTCGTGGACTTAAGAAAATGGAAAGACAAGCTCATACGGATCCGCCTCGTCGACCAGGAAACCGGGATTTCAACCATTCCTTACATAAAAGATGACAAGTCTGCTCATCTTAACTTTGATGATTTCCTTTTTCATACGACCCGGCCGGTCTTCGAAAATGAGCTTAAAAAGGAAGACATTATCGCCCTACCGCCGGTAGATGTTATCAAATATGCTGGGCTCTCTGGCCGGGATGCAGCTAAATACATGACGGCGCCCGAAGGTTTCAAGGTGACTCTGGCAGCTTCCGAACCTGAAATAATCCGGCCGATCAGTTTCACCATAGACGCAAAAAACAGGCTTTGGGTAGCGGAAGGCCACACTTATCCGGTCAAGGCCAAAGAAAATGAAGGCAAAGACCGGATCCTTATTTTTGAGGATACCGATGGCGACGGCACGCTCGATAACCGGAAAGTATTTATGGAAGGCCTCAACCTTGTAAGCGGTATTGAGTTGGGAATGGGCGGGCTTTGGATAGGTGCAGCGCCGCACCTGCTATTCGTACCGGTCGATTTTTCGAAAGATCAACCTGCAGGCCCCGCAAAAATATTACTGGACGGCTGGGGTTACCAGGACACTCATGAAACGCTGAACAACCTTCGGTGGGGACCCGACGGCTGGTTATACGGCGTTCACGGTGTATTTACTCATTCCAAAGTCGGCAAGCCGGGCACGCCGGAAGCCCAAAGAACACCGCTTAATGCGGCAGTCTGGCGCTATCACCCCGTGCGTCATGAGTTCGAGATTTTCTCGCATGGCACGAGCAACCCGTGGGGGATCGATTTCAACGACTACGGGCATGCCTTCATTACCGCGTGCGTGCTTCCGCATTTGTACCACGTAATCCAGGGAGCCCGCTACCAGCGCCAGGGGGGCAAACACTTTAACGAGTTTACCTTCGACGACATTAAGACCATTGCCGATCATGTGCATTGGGTAGGAGACCGCGGGCCACATGCCGGCAATTTCCGGTCAGCAAAAAAAGGCGGGGGTCATGCTCATGCCGGCGCCATGATTTACCTGGGCGGATCTTGGCCTGAAGGCTTCAGGAACAAGATTTTCATGAACAACATCAACGGCGCCCGGCTCAATGTGGATTATCCGAAGCGTTCCGGTACCGGGTACGTAGCGAGTCATGAGCCCGATTTCATGGAGATGAACGACTCGTGGTCGCAATGGCTTAATATGCGTTACGACGCCGGCGGATCGGTTTATGCTATTGATTGGTATGATAAAAACCAGTGCCACAGCCCGAACCCGGATGTACATGACAAGACCCTCGGCCGGATTTTCAAACTCGCGCATCAGAACGACAAAGCAGTAAAAGTCGACCTGTACCAGGCAAAAAATGAAGAGTTGATAAAAAACCTGCTGCATCCCAACGAGTGGTTTGTCCGGCAGTCCCGGCAGCTATTGCAGGAGCGGGGCATTTCGCGCAAAGAGCGGAAGACACTCCTGAAAATGATGGGAGAAAGCACCGACATCCCCCGCAAGCTGCGTATTCTCTGGACCCTGCACGTTACCGGCAGCCTGACCGAGCAGGACTATATCGGCCTGCTGGCATACGAAAATGAATACATCCGGAGCTGGGCGATCCAGCTGGGCACCGAGCTGTTTCCCGCATCGGTAAAATGGACGGAAGCATTGACCGCTCTTTCCCGCCAGGAAAATCCGCCGCTGGTCAGGCTGTACCTGGCGTCCGCACTGCAACGGCTGCCGGTTGCGGCCCGTTGGGGGGTACTTGCCAACCTGCTTCCTTTGTCCGGCGATGCCAAGGACCAGAATCAACCCCTGATGTTGTGGTATGCATTTGAGCCTGCCGTGGCTGAAAATCCCGGAAAAGCGTCAGCACTCGCGCTGAAAGCCGCGGCGCCTGAGATGCTCTCTTATGTAATCAGGCGGTTGAAGGCAGTTGAAGGGGCACCGGCAAAACGTGCGCTTCAGCACTTAAAAACAAACCTGGAAAGCCAGGGGCACCGGTACCACCGGGAACTGGAGCTGCTTGCAGGAAAAGAATAAAGCAGCTATACTCTTTTTAAAACTTCCATACACATCCTGGAATTGTGATAAGGGCATTTCCAGAAGCTGATTTTATTGCCATTAGCCAATGTATAGTCGTCATTGACGCCGGTGAACCATTCCCCGCCCTTCAGGTCCAGGATGTATTTGCGGGTAAAAGCCCACATCTCCTGCATGCGGGTAAGAAATACCGGGTCTTTCGTTATCTGCCAGGCGTTGAGATAACCTACGATGGCTTCGGCAAACACCCACCATTCGCGGTGTTTGTCCCAATGCCCGTTGTCGGGGTTGTATTCGTAGTAAAGGCTTCCATCGGGCGCCAGGCCGGCAAAGGTTGCCCGGGCCATTTCCACCGATTTTTTGCGCCACTTTTCGGACACCGCCTCCTGGTGCAGTACTTCGGCAGATTCCAGCAACAGCCAGGAAGCTTCTATATCGTGCCCGAAGGAGACGCTGCGGGACAGCGGTTTCCAATCCATAGTGGCATATAAGACCATTTGGCTGGTTTCCGGGTGAATGATATGCCGGTCGAACGCTTCCAGCAGTCCTTCAATACTTTTTCTGAGCCTGATATCGGGCCAGACGTGGTAGAGATTCACGTAGGCTTCAATCACGTGCAGGTGCGTGTTCATCGTTTTCGGGGCATTTAAGCCGCCGCCGCCCAAGCGCATGTCGGACAAAGGCTCCCAGCTTTTCGAGAAGGCCTCTATATAGCCCCCCGATTCATGGTCATAGCTGAACTCCTCCAGCCGTTCATAGATTTCGGTGGCGAAAGCAAGCGCTTCCACGTCATCCGACACCGCATGGTATTCGCTTAACCCGTAGATCGAAAAGGCCTGCCCGTAAACGAATTTGGGGGTTTGCGCCGGACTTCCATTCGCCCTTACCGCCCAATAGGTCCCGCCATTTTCATGGTCATAAAAATGATCGCGCAGGTACGTATAGGCTCTTTTCGCCAAATCGAGATAAGCCGGCTTTTTAAGAACCCTGTATGCAGCCGAGAAGGTCCAGAGTATCCTGGCATTGAGTACACCGCCTTTTTCGGCTTCGGGGTAACGCTTGCCGTCGTGATCAATTCTGCCGATAAACCCGCCATGCTGGCGGTCCGGGGCATTGGTCCCCCAATAGTCCAGTATCCGCGAAAGCTCCGTCGCCATTTCTTCCCTGAATTTGGTTAAGTCTTCCATAGCGTGGGGATTTCGGGATTTATTACTATTTAGTCCTGGCTATTCATGCAACCATTTCATGTTATCGAGCTTGATTTCCTCCTTATCCAGGGTCAGGAATTCTTCCCAGAAAGGATCGAGCGGCACCCCGGCCCGGCATAGGACCGGCTCCTTTTTGACGGGGTGCTCAAAGAACAACCTGCGTGCATGCAGGTTAATATTGTTTTCTGGGTTGAATTTCGGGAACCCGTATTTCACATCACCGCGGATGGGGCACCCCATGTGCGCGAGCTGCGCCCGGATCTGGTGCGGGCGGCCGGTGATGGGCGACACCTCCAACAGGTGAAATTTATTGACTTCACCCAACCAACGGTAGGTAAGCTCAGCTTTCTGACTCCCGTCAACCTCACGGTCAAAAACCTCCACCTGGTTACGTTTCTCGTCTTTCACCAGCCAGTTCACCAGCTTTCCGTCCTTGTTATCCGGCTTTCGGCCTACCACCGCCCAATAAGTTTTTTGAATTTCCCTTTTCCTGAAAATGGCATTCATACGCTCCAACGCCTTCGACGTCCGCGCAAAAACCACCAGTCCGCTCACCGGCCGGTCCAGGCGATGCACCGGATGCAGAAAAACCTCTCCAGGCTTTTCGTATTTGTCCTTCACATAACCTTTCAGGAAATCCACCAGGCTTTTATCCCTTGTACCGTCTCCCTGTACCAGCACGCCTGCGGCCTTGTTGACTATTAATAAATGATTGTCTTCGTAAACGATCTGATAAGGCCTACCCCTGCTCATTCTTCCGTTTCTTTTATGTTACTGCCTTTAAAATTTGCACAAAGGTAACGCTTATTGTGCAGGAGATAACGGTAACCTCACATAATACGCAGCGAGGACTCCCTGATGACGAGCTCGGAAGGCAAGACCAGGTTTTCCGCACGGGCATCTTCGTTTCTCATCACCTGTCTCAGGAAGAGGCGTGACGCCTCCTCTCCTATCTTTCGCCCCGGCCTGGAAACGGTAGTCAGCGACGGGTAGATGTAGGCTGCAATGGGCGAATTATCAAACCCGACGAAAGCCACGTCCTGCGGGATCCGGAGCCCTTTATCGATAGCCACCCGCATGGCGCCGATGGTCACCTGGTCGTTGACGCCAAAGATACCGTCGGGCGGGTTGCTCAGTCCGAAAAGACGTATTGTTGGCACGATGGCGCTTTCTACTTTGAAATTGGTACCCATTATCAGGTCTTCATCCAGTGGGATATTGTACCGTGCCAGGCAATCCCGGTAGCCTCTCAGGCGTTGTTCAGACACCGTAAGGCCCTGCGGCCCCTGCAAATGCGCAATACGCCGGCACCCCATCTGAACAAGATGCTCCACGGCCGAAAACGCGCCGTGATAATCGTCTACCATGACACGGTCTGCGGTAACACCTTCATATTCCCGATCTATAAAGATGAGCGGTATTCGCCTGGAAAGCACCGCCTGCAGGTGTTTGTAATGCCCTGAATCATAGGTTTCCTGCGACACCGACAGAAATATTCCCTCCACACGGTTGGAAAGCAATTTGTTGATATGCTCTTTCTCCAGCAGATAGCTTTCGTTGGTCACGCAGATATTGAGCGTATAGCCCAGCGGCTGCAAAACGGAATGAAGCCCTTCCATCATTGCCGATTCGTAGTAAGCGCTGACCGTAGGGACAACCACCCCCAGCGAATCGCTCTTCTTATTCAGGAGACTGAGCGACAACTCATTACGCTGATACCCTACCTCCTGCGCATACTCCTGGATATTTTTGCGGGTATCCTCGTTGATGGCGGGATGATCGTTCAATGCGCGGGAAACCGTTGACGGTGAACAACGGAACCTCCTGGCAATATCCTTAATGGTAACCGGCCGGTCTGATTCTTTTGCCATTGGTGATTAGATCATCAACTGTCGTTTCCTGTTGTCGAGCCACGCCTCTATTTCAGTCAGGCTCAGCGCATTAAATGTACTCGCTTTGGTCAATCCGCCTTTTCGTCCCACCGTAACGCCGTACCGCATGTCGTGGTAACCGGCAGTTTCGTGCGCGTCGGGGTTGATGCTAAGCAGCACACCTTTCTCCATACAATACTGGATCCATCGCCAGTCAAGGTCAAGACGCCACGGGCTTGCATTGATTTCAAGCACCACATTGTGTGCCGCACAGGCGTCGATAATTACTTTATGGTCGACCTCATAACCCGCCCGGGAAAGTAAAAGCCTGCCGGTAGGGTGCCCGAGTATGGTCGTAAAAGGGTTGGCAATTGCGGTCAGCAATCTTTCCATCGCCTTGCTTTTGGTCATGGTCAGGTTGCTGTGGACCGAGGCTACAACATAATCGAACCCGGCCAGTACGTCGTCGGTATAATCCAGCGAGCCGTCACCGAGAATATCGGATTCAATTCCCTTCAGGATTTTAAAAGGCCGTCCGCCGTCGGTCGCATATTGCGTGTTCAAAAAGTCGATTTCCGACAATTGGGCAGACACACGCTCCGGCGTGAGGCCGTTGGCATAGGCCGCACTTTGAGAGTGGTCGGCAATTCCCAGGTATTCAAACCCAAGCTCCCGGCAATAATCCGCCATTTGCTTCAGCGTATTGCGACCGTCGGAATAGGTACTGTGGTTGTGCAGGATCCCCCGGAGATCTTCCCAGGTCACGAGCTCATTTGCATTCCGGCTTTCAGACCAGCTCCACTCGTGAATACCCTCCCGCATTTCGGGGACAATAAACGGAAGGCCCGCCGATTCGTATATGGTTTCTTCGGTTTCAAAATTGTTCCTGCTCACCAACTGGAAGAGGCTTGTTCCGTCAACGGCCCTCCTGGAGAGGTGGTCGGGGCCGGCAGAATCGAGAAACAGCTCGGATGCCAGGCGTGCGGGCGCCACTACCCTGATATCTACGGGCAGGGAAGAATCACGCAGTATGCCGCGCCAGATAAAGGGGCTTGATTCTTTCTCGTTTTTAACCAGGTCTTCCACTCCATCCAAAACCCGCTGAACGCTCACGGGTGAATCGGCCCCGATCAGGAGGCTGATCCGGTCAACAATCTCGGCTCCGCGCCTTACGTCGCCTGAAATCGCAACGCTGCTGAAATGTTGTTCGAGCTTTTCTTTTAATTTCCCGGCCAGGTAAGCGCCTTTATCCATCCTTACCTTGCCTTGCTGATTTTTCAGGAAAGCTATGGATTCCAGTATTTTCTGCTGGGTGCTGCCGCCAAAACCTTTGAGCTTCGCCACCGATCCGTTCAGACAGGCTTGTTCAAGCTCATAGACGGTTTCTATCCCCATTTCCTTCCAGATAACCTGGATCTTTTTGACACCGATCCCCTTGATCCTGAACATCTCGAGCACACCTTCCGGGGTGGTTTCCAGCAATACCTGAAGCTCCGGGAATGTTCCCGTATTCACAATTTCTATAATCCTGGCGGCGATACTCTTGCCCACTCCCTGAAGTTTAACCAGCTCGGCCTCCGTCATTTCGGAAAACGGCCGCTCATTGAACTTGTCAAGATAATACGCCGCGGTTCCGTAAGATTTAATTTTATTGGGGTCCCCGCCGTGAAGCTCCATCAATTTGGCGCTCAGATCCAGCAGTTCAACAATATCTTCGTTGGTCATTTATTTGTCGGGTTTGTATTGACGTACAACTTCTGATGCAAAGCTAAAATTAGGAAATTACCGCTAATTTTGTTTAACATGAGAATTCTATTGATCGAAGACGACCCAACCCTGAATGGCAATGTCAAAGAGGCGCTGACCGCCGAGAGAATGCTGGTCGATAACGTGTTTGACGGTTTGCTGGCGGAGCGCATGCTGCAACAAAATACATATGAATGTGTAGTAATGGACATCAATCTCCCGGGGAAGTCCGGCTTTGATCTTTGCAGGCAGTTCCGCACCTACAATTCCAGGACACCCGTTTTAATGTTAACGGCTTTCAGCGAGCTGGAAGACAAGATCAAAGGCTTTGATTGCGGCGCCGACGACTATCTTACCAAACCGTTTTTCATGCGCGAGCTGATCCTGCGCGTTCAGTCACTCACTAAAAGAAGCCGGATAGCAGATGACAACCAGGTGGATGACCGGGTAACGGCAGGTGACATCACGATTGACCGCCGGCAGAAAAAAGTATGGCGGCAGGGGACAGAGGTAGAGCTGACACCAAGAGAATACCAGATTCTCCTGCGCCTCGCGGTTACGCCCGGGGAAATCGTTTCCAAAAATGAACTGATCAGCGAAATCTGGGGCGGCATTGCAGGCTTTAATACCAATACCGTCGAAGTGTATGTAAATTTCCTTCGCAATAAACTGGACAAACCTTTTAACAGGACGACCATCCGGACCAAAGTCGGATATGGCTATTTTCTTGAGGTGTGAGGTATGAGGGGTGAGGTGTGAGCGCGCATCCCTCTCATCCCTCAAGCCTCACACCTCATAGCTCACACCTCCCTCATGAAAATCAGGAACAAAATACTAATCTACTTTTCGAGCACGGTCATTGCGCTTACGGCGGTGTCGTTTGCGGTGGTTTACCTGCTTTTTGCCGCCAATCGCGAGGAAGAGTTCCAGCAGCATCAGAGCGAAAAAATTACCCGCACCATCCGCATGCTTGCCGAGTATAAAGAAATGAGCGAGGAGCTGGCATTCCTGGTGGATGAGCAAACCCTGCATGACATTTACGATGAAAAACTGCTCATATACGACGGTCAGAAGGACCTGGTTTTTGCCAGTATAGACAGCCTTCCGATTCGCGATGCCCGCCATATCCTGCAACAACTATCACCGGCAGTCAGATGGATCGAAAGCAGGGAAGGCGCCTATGACCTGGTTGGGGTCTACACCGAACACAATCACAAAAGCTACTACGCCATCAGCAAGGCATTCGACAGCCTGGGTCATTCCAAGATGGAGTTCCTGAGAAACGTGCTCATTATCATGTTCTTTTCCATTTCCATCGTAGTAGTAATGGTATCTCTTTATCTCTCCAACAAAATCGCCAGGCCGATTACATCACTGGCGGAAAGCCTCAACAATTATGATCTGAGCCGTGAAAAAGTTTCGGAACTGAGCGCCGACACTACTACTTTCGAGCTGCTTTACCTGACCGGCCGGTTCAACGAATTACTGAAAAGAACCAACAAAGCCTTCGCCTTTCAGAAACATACCATTCACCACATTTCGCATGAGCTCAAGACACCGATCGCGGTACTGGTTTCGGAGCTGGAGCGCCTTTCCACGAGCCAGGATCTTCTGGCCATCCGGTACGGGCTCGGGCAACAGGCCGAGAAAGCCAAGCTCCTCGGCGAAGTAATCCAGGTTTTGCTGGAAATCTCCAAAATTGAGTCCGGCCAGGTAATTCTTAAACAGCCGACCCGACTTGACGAAGTTCTGTTTGACCTGATCGACGAACTGAGCCTGATCTACCCGCAGGTCAGGATCGCGATCCACTATTTTCCTACCGACATTGACGACAAAAAACTAACGCTACAGGTCAACGAAATATTGATTCGTCACGCCTTCCTGAACCTTTTGGCCAATGCGGCCACCTACGCATCTGACCACCAGGTCGAAATCAGGATAGACGGCTCCCGCCCGCAGCAACTCTCCATCCGCTTTTTTAACAACGGCGAAACCATCCCGGAAGAGGAGCAACAGTTTCTTTTTCAGCAATATTTCAGGGGCCGCAACAGCCTTCCGCACAAGGGATTCGGCCTCGGACTGGTGCTCACGCAAAAAATAATCGCGCACCACAACGGCACCATCCGGTATCATGCAGGTACCGAGCCCGCCAATGTTTTTGAGGTGACGCTGCCGATTAACCCTTAAGTTAATTTTTATCCTTTTTAAGCCAATTTTAAGGTTATCGTTCAAAAATTTGCACGGTAGATACGTCCTATTGTACAAATTATGCGCGTTGCAGCTTCCTGTCTGATTTCACTTTTTTCCGTTTTAATCCCCTTGCTTTCAGTGCGGGCGCAGGACACCCTCCGGCTCACCAAAGCGGCCTGTGAAGCTAAATTTCTCAGTGAAAATCTCCTGTTGCTGGCGGAAAAGCTGGAAATCCCAAAAGCCGAAGCCCTGGTTCAGCAGGCCCGGCTCTGGCCCAATCCTCAATTTACGCTGGACCAGGTAAACCTTTGGGCAACCCGGTCACAAACGGGCGGCAACGAGGTAGTTCCGCCGCTATTCGGCAACTTCGGAAAAAACCGCCAGTTCGGGGCTGAAATCGAACAATTGATCCTGACGGCCCGGAAACGCGGGAAACTGATAGCGGTCGAACAGGTAAAGGTAGATCAATCGCTCGCCTATTTCGAGGAACTTCTCCGTAACCTCAAACTGGAACTGCGCAAGGACCTCATAGAATTGCAGCACCTCCAGCTCCGGGAAACCACCTACCAGAAGCAGTTGGAGGCAGTCCGGCAATTGCTGGCCGCCTATCAGCGACAGGTGCAGGAAGGCCATATACCGCGCAGCGAGTACGTCCGGCTCAAATCGCTGGAACTGGAAATACTGAAAGGCATGAACGACCTGGAACAACAGAAAAATGAATCGCAGAGCGCCATCCGGCAATGGGCCAACATCCCGGCGGACCGCTTTTTAATCGTGTCGGAAGACGGATTCCGTATTCCGACAGCAGCGCTTCCGAAGGTTAACTTCCCCGAAGTCATGGAAGAAGCCAAACAGAACCGGCCGGATCTGCGCGCCAGCCTGCTCGACCATACACTGGCGTTAAAACAAATGGACTATGAAAAGGCCCGGCGTACCCCCGACCTGACGATCAAAGGAACCTATGACCGGAACGGCAACGCCATGCTCAACTTTTTCGGATTAGGAGCTTCGATTGACCTTCCGGTCTTTGACCGCAACCAGGGCAATATCCGCCGTGCGGGTATTGTTGCCGAACAGGCGCAGAAGGTGTCCGATTATCAAACCCGGAAAGTGGAAAATGAAGTCTCGCTTGCCTACAGGAACCTGTTGAGCGCCTACCACATTGCATCCAGAATTGAGGAAGGCTATGAAGGCGCTCTTGATAATATGTTGGGTGCCTATACCAAAAATTTCTCGAATCGGAACCTGAGCATGCTCGAATTCCTGGATTTCATGAATGCCTACCTGGATAACAAACAAACCATTCTCGAAACCTACAAGTCCGTGAACGAACGGTTGCAGGAACTTAACTACGCGGTCGGCCGCGATCTGTTGTAAGGTGTGAGGTATGAGCAGTGAGGTATGGGGCGCTCATCCCTCACCGCTCACGACTCACACCTCACACCTCACACCTCACCCCCATTTCATAATTAGACACTTCAGAATGCTTCGCAAATTCCCCTTTTTACTTATTGTGCTGGTGATCGGCATAGCTGCCTGCAGCGAAAAAACGGAACACCGGGAAACCGCCCCTGAAAAACCGGAAACTTACTGCCTGGACTCCGCTTTCAAATCCCGGCTAACGTTTGCCCAACCTGCTTTCGGTAAAGTTTCGGAGTCCATTCACCTTACAGGCTCCATTGAGGCCAACCCCGACCGCGTGGTCTCCTTCGTCAGCCTGGTAAGCGGTGTCGTTACGAGCGTAAACTTTTCAATCGGCGACAAAGTCCGGCAGGGACAGGTGCTTGCCGAAATGCAAAGCACAGAGCTTTCCGCCCTGCAGTCGGAGCTGACCACCTTAAAATCAAAGATCGAGCTTGCTGAGAAACGGCTTAAATCAGTAAAAGGCATGTTCGCTGACGGTGTATCGTCGGAGCGGGAACTTATGGAAGCGCAAAGCGACCTGGCGATTCTCCAATCTGATCTGGCCCGCACCTCGGCCAACCTCAACCTTTACAGCGCCAGCGTAACCCGGGGTGTTTTCCAGATACTGGCGCCGGCAAGCGGTGTGATTACATCCAAATCGGTCACCGCGGGCAGCCGGATTTCACCCGACTCCGGCCCGCTGTTCACGGTCTCGGACCTCAGCCAGATCTGGATACTGGCCAATATACATGCAACCAACGTGGCCCATATCACGGAGGGAATGGGGGTTGGCATCACCACGCTCTCCTATCCTGATGAGCAATTCAAAGGAAAGATAACCAATATCAATTCGGTCATGGACGAAGAAGCCAAGGTATTGAAAGCCAGAATTGAGCTTCCGAACAAAGACATGAAACTCAAGCCGGGGATGCTGGTGGACATCAACGTTGTCAAACCCGTGGACCGCTCAGCATGGAGCCTGCCGACCAGCGCCCTCGTGTTCGACGATAACCGGAATTATGTGGTTGTCTATCAAAATGATTGCCGGCTCGCCATCAGGAAAGTTGAAATCATCGCCCAGGACGAGGCAACTACCTACCTGTCAGAAGGACCGGACAGCACGGAGTCCGTCATTACCAGGAACCAGCTCCTGATTTTTGAACAGTTGAAGAACTTCCAAAACTAAGGGAAATGCAAAAATTTGTGCAGGGAATAGTCGCTTTTTCCCTCAAAAACCATGTAATTATCTTTTTTGCAACGGCCTTGCTCGCCGTGGTCGGGGTGATCAGCTACCTGCATACACCTATCGAAGCCTTTCCCGACGTGACCAATACCCGGGCGCGGATCATCACCCAATGGCCCGGCCGGAGCGCGGAAGAAGTAGAGAAGTTTGTGACCTTGCCCGTCATGAAGGCCATGAATACCATCCCGAAAAAGTCGGAAGTACGGTCGATTTCCTTGTTTGGCCTTTCGGTTGTCACCGTACTTTTTGAGGAAAACGTAGAGGATTTTTATGCCCAGCAGTACGCATCCAACCGGATGCAGGGGATCGAACTTCCAAACGGAGCAGATGCCAGCATAGAGCCGCCTTACGGGGCTACCGGCGAAATTTTCAGGTACGTTCTGAAAAGCAAACGACCGGTATCGGAACTTACGGCTATACACGACTGGGTGATTGAACGTGAAATTCTGGCAGTCCCGGGCGTATCGGACGTAGTGAGCTTTGGCGGCGAGGAGAAAATCTACGAAATCCAGATCAACCCTACCGAGCTCGCCAATTACGACCTTTCGCCGGTAGACGTATTTGAAGCCGTCGAAAAGAGTAACCTGAATGTAGGCGGGGACGTGATTGAAAAAGGAAACCAGGCCTATGTGGTACGCGGTGTCGGACTGCTGGAAAGCGTGGCGGATATAGAGAATATCATGATCGAGGTAAGAGGCACCACGCCCATCCTCGTCAAGCATGTGGCGGAAGTGCATGTTACTGCCAAACCCCGTATCGGGCATGTAGGCCTGCAGGATGAAAATGACCTGGTTGAAGGCATCGTCATGATGCTGCGGGGCGAAAACCCCGGGGAAGTAATCCACGCGCTAAAGGACAAAATTGCCGACCTGAATGAACGCATCCTCCCGGCCGATGTTAAGATCGAGCCCTTCGTTGACCGTACCGAGCTTGTTAATACTACGGTCCACACGGTGAGCAAAAACATTGTGGAAGGAGTTGTATTGGTGTCGGTTATCGTATTTATCTTTCTTTTCAACTGGAGAACCACCGTCATCGTGGCGTCAGTCATCCCGTTGTCCTTCCTTTTTGCCATTACCATGCTCCGCATACAGGGTTTGCCGGCCAACCTCATTTCAATGGGCGCCATTGATTTTGGCCTGCTTCTCGAGGGGACCCTCGTTATTGTTGAGACGGTCTTTGTGGCTATGGAAAAGAAAGCGCACCACCTGGGCATGGAGCGTTTTAACCAGATCAGCAAAGCCGGAATTATCAAGAAAAGCGCCGGGAGCGTGGCGTCATACATCGTATTTGCCCAGATTATACTGATTGTCGCTTTGCTTCCTATCTTTTCGTTCCGGAAAGTAGAAGGGAAAATGTTCTCGCCCCTGGCTTATACCCTGGGCTATGCGCTCGCCGGCTCACTGCTGCTCAGCATCACCTATGTCCCGGCCATGTGCAAACTTTTACTCACCAGGGACATTGTGGAAAAGGAGAATTTTATCTCCAGGTTTTTCAAGAAATACCTGTTTAATCTTTACCTCCTGAGCAACAGGAAGAAAGCGGCCACCTTAATCGGGTTTGTGGTACTGCTGATCGGGACGACGGTTGCCTTCATGAACCACGGTACCGAGTTCATTCCCAAACTCAACGAGGGTGCGCTGTACGTAAGGGCTACCCTTCCCAACAGCATCAATATCAAGGAGTCGACGCGGCTGGCTAATGAAATGAAGGCCAAGCTCCGGGAATTTGACGAAGTAAAATTCGTCCTCAACCAGGTGGGGCGCCCTAATGACGGGACGGATCCCACCGGCTTTTTCAACATCGAGTTTCATATTCAGTTATTCCCGGAAAAAGACTGGAAACGACACCTCACCAAAGAAGAACTGGTAGAGGAAATGCGTGGGAAACTGCAATCGTATCCCGGTATTGTTTTCGGTTTCAGCCAGCCGATCCAGGACAACGTAGAAGAGTACGTTGCAGGGGTAAAGAGCTCGCTGGTAATCAAAATTTTCGGCGATGATTTATTTCAACTGGAAAAGATGGCCGACAGTGTGGCGTCCAGTATCCGCGATGTGCCCGGCATCAAGGACCTCAATGTCTACCGGAATATCGGCCTGCCGGAGCTGCGCATACAGCTGCATGACCACAAGCTGGCGCGATACGGCATCGATATTGCACATGCCCAGGCCGTTATTGAGATGGCGATCGGAGGACGGGCCGCCACCAAATTCTACGAAAATGACCGCATTTTCGACGTACGGGTCCGCTTCATGGAAGACTACCGTAGCAACGATGCCGAAATCGGCGAAATATTGATCCCCGCAAAAGACGGGAAAAAGATCCCGCTCCGCGAAATCTCGACCATCGGCTACCTCACCGGCCCCACTTTCATCTACCGGGAAGGAAGCAGCCGGTACATCGCCATCGGGTTCAGTATTGAAGGCCGTGACCTGGGAAGCACGATTGCTGAGGCCAAGGCAAAGGTGGAGAAAGAAATTACCCTCCCCGCCTCCAATAAAATGGTCTGGGCCGGCGAGTTTGAAAGCAAGGAACGCGCTACGGGTCAGCTTGCCGTTATCGTCCCGGCCGTGTTGCTGCTGATCCTGTTTCTCCTTTATTTCAACTTCGGCAATCTCAAAGACACCCTGGTGGCGGCCAGTACCATCCCGTTTGCATTTATCGGCGGATTTCTCTCACTCTGGGTCACAAACACCATTTTCGGTATTTCAGCAGGGATCGGGTTCATTATACTCTTTGGTGTAAATACCATCAACAGCATTATCCTGATCGCGGTGATGCGGGAAAACCTCCGGAAGCAGCCCCTTGCAGAAGCAATTTCCAACGGGGTATACAGCAGGATTCGTCCGATTGTGATGATTGCCTTGATGGGGTCAATGGGCTTGCTGCCCGCCGCTTTGTCCACCGGGATGGGATCGGAAATCCAGAAACCGCTGGCCATCATGATCGTCGGCGGACTGATTATTTGCATGTTGCTATCGCTTACGGTATTGCCGCAGGTATTTTACTGGGCCTACCGGAAAAGAAGTAGATAACGGAATCATATCGATCCGCCCGCGTTTTCCGTTATTTTAGCATTACAAATTGACGGTGTATGAAATTAAATCGCTTTTTCGGGTACCTGGTTCTCATGTCACTGGCCGGCTGTGACCCGAAAGTCAATCCTGCCGGTCTGCCCGCTTTCCGGTCAACGCCTGTGGAACATACCCTGGCAGAGGGGCTGCTGGAAGGAGCGTCGGGTATTGTGGATGCCCGCAACTTTTCAAACGCTGTTTGGGTGCACAATGACCATGACCCCAGCCTTTATCTGCTGAGCCACGACGGAAAACTCCTCAAAAAGCTACCTTTCCGCGGCACCAGCCGCGACTGGGAAGATATTGCACTGGGTCCCGGGCCGGAACAGAACCGGAATTACATTTACATAGCCGAGACAGGCGATAACCAGCAGGTATACGACCGCTACCATATCTACCGTTTCCCCGAACCCGTTGAAAGCCAGGAACGGATCGACAATTATGACGACATTCCGTTTACGTACGAGGACGGCAAATATGATGTAGAAGCCGTAGTGCTTGACCCGCAGACCAGGGACCTGTATCTTTTCACGAAAAGAAGCCTCACTGAAGCCCGGGTTTATAAGCTGGCCTACCCGCAAAAAGTGGGAGAAAACAATACGGCAACTTTCGTTAAAACAATACCCTACGGCTTTCTGACCGCTGGTGATGTCTCCGCCGACGGGAAAGAAATTCTCCTGAAAAACTACGCGAGTATTTTCTACTGGAAAGTCCGGAACGGAGAAACCATTCTCTCCGCATTGGACCGCAAACACGATCTGCAGCCTGCTTACGTACTAGAACCCCAGGGCGAAGCCATCTGCTTTGACAAAAACGCCGGCGGTTTCTTCACCATCAGCGAAAAAGGAAATGGCAAAACTCCCGTGAAGTTGTATTATTATGGGAAGGAGTGAAGGGGGGAGAGAGGTCGGAAATCAGAAATCGGGCTTTTACTACGGTGTCGATTTCTGATTTCTGATTTCCGGTTTCTGATTCCCGATTTCCGATTCCCGATTTCCACTCAAAAATCCTCGTCAAAGGCAATCTTCGTCGACTCTTTTTCTTTGGTATTGCTCATGACGCCTGCTTTTTGGTAGTCTCCAACGCGTTTTTCGAAGAAGTTGGTTTTACCGGGAAGGGAGATGAGCTCCATAAAATCGAACGGGTTGGCGGTACCGAATGGTTTACGACACCCGAGACGTTCGAGCCAGAAATCGGCTACGTACTCTATATATTGCTTCATCAGGTCGGCGTTCATGCCGATCAACGATACCGGAAGCGCTTCGGAAATAAACTCTTTTTCTATTTCAACAGCGTCCAGGATGATTTCAAGAATGCGTTCTTCCGGGAGTTTATTGACAATATGCTGGGTGTACAACAGGCATGCAAACTGGCAATGCAAACCCTCGTCGCGCGATATCAACTCGTTTGAGAAGGAAAGCCCGGGCATCAGACCGCGCTTTTTCAGCCAGAAAATGGAGCAGAACGAACCGGAAAAGAAAATACCTTCAACAGCGGCGAAAGCGATCAGTCGTTCGGCAAAATTCGGGCTTTCGATCCATTTCAGCGCCCATTGTGCTTTCTTCTGCACGCATGGGATCGTATCGATTGCACGCAACAGGTGATCTTTTTCAACAGGATCCTTGATATAAGTATCTATCAATAGCGAATAAGTCTCCGAATGGATGTTCTCCATGGCAATCTGGAAGCCGTAAAAACATTTTGCCTCCGCGTATTGAACCTCGCTCAGAAAATTCACGGCCAGGTTTTCATTGACAATCCCGTCAGAAGCCGCAAAAAAAGCAAGCACATGCGAAATAAAATGCCTTTCGCTCGGCGTCAGTCCTTCCCAATCCTTCTTATCCGGTCCCAGATCTATTTCTTCAGCCGTCCAAAACGACGCCTCATGCTGCTTATACAATTGCCAAATGTCGTTATGCTTAATTGGAAAAAGCACAAATCTCAAGGGGTCTTCGACCAATAGGGGCTCGGTTGCTGGAGTTGGTTGTGACATAACTTTGTAACGGTAGATATTTGTAAAAACAAAGCTAGGGCATAATCCCTCCAATATCAAACCGGAACGAATCACACCTCCAAAGAATACACCATTATCCTAAACACAAAAAATCAAACACCTTTCAAATAGGCACTTACCTTTTAAACTTCCTATTAAAGTACAAATATGTTTCTTTTTACCGCTGCCTTCCTGCCTGAATCTGCTCCAGGTTGCGGCAGAGTGCAGGTTAAATCTCCCGCTACCTGCACCCAATCACTTCAGAGGACTTTTTCATAGCAACCGGAGATCCGTCGGCTCCACTGCGTTCCGCTCAGGATGACCGTCCGGTAGATGCGCTACCATTGACAATACTACAGATGAAGGCGCTCCCACCGGACGGTCATCCCGACCGCAGTGGAGGGATCTCCCGCTCCCGGTACCCAATCCTTTAAATAGAATTCTTCTAACAACAGGAGATCCTTCGACTCCACTGCGTTCCGCTCAGGATGACCGTCCGGTAGATGCGCTACCATTGACAATACTACAGATGAAGTCGCTCCCACCGGACGGTCATCCCGACCGCAGTGGAGGGATCTCCCACCCCCTTCACCCAATCCTATAAATAGAATTCTTCTAATAACGGGAGATCCTTCGACTCCACTGCGTTCCGCTCAGGATGACCGTCCGGTAGATGCGCTACCATTGACAATACTACAGATGAAGTCGCTCCCACCGGACGGTCATCCCGACCGCAGTGGAGGGATCTCCCGCTCCCGGTACCCAATCCTTTAAATAAAATTTTTCTAACAACAGGGAGATCCTTCGACTCCACTGCGTTCCGCTCAGGATGACCGTCCGGCAGATGCGCTACCATTGACAATATTACGGATGAAGGCGCTCCGACCGGAGGGTCATCCCGACCGCAGTGGAGGGATCTTCCCCCCCTGCACCCAATCCTTTAAATAAAATTCTTCTAACAACAGGGAGATCCTTCGACTCCACTGCGTTCCGCTCAGGATGACCCTCCGGCAGATGCGCTACCATTGACAATATTACGGATGAAGGCGCTCCCACCGGACGGTCATCCCGACCGCAGTGGAGGGATCTCCCGCTCCCGGTACCCAATCCTTTAAATAGAATTCTTCTAACAACAGGAGATCCTTCGACTCCACTGCGTTCCGCTCGGGATGACCGTCCGGGAGGTAGCCTCCGGCTACTATTGACTTCCATTGACAACATCTATTTGTCATCTCCACTCCAAGGTATTTCGGCAAAAAACTTTTTCCTTAAATTGACAGACGATCTATCAAACCAGAGAAAAAACATGCAGATTATACTCACGGCAACTGCTCAGTCCGCCCCCTTGTTGTTAAAGCTAATCAGTTCCGACTCCCCGCCGGAGCATCCTGTATTTTCCGGCAAAGCAGGAGAAATATGGTGGGCAGGCACCGGCGAGCTCTGGCTGGGCACCGGCAGCAAGCCTGATGCCCCCGCCCTACGAAAACTGGTGAGAAAACTCTTTCATAGCCGGAAAAGTGCGTGGCCGGAAGCGATCTCAATTGAGGTAAGCGGCCTGCACGAAGCCGAACTTGAGTCGGTTGTTAACGGCGTCATTACTGGGGGATACGACCTGCAACTCTACAAAACAAACCCGGTCGCGATAAGCCCCTTGTTCGGGGCGAACGGCAGGCTTTTTCTGGTCACGGGCGAAAAGAAAACACAAAGACTCTCTGAAATTATTACAAAAGCCTCCGCAACCGCTGAAGTCCAGCTCAGGATAATGGACCTCATGAACGCGCCGGGCAATAAGAAGACTCCCGGCACCCTCGCCAAATGGGCTCTCGAATCAGGCGATAGTTATGGCTATTCAGTCAAGGTATTCGACCAGACCGAACTTCAACACTACGGGTTTTCGGCACTTTTGGCCGTTAACCAGGGGAGTACAGAGGATGCCGCCATGATTGTAATGGATTACCATCCCGAGAAATCCCGCAAGACGGTAGCATTGGTCGGAAAGGGCGTCACCTTCGATACGGGAGGAATTTCAATAAAGCCCGGCAACAATATGCACCTTATGAAGAGCGATATGGGCGGCGCGGCGGCGGTGTTAGGAACAATAGAACTGGCAGCGAGGCTTCGCCTGCCCGTCCGGGTCGTCGGGATTATCCCGGCAACCGAAAATTGCGTAGACGGCGCTTCTACCAAACCGGGAGATGTAATTGACTCCTATTCAGGCAAAACAATAGAGGTAATTGACACGGACGCCGAAGGCAGGCTTATCCTCGCGGACGGGCTCAGTTACGCCGTTCGCGAGTTCAAACCTGACCTGCTGATTGACCTTGCCACACTGACCGGCAGTGTTATCCAGACGCTCGGTTACCACGCAGCCGGGCTTTTTACGCAAAATGACGCGCTGGCGGCCGCTCTCGAAAATGCAGGCGCCGCAACCGGCGAGAGAATCTGGCGCCTTCCCCTATGGAATGACTATAACGATGAAATCCAGTCGGACATAGCCGATGTCAAAAACTTTCACGGCAAGCCGCTCGCCGGTGCAATTGTCGCTGCCAAATTCCTTGAGGTATTTACGGATGAGCACCCCGCCTGGGCGCATCTTGATATTGCAGGTATGGCATTCGGAGACACCGATCTGGTCCCCGGCAGAGCGGGTACCGCCTTCGGGATAAGGCTCCTCCGGCAATTTCTCGAAAACCTGGACTAAACATTTTACAGTCAGCAACTTGCTTCTTGCCGTTGTTTTTTCTTTATTTTAGTCAAAAAACCCGGCGCGCCCCATCTAAACCTAAACGACTATGTCCTCTCGGCTGACTTTCCTATGCATCACCACCTACTTCAAAGGCAACGATTTCCTGAGGGCGTGCAAAGAGGCCGGAAACACCGTTTTCCTGCTCACTGCAAAAAAACTCGAGCAAAAGCCCTGGGCCCGGGAGGCCATTGACGAGACTTTCTATATTGAAGAACAGGGACATAACAACTACAACCAGGACGAACTGATCAGGGGCCTGGCCTACGTATTCCGAACCCGGAAAATTGACCGTGTAGTGGCCCTGGACGATTTCGACGTGGAAAAGGCCGCATTCGTCAGGGAACAGTTCAGGATCCCGGGGATGGGAAGAACTACCGCCTCGTACTTCCGCGACAAACTGGCGATGCGGATAAAAGCAGCTGCATCCGGAATTCGCGTCCCGGCTTTCTCCAGTCTTTTCAATGATGCACAGATCAACGAATTCATTGAAAAACATCCCGGCCCGTGGATGGTAAAACCGCGAAGTGAGGCCTCTGCCGCCGGCATTACCAAAAGCCACTCCGCCGGTGAGCTCTGGGACACCATCCACGCCCTCGGCGATAAGCGGCACGAATACCTGGTAGAACAATATAAACCGGGGAATGTCTATCACGTAGATTGTCTTTCGGTAGGCGGAAAGGTGGTCTTCAACTGGTCGAGCATCTACCTGGCCCCACCATTTGACGTTGCGCACGGAGGCGGCATTTTCCGCTCGGCAACCGTTCCCTTCGGATCGCCCGAGCAGCACGCGCTGGAAACCATCAGTGTGGATGTTCTGAAAGCCTTCGGATTGCAGTACAGCGCCTCGCACACCGAGGTAATTCGTTCGCACGACGACGGCCATTATTACTTCCTGGAAACATCATGCCGGGTAGGCGGCGCCCACCTGGCAGATATGGTGGAAGCTTCGTCAGGGCTCAATCTTTGGAAAGAGTGGGCCCTGCTGGAGACTGCCGAGGCACTGGGTATCCCCTATTCACTGCCTCCCCTCCGGCGGGATTATGCCGGGATTGTCGTTTCACTGTCGCGGCATGAATGGCCGGACATGACGCCTTTTAACGCCCCGGAGGTAGTCTGGAAAATGCACGAATCGTTTCACGTCGGCTGCATTGTGCAATCCGCAGACCGTAACCGCGTATTGGAACTTCTTGATCAATATGCCGAGGTCATCCGGCTCGACTACCACGCTTCGGCGCCGAATTCGATCGACAGGATTTCATAAATACCGGCCCCGTTTGCTACCTTTGGCCCATGAAAACTTATTGGCGTTTACTTTCCTTTGCGCGGCCACTGAAGAAGTTTGTAGTGCCCTTTTTTTTCACCTCGTTGCTGGCGAGTATTTTCGGTATCCTCAACTTCACCCTGTTAATCCCACTTTTAAAGGTTCTTTTTAAACAGGGGGAAACCGCCCGCGTGGCTGCATCGGCGGTTCCTCCCCAGCCCCGCGCAAGCGTCGACTACCTGATCGAGGTTTTCAACTATCATTTTCAGTCCATCCTCCATACCTACGGCGAATGGGGTGCGCTCAAATTTGTATGCGTCATTATTATCGCCTCGGTAATGCTGTCGAACATTTTCCGCTACATAACGGCGCGGTTAATCGAAAAATTCAAAGTCAAAATGGTCGGCAGGCTCCGGCAGGCCGTTTTCGATACCACCATTGACCTCCATCTCGGCTTTTTTTCATCGGAACGAAAAGGGAACATCATTTCCCGCATCATTACCGACGTCCAGGAAGTGGAAAGTTCGGTCGCCAACTCGTTTTCAGCGGCTTTCAAAGAACTTTTCACCCTCATCAGCTTCCTGTATGTCCTTTTCAAGATATCGGTCACCCTGTCCCTTTTTGCTTTCCTGGTGATCCCCATTTCCGGCGCTTTCATTGCGGTTATCGTGCGGCAGATGCGGAGGGAAGCCCGTGACGGACAGAATCGTCTCAGCGGGCTGATCAGCCTGATGGACGAAGTGTTCGGCGGTATGCGGGTCGTCAAAGGTTTCAATGCCGAGGAATTCATACGAAATAAATTCCGGGTTGAAAATGAAGGGTACCAGCGCTCTATCAAATCGATGGCCTTCAAACGCGAAATGTCGTCTCCGTTTTCGGAATTCATGGGCGTTTTCGTTGTCGCAATGATCCTTTTATTCGGCGGTCGGATGGTGCTTTCAGGCGAGTCGTTACTCTCGGCGGAGGAATTTATCACCTATATCGCGATTTTCTCCCAGGTGATGCGCCCGGCAAAGGAAATTTCAAACGCATTCAGCAATACACAAAGAGGTATTGCGGCCGGCGAAAGAGTACTGGAACTTCTGGATGCGCAGAATACCATACTGGAAAAGCCCAACGCTACGGTGCTGCAGGACTTCAATGATAAAATCAGGGTAGAAAACGTTTCTTTCGACTACGACCCGGGTGCAAGAGTACTGCATGGGATTAACTTCGTGCTTGAAAAAGGGAAAACAGTTGCGCTGGTCGGCTCTTCGGGTGGAGGCAAATCCACAATCGCGGACCTGATCCCCCGTTTTTACGATCCTACAGAAGGGGCGATTTTTATCGACGATCACAACCTCAAGGATCTGACGATGAGCTCACTCAGAAACCAGATGGGCATCGTCACCCAGGAGTCCATTCTTTTCAACGACACCATTTACAACAACATTGTCTTCGGCACCAGCGCAAACGAAGAAGAGGTATACCGGGCCGCGCGCATCGCCAATGCACACCAGTTTATTACCGAACAGCCCAACGGTTACCATACGCTGATCGGAGAAAGAGGGACAAAGCTTTCGGGCGGGCAACGCCAGAGGATCAGTATTGCCCGTGCCGTGTTGAGAAACCCGCCTATTCTTATCCTCGACGAAGCTACTTCGGCGCTGGATACCGAATCCGAAAAGCTGGTACAGGACGCCCTTACGAAACTCATGGCCAACAGGACCGTACTCGTAATTGCCCACCGGCTCAGCACCATCCAGCATGCCGACGAGATTCTTGTGGTACACCAGGGTAAAATTATTGAACGCGGCTCCCACTCCCGGTTACTGGAAAACAGCGATGGATTCTACCGGAAATTAACCCTCATGCAGGGACTTTGACAGAATGCGGGCACCCCAAACCCGGCCGCAGGTGCCCGCAGGGTTTGGTAATAACCGCACTTTAGTCCTAACTTGTGCCATTCTTTGGGAGCACCCGGTGTTGCCTGAAGTATTTTTAATTGATAACTACTCGTCTACTATGCGCAAGGAATTTTCCCAGGCGGTTGAAAAACTGGCTCAACAAGACGATTCCATTGTTTTTATAACCGGAGACCTGGGATACAACGCCCTTGAGAACCTCCAGCAGAAGCTGGGAAAAAGGTTTATCAATGCCGGTGTAGCCGAACAGAACATGGTCGGCGTCGCGGCAGGCTTCGCACACAAAGGCTACCAGGTTATTTGCTACAGCATTGCCCCTTTTGTGGTGTACAGATGCCTGGAGCAATTCAGGAATGACGTGGGATTCCATAAGCTTCCGGTGTACCTCGTGGGGAACGGCGGCGGCTATGGCTACGGCATTATGGGGAGCACCCACCATGCACTGGAAGACCTGGCCTGCCTGAGCAGCCTCCAGAACGTAAAGGCCTGGGTACCGTCATTTGCCGACGAAGTAGCGCCTTTCCTTGCCGAAATAACCGAACGAAAAGGTCCGGCATACCTCCGGCTGGGCGCCGGTAAGCAAACACCCGACGGCGCAAGAAGAGCCGGCGATTTTAACATCTTACTGCAGCCCGGCAATGCAACGCTCACCGTTTTCGCGCTCGGCCCTATCGCCAACAATGTACTCGAAGCGCTCAAAAAAGTAGATGTTCCGGTCAATCTGGTTACTGCGGTAACTTTTCCATTCCGACTCAACGCTGACATCCGGGCCCTGGTCAGCCAAACCCCGGATGTCCTGGTAGCCGAAGAACATGTGTCAACCGGCGGCCTGGCGCAGCAGCTATCGGTTCAGCTCCTGGAAAACGGGCTGACACCGGGACGTTTCCGCAGCCTCCGGGCAGAAGGATATCCCAACGGTCTTTACGGCAGCCAGGCCTATCACCAACGCCTGTCGGGACTTGATGCGGATCACATAGCAGGACAAATTATGTCTTTTGTGAGCCAGAATGCATAAGCGCGCTGTATTCATATCGGTATTGATTGCCATTTTGCTCCCGGTAGCCGTGTACCTCCGGGTATGGGATTATTATGCTGTCAATATTGCCAAGTGGGACGACCACGTTTTGAAGCGCACCCTGCTGGATTACCTGCAGGTCAAAAACCTTGGAGAGCTGATCGGCGTTCTCAGTGTGCAGCACAATGAGCACCGCATTTTCCTTACCCGGCTCGCGGCAATTTGTGACTATGCCTATTTCGGTCAGCTGGACTATAAACACCTCATGTTTTTCGGGAACCTGCTGCTCCTGAGCGTGATCTTCCTCTGGTGGAGGCTGCTCCGGCACAACGGGAAGAGCCTGTTTGCACTGGTACCGGTTGCCCTGCTCTGGCCGACCCTTGCCAACTGGGAAAACATGTACTGGGGTATGGCGAGCATCCAGAATTTCGGCGTCGTTACCCTCACTTTAGCGACACTTTACTGGTGCCTGAAAGGCCCGTGGTCGTACCTTGCCGCCGGATTAGTAACGGCCGCCCTGGCGGCTTTTTCGAGCGGCAACGGGCTCCTGGCCCTTCCTATCGCCTCGGCCTTGCTGTTTTTGTCGCGCGAACCTAAAAAAGGTGCGGTCACACTGGCCGCTACCCTTCTCACCTTTGTTCTTTACTTCTACACCTACGTTAAACCCGACTATAACCCGGAATCCCGGGCGGGGGCATGGATGCTTTTTAAAGGATACATGGCTTTTATCGGCTCTTTTGCCGAAGTATTTCCCGTAAAGGGTCGCCAGGATACCAGCGTAGTCTTCGGGGTGATCCTCTTCCTGGTGAGCATTTCAATCGTATCTACCACCACCTTCCGGCTTCTCCGCAACCAGTACAAAGAGCACTACCTCAAAGTAACCGATGCATTCTGTCTCGGTGTGATGCTGTTTATCTTAGCCACGGCGGCTATCGTAGTCTGGGGGCGCGCGGGCTTCGGACTGGAAGTGCTCCTTACCAGCCGGTATAAAATCTATTCCTTTTTACTGCTGATCAACGCCTACCTGTTCATTGTCATCCCGATCAGGGGAAGCTTCTACCATCCTTATGTTTCGGGAGTAGCAGTACTGTGCCTGTTGTTCAATGTGTTTTCTTATCACTACTACCTTGTAGACGCCTATAATCTCCGGAAGTTCATGATCACCTCCTACTTCAACCAGGTCTATGACAACAAGGAACTGAACCCTTTTACGGCCGATACTACTGAAGCGCACGGACTGGTCGCGAAACCGGCATTATTCTACGAACGTTTTCTGCCGTTGATCCAAAACCTTACCAACGGTAAAACCACCGGGAACCTCCAACCACAGGTAAACAGCATCGCCGGGAACACCAAAGTAATCGTTGACGAGCACCGGATCAAGGTTGAAAACGAAAGCGACCCAAGCCAGCGGCTCCAGGACAGCGGGGTATACCTGCTTCTTTCAAATGCCCGCCGGTACTACCTGGTGCCGACGTTCAGAGAACGAAACCGGAACCGGAAGCAATTGTTTTTTAAACAACAGTATTTTGCCAGAGGTTTTCATTCGGAGCACCCTTTTGACGGCCTTGAGCTGGATCCCGGCAGGTATGGATACGGCCTGGTCCTGCAAAAGGGTGACAGCACCGGCATCATGATGTACAAAGATTCGCTATCGATACCGGAGTACGCGGCGGGGGTACGGATCAAAACCAACTGGTGAGGTTTTCGCCTGTAAAAACAAAATAAAGAAAGCTGAGTATTTATGGTGAAAAGCCAAATCGGAAAACAAAACGCTACCAATTACCTGATACAACTGGACGGGCTCCGTTTTGTAGCCATCGCTCTGGTATTGGTAGACCATTTCACCGCGGCCATCAACAAAATCCCGATCGGCCCCCTGGGCGTTAACCTCTTCTTTGTACTCAGCGGCTTCCTGATCACCCGCATACTCATTACCAGCCGTCAGAAATTCAAGGACGAACCCGGCGGTTTCCGCCAATATTTCAAGCGTTTTTTCATCAGGAGAAGCCTCCGGATTTTCCCGGTCTACTACCTCTGCATTCTCGTACTTTTTGTTTTCGACGTGCCGCCGGTGCGGGAGAAAATTTCATGGTTTGTACTTTACGGATCTAACATTTACATGGCCCTCCACCAGACCTGGATGGGTGTTGTGGATCACTTCTGGTCATTGTCGGTAGAGGAGCAGTTTTATATTATCTTCCCGCTGGTCATCTTTTTCCTGCCCAAAAAATGGCTGGTTCCGGCCTTTGTAATGATGTTGGCGGGAAGCATCGTGTTCCGTCTTTATTTCTTCCTGGCCGGTTACAACTGGATTGTCAACTATGTTTCCATGCCTGCCTGCCTGGATGCTTTCGGATTGGGCGCATTTATGGCGTGGCTGCTGCTTTTCCGCCCGGAGCAGTATAAAAAACTATTCGGCAGCAATTACGGCGTATTGCTGGGATTGCTCTTCTGGGCTGGGATTGTCTACTGGTCCAAAACATTTGATCAGCCCAAAAATATTGCCACAGATGTCTGGGAGCGGCTTGCAGGCGCTGTCTTTTGTTTTTTCCTGATTGGCAAGGGAGTGCTGGGCTACGGCGGCGCCATGAAGCTTTTCCTTGAAAACAGCATTGTACTCTACCTGGGTAAGATCAGCTACGGCCTTTATGCTTACCACAACCTGGTATATAACCATTTCCATAGCCCGCCTACGCACCCTACCCTGAGGGCGCTCCGGAAAATTGAACAAATAGTACCGGCCGTGGCACACAATATCGTTTTCGAATCCGTATTCTTTTTCCTGGTTACGGTGATGGTCGCATCACTCTCCTGGTACCTGATGGAAAAACCCATCAACGGCCTTAAAGATAGATGGACCTAATTCACAGGATTGGATAATTCCGGGTTGGCAAATCTGGATATTCTGTTTAATTTTGCGACCATTATTATACTAATCTTTCCTATACATGTCGTTTTTTTTGAGTATTGTAATGCCTGCCTATAATGAGGAGGACTGCATTGAACAGGTGGTTGGCAGTTGGACTGATTTTTTAAAAAGTAAATTCCCAGACAAGAAAACCACGCTGATCGTCATCAACGACGGCTCAAAGGACAAGACAGGAGAGATTCTTGACCGGATAAAAGTTAACCACACACACCTGACTGTTGTACATCAAAAAAACGGCGGCCACGGAAACGCAGTTGTAAACGGCTACAAAATGGCTTTGAAGCTCGATTCGGAATATGTATTCCAAACCGACAGCGACGACCAGTTTGTCACTGACGACTTTGACAAGCTGTGGCAGAAGCGCAACCAGTCGGAATTCATCCTTGGGTACCGTGAAATCAGGCATGATGCCAAAGTACGCCTGTTCATTACGCGTTTTTTGCGGAGCACCATATCGCTGGTGTACGGGACCTTCATTCTGGACAGCAACATTCCCTTCCGGCTCATTAAAGGTTCGTTCCTTCAGAAACTGATGGATCAGCTTCCGGACCCGGCCCCGTTTGCACCCAATATTTTCCTGGCGGTAATGGCCAAGAAATCGGGCCAGGAGCTTTTTGACATTCCCATAACGCACCGCGAGCGCATTTCAGGAACCGTATCGATCGTGAAGTGGAACCTCTGGAAAGTTTGCATCAGAAGCTTCCGCGAATTGCTCAGGTTCAGACTTGAGCTAAACCGTAAAATTAAAGCCATCAAAAAGGCTTAGCCGATTCGCACACATTTGTAAGCTAGTTCTGCCTTGAGAAAATCCCAAATATTCCTCTTGCTTCTAGCTGTATTGGCGGCTTTTCTGGGCTACCGTTGGTTTCGCTCGAGACCGCCTGAAGTCTGGAAGCACATTCCTGGTTCGGCAACGATTATCCTGTCGTCCGATCAGCTTCAGAATGCCTTGCGTGGTGAAAATGACTCGGCATCGGTCCTTTACCGGGACCTCCCCGTTGTATCGCTTGCCACAGGTACGCTTTCCATTATCAAATGGTTCAACCAGGACCCGGAGCAGGTAAATACCTTTTTGAAAGGTAAATCCATAACCTACGCCTTCCACCCGCTCGCGGGAGATCGCATGGGTATTGTTATTTACCTGCCTGTCAACAGTAAACTGGAAGAAAAATGGCTTGATAACCCCAAAGCAGGGTCCGTCAGGGTCAATTCCCATAATTTCCAGGGGCAGACGGTTACTGATATTTCCAACGATAAATCCGAAGTTCTCTTTTCCTACATTCTCAAAGACGATTACCTGATTGTCAGCCAGCATGGCGAATTGATAGAAGATGTCATCAGGAATGCAAAGTCAGGGAATTCCGCCCGGAACAGCGCGCTGAAACTGCTGGAGCCGGTCACAGAAGGCGCTTCGCATCTGAGCATCTATACCAACGGCCCTCAATGGCGCGAGTTTGTGCTGCCAACCGGCTTGCAACCCAACGTCGCGGCTTTCCTGGACCTCGTTCCCGACCAACTCGGATTTCATTTACAGAAGGGAACGCCGGCGCAGAAATTGCGCTTCTCCTCCGCGGCAAACAAAATCCCGGAAAACACCTATCATTTACTGACCGAAGCCCGGGAAGGTACCCCTTTCAGCAACACGGACTATATTTCGCAGCACACCACCCATATGATCCGGCTGGCGGTAAAAGATGAGGAGGGTTTCAGAAGCGACTACCGGAAATGGCTTAAAAACCGGAAAACACTTCCCGCCCTCAGTGCTCTTGACAAAATATCAGGAGACGAGATAACGCCGTTTTACCAGGAAATCGGGCCGGAAGTTATTTTGTGTATTAACGAGAATAGCGGCGGCCTTACCGACAGCAAACTAACGCTTGTCAAATTCGGCGACTTCGACAAGGTCAGGCCTGCCCTGCAAAAAATTGTTTCGAAATACGGGCCGGGCGCTAACCACAAAACTGCCATACAGGGGTACGAAGTTTACCCCATCCTGATCCCCGACCTGATGGAAGGCTTATTCGGCCCCCTGTTCAAAGGCTTTCAGGAGTCGTATGTCACTTTTATCCCCCCTTACCTGGTGGTCGGCAACAATTCGGCCACCATCCGGAATTACCTGATCGACTACGAAAACCAGTCGACCTGGACCCATTCCCCGGATCTCGACAGCACGGACTACCAGGGCGAAACCTCCGCACAGCTCATGCTTTTTTCGAATATGAACAAAGTAAGGGCAGGACTTTCTACCGGCAGAAAAGGGTTAAAATCAAGCCTTGATGAGGTTGCTACCACAATTTTGTCTTACAACCGGTCCGGGAAAAGTGCGCAGGTGAGCCTTGAGATCAACTACAATTCCTCAAAAAAAGCTGAAAGCCGATCCGAGCTCACATCAGACCTGGTGTGGAAAGACGTTTTTCCCACGGTTTTTTCTGCCATGGCCGGACTCTCCGAGCCCTTTCCGGCCATTTTGCTGACCGACAGCAAAAACCAACTGATAGAAATTACAAGCGACCCCGCAGCAAAGCCAAGGATTCTTGCCGAGCTCGACGGGCCGATGATCGGACGCGCTTACCGCGCCGACTTCCTGAACATCGGGCGCCCGCAGCGAATCGTCAGCACCGCTACCACGCTCTACGTCCTGGATGAAGATGACAAAGGTATTATAACGCTTCTGGCGGACCCGCTGCCTTTCCAGATCACTTCGATAGACCGGATGAACGACTCCCGTGAGAGCAGCGCGAGGTTCATGCTCCGGGGACGTGACCAAAACCTGTATGTTTGGGAACGTGTGCATCAACCGCCGGTCAAACTCGCCGTGAAAGGTAGCTTTGACGGCGTTCTCTCTCCTGTCGTTTCTTTTGCCCGGGGGAATGAGAACCATTTTATCGTAACCCAACGCAACGGCAGGGTATTTGTTCTGGACGAAAAAGGCAATATTGTCCCGGGCTTCCCTTTTGATATGCTTTCCGGCATCGGAGGCGCCTTCGCGGCCATCCAGAGCAACGGGAAAGGGCTTGCCATCCAGGGCGTGAGCAACCTGGGTGACTTCGTAAAAGTAGGCACCGAAGGACAAACCCTTGAGCGCCGGCAGTTGCTGATCCCCGAAGGGGGCTGCACCTTCAGCACCCTGTTTGATGAAAACGCACTGGACTGGCTATTGCTTCGCCAGACCAAAAGCCGGGCGGCGATCCTCCAAAAGGATGGCAGCGAGATCTTCGAAGTTGTCAACCTCAAGCCCGGTTTCAGCATCAGGTACCATCATTTTGGAAGCGACAACCGTTTTATTTCTGTGGTTTCAGGCGGTTTTGTGTCTATCTTTGATTTCGCCGGGAACCGCATCGGCGATGCTCCCATGCCCTGCCAGGGAGCGCTGGGGTTGACTTTCACCGGGTCAAAAAGGACCTTGAGTGTATTCAGCCAGGTAGAAGGTAAAATCCAGGTCTGGACTATCAAATTAGGATGAAGGCACTAAAAATCGCTACCCTTGTCTTCTTTTCAGCGCTTTGGGTGCTGGGCCTGGCCAACTATGACCGGGTATATCCTTACCTGTACCGGTCGGGCCTTATCGAGGACGAATATCGCTATGGTGATCTTTTCCGGCTTTCCTACCTGCCGCAATTCAAGGAAGTTCTGACAACGTGCCAGGAACCGCTGACGCTCAGGAAAACATCCTCCCGGCCGCTCCACCTGTACGTGCTTGGCGATAGCTTCCTGGAGCCACAGCGCATAGACAGCAGCGATTTCGTGGCCGATCAGTACCATTTTATTAAATGGGACAACTTCCAGCATGTCAGGCTGGATACGGCCGCTACCAATGTCGTGCTGATCGAGAGTGTGGAACGACATCTCCGGCAGCATTTCGACGGGAACCCCGCCTCCTATTTTATAGCCGACACCGCGAACTTCCCGGAAAAATGGAGCGAAAAAAAGTGGATGTCCAGAATCGATAATTTTTTCAAGTCCGACCGGACCGAAAGCCAGCTGGGGCTTTTACTCACCAGCAACCGCCTGGGCGTATGGTGCAAAGAACTGAAGTCGGCATTCAATTTCCGGGTCTTCAACCGCACCGAAAGCGGCGTTACGGTTTCAAATGACAAAAAGCACCTGGTTTACTACCTCGACACCGACACCCTGAACTACCCGTACACTTCCGGTTTTTCTCACCTTACCGAAGCGCGCGTGGACTCGGTAGTACAGGGTGTAAACAAGACACAGGAGGAGTTGCTTGCCATGGGTTTTGACCACTTCGTACTGTCGGTGATTCCCAATAAGTCAACGATTGTTATGCCTGATTACGGACCGTATAACCACCTGATCGAGCGTGTACAGCAACACCCCGGGCTTAAAGCCCCCCTGATCAGCGTTCTGGACGAATACCGTAAACTTGGGGCAGCCGCCTACCTGGTAAGCGATTCGCACTGGACCTGCGAGGCCAGATCCGTCTGGGTACAAAAAATCAACCGGCATCTGCTCGGCCTTTCCTCCACTGTACCGGCGCGCAGCTGCATGACACCCGGTTCCAGGAACCAACTGATCAGGAAAACGCTCTAAAAACTATCGGACTGTCCCTTTCTCGCGGCTGGGAAAATCGGTGGGCACTTTTTGAGTTACTTTCCCGGTGGCGGCCCATTCGGTTCCACGCTGAAGGGTCACTATAAAACCGACACAGCGCTGCGAATAGTTTTCATGCCCCAGCGTCGTGTGAAATACGCGCCCTCTCCCATAAGGTATAGCCATGAGTACCGGCTCATGCCGGCCCGAGCCCTTGGTCTCAACCGTGGCATTTGCGGTGGCCAGCACGGTCACCTCCCGGGCCGGTCCACGGAGGCGATCATAGAGTTCATCTTTCTGATGCAGCCATTCAGTTGGCAGCCCCTTCATAATCGGGTGTCCGGGTGTGCGCGTCGTTACCACAAACTCGTGCTGCAGACCGTGGCTTCCGCCTTTGCCGGGGGTAACGTCCTGAACCACCTCACCTTTCTTCTCGTCAAAATACAAATAAGGTCCTGAATGCTCATCCCTGCCTTCCCACCCCCCGATTCCGATCATCCGGTTATAAGCCTCCCATTTGGGAAAGGCGTTATCTGCCGCATGAACAATTACCAGTCCTCCACCCGCTTCTACAAATTTTTCGAACGCGGCATTTGTCTTTTCGGACCACGGCTCGCCATTGTAATTGGACAACACAACATCATAGCCACCGAAATCAGGTGAAAAGGTACTCATATCGCCGCCCTTGGCTGGTGTAGTAATGATATCCACACGAAAAAGGCGGGTTTCTTCCAGTATCTTCTTCATAAATGCCGACCCCTCGTTCATGTTCCTGTGGTTGTTTTGCCCGTCGATAATAAGCACGGACATTTGGCCCGCCACCATCTGACTGAGCAGTAAAAGAATAACGAAGCAAACAAATCTTAACATAAGCATATGAATTCCAGGTAAATTTCCATTGGTCAAAAAACCTTTGAAAACCCTGCGTTTACTCATTTATCTGCCATTATTTTTTCGCTGAACTGCCGGACCAGATCCGGTTCATATCCTTTCCCTATTGCGTAGCGCATCAATTTCATCTGTAGCATGCGGCGGTCCGGTTCGGTTCGGCTCAATTGGCCCGCTTTTTTCTCCAGGAGCTTTTGGAGACCTTCGCGGTAAGCAGTTTCATCCAGCTCCCGCATTCCTTCACTGATGCTGTAGGTTCCGACTCCCCGCCGTTGCAACTCTTGCCTGATCTTAATCCTTCCCCATTGCTTGACGCGATGCTTACCGCCGGCAAAAGATTTGGCAAACCTTTCTTCACTGAGAAAGTTCCGGACAATGAGTTCAGCAATGATCTCATCGGCGGCCTCACCCCATACCTGCCACTTCCGAAGCCGCTCGCGTACTTCGTGGTGCGTTCGCTCCTGGTAGGCACAGAATGCCGCAGCTTTGTTGAAAATTACTAAGTCCATTGCGATCGTCCCGGTAGAAATGGGCCGGATTTTAACTATTTTGCGTAAACAAATATAGATGTATTCAAACAGCGGAAAGAGCAAATTCAGCGTACTTTTATGACATCCCTTAACATTTCACGCCGTAAATGGCTTAAAACGGCTGCACCGCTCCTGGTGGCCGGGTCGGGTACCACCCTAAACTTTGCTCCGAAGCCGCTTATCCGGTTTATCGTAGCCTCCGACGGTCACTTCGGCCAGCCCAACACTCCTTTTGAACAAAATCACAAAACTTTTGTCAACTGGATCAACCAGGAAAAATTTCAGAAAGGGCTGGACTTCGTTATTCTGAACGGGGATCTCATTCATGACGACCCCACCTTGCTGTATGACTTCAAAACGTCTCTCAAACCTCTGCTTGTTCCCTATTATGTAACCCGGGGGAACCATGATAAAGTGGCGCTGGATGTATGGAAGAGCACCTGGGGATACCCTACCAACCACAGTTTTACCTGGGCCCGGCATGCCTTCCTCCTGCTGGACACTTCCAACGAAGCCGGGAAGTACCTTTGTCCGGATATCGACTGGGTGAAGCAGGAGCTTAAGAAATATGAAGATGAAAAAGGAATTTTTGTGTTCATGCACATAACTCCCGCCAGGTGGACGACACACGGCGTTGATTGCAAGGAATTGCGGGAGCTGTTTGCCGCTACGCCTAATCTTAAAGCCATTTTTCACGGGCACGACCACGACCAGGACTCCGTCAAGACCGAAGGCGGGAAGCCCTATTTCTTCGACGCTCATTTCGGTGGCAGCTGGGGCACCACCTATAAAGGCTACCGCGTAGTAGAAGTAGCGGAAGACGGCACCTGGTCTTCTTACCAGTTTAATGCGTCGGCGGACCCCAAAATCAACTCATTTGAAGGGAAATAGCAGGGAATGGGGAAGCTGAAGGCGCCGGAAAAGTGATCCCGTCTGGATCGCATCATGCCGGTATAGCCGCCCCGAAAAAAGAAAAAAGCGATATGTATTGACAGATGCTGTGTTTTTTTATTACTTTTACAATAGTAACATCTAAACCTCAACTGCTATAATCGCAGCTATGTCAACTACCCCTCAAACGAATTCCTGAGCCTATGACCTGAACCTTACCATTACACATTACGTGAGGCCGGATGTTTTTCTTTTCATCCGGCCTTTTATTTTATGTTATAAGATCCGGTGCGCAAATTTTGGCATGACATTCACCTGCTTTTATACCGGTATGTGATAAGTTTATGAATATCTTTGCGAGAATAACCGACCGTACCCCGACCCAACTCAGTTTGTTCGTAAAAGTAGCCAAGTTTTCACCGATTTGCGGACGCGGAACACCGCAAGCCCCGAGTAAGCGCTACACAGAACTACAGACTGGTTGCGCCTGTGTCGTTGCCGCATTCTGTAAGCATGGCTGAGTTTGAAAACCATACCGATCTACAGTTGACTACCTCGCTCCGGCAGGGAGTGGAGGAGGCATTCGACGAGATTTATCGCCGGTATTGGCGGGTGCTTTACAATGAAGCATTGAAACGCCTCGGCGAAATTGATTATGCAGAGGAAGTAGTGCAGGATATTTTTATCGACCTCTGGTCCAACCGGAGAAACCGGGAAATTGAAGAGCTCTACCCCTATTTGCTTACTGCTGTCCGCTACCAGGTATTTGCCTATTACCGCAAACTAAAGCGACTGCCTGCTTTCGAAGAACCGTTGGAATACATGGGCGTCAGCACGGATAAAGCCGATAGTTCCTTTTTTCTCGAAGAACTGCACACCGGTATCCTGCGGTGGCTCAACAGTCAACCGGAAAAACGGAGAGAAATTTTCCGCCTCCGCCTGCTTGAACAGCTTTCTACCAAAGAAATCGCCGACCAGCTTCATATTACCCAAAAGACCGTGCAAAATCAGCTCATTAACGGACAGGATAGCCTTAGAACGGCTGTATCGAAGCTGTTGATGCTGTTCTGAAAAGGTGCTTGTTCCATGTTTCCATTTCCCATACAGCATGGAACATGACAGATCGGCGAAAAAGCCGGAATATATTTAGAAAAATTTACCAAATCCAAGATTAATTAGGACAATACAAGCCAACTCTATACAAGCTGGAATCGCCTTCTCATTACCGGAATGAATAAGGGGCAAAATATCGTGTTCACTACCAAATCGATTGAAAGTGGGGGAATTACTACCAAATCAGGTGCGAGACCACGAATGGCTGACCAATTTGAAAAACGGATGCCAGTCGACTTTTACAGAGATCTACAATGAGTACTGGTATCCGCTTTTCCTGTTTGCCTACCGTAAAACTGAAATCAAAGAAGTAGCGGAGGAAATTGTGCAGGAAATCTTTACCAGGCTGTGGAAAGATCGTACCAAACTTGAAGTAATCAACTTCAGCGCCTACCTCTTTTCCAGCGTACGTTTCGAAGTAGTCGATCATATACGGAAAAGCATACAGAAAGAGGGTTACCAGAAATACTGCGAGTCTTTTCGTCCCTATGCAGCGCTTTCAACCGAAGACATGGTTCACTACAACGACCTGCTCAGCAACTTTAACCAGGCGGTATTGCAGCTTCCCGATAAAACCCGCGAAGTATTTCACCTGAGCAGGATGGAGCATTGGCCGGTATCAAAAATTGCGAAACACTTATCCATCTCCGAGAAAACCGTGGAATATCACCTGGGTCGGGCCACGCGTTACATCAAAACTACACTGCGCGAGCACACGACGGGCAGCGCCGTCATTATATTGGATTTTATAAATAATCTTCTATAAAAAAGTGCTTCTTCACATAAACTTTCCCATTTTCTAGTGCCTTGCCCTGGGGATTTTGCAAGGTTATACGGCTTGTTAGTAGCCGCGCCGGAAAACGTACAGTCCCGGGCCGTGCAGGCGATAGTTCCCGAAAATGGAAAAATCTGAATTCGAAAATCTTTTGTGGCGTTACAGGGCAGGCCTCTGTTCGGAAGACGAGATAAGAAGAATTAATCTCTGGCTTTCCGAGCTTAACGAGACGTCTGCGCCCGAGATCTCGGAAGACGAAAAGGCGGAGCTGAAAATCCGGCTGAAGCATTCCATAGATACAAAACTTGCTGAAGCAACCGGGTTACCCCGCCCTGTACGGCGCCTTGGTGCAGCCGCCGGATATCTTACCCGGGCAGCCATAGTACTGATCTTCCTCTCGGCCGGCTTCTACTTTTTCCTGAGTACTGAGAAGAAAGGCCGGGAATCGACCTCCTGGATTTCCAGCTGGGAGAACCGCATCCGGCATGGTTCCTGGCATGCAGTTACAAGGGAAAATAAAGGCGAAAGCCCTATGAACATTCTTCTGCCTGACCATAGTAAAATTACACTGCTGCCGGGAAGCAGCATTACCTACCGGGACCCGTTTGAAGACCAAAGCCGGGAAGTCACCCTGCAAGGGAACGCGTTCTTCGAAATTACACGCGATGTGTCCCACCCCTTTTTCGTCTACCATGGCAATCTTGTTACACAGGTGCTCGGCACCAGTTTCTGGATAAAAAGCAATGAAGCCCTCAGAACACAGGAGGTGGAGGTAGTGACCGGCAGCGTTCGCCTCAGGGAGAAAAAAATCATCCGTGGAAACAAAGAGGGAATTATATTAAAACCCAGCCAGAAAGCAACCTATTTTGAAGAACGCGGCGACCTTCTTCAGCCATCGCCTGCGAAAAAACCTTTAAACGAAAACGAAAGGCCGGACCATCTCTTAACCATCAATTTCCAAAACGAAACGCTTGCACATATCAGAACGGTCCTGGAAGGCGAATACGGCGCTGAAATAGTATTGGCCAACCCGAAACTTCAATTTTGTACGTTTACAGGTGACGTTAGCAACCTCACACTTGGGGAAGCTCTCGGAGTTATCTGCAAATCCATCCAATCAGTCGACTACGATATAATTGGCAATCAATATGTTCTGTACGGAAAAAGCTGCGATTAGCGGCCAAAACTTCAAAAAGCCTATGATCTGAACCAACTAAACCACTGTTTCAAACCGCATCATTAACGACCTTCAACTAATCTTAACATCACCTGTTTATCCGGGAGATTGTGAAACGCGGCGAATTCGCGCCTTAGCTTCACAAACTACTATTCATTTGTTATGAACAAATTATTCTCAACATGCAACAGTTAGGAAAAAGCCCGTACAAGCATTTTGCTGCAAAACTGGCCCTGTTGGCAGTGCTTTTGGTTCTGTTCTCAACGAAGTCGTCCGTCGCGATCGGCCAGCTTAACCAGCGCGTCCTGGACCGGAATGTAACACTTAAGGCTGAAAAACTGGAGCTGCGACAGGTTCTCCGGCAAATTGAGGAACAAGCCAAAGTCAAGTTTGCCTACAGCGAAAAAAACATCGATACCCGGCGCAGGGTGAGTATTAGCGTGACCGGTCAAACCCTGGGAGAAGCACTGGCGCAACTTCTGAAACCGCTGCAAATCGAGTTCAGTGAAGTATCGGGGCGCATCCTGCTTACCCCGGCCAGGCCGGATGAAATGCCTGACCTGCAACGCGGTGAAACCCGCATGCCTCTGCCCGGTCGGCAGGTCTCAGGAACCGTAACCGATGAAAAGGGAGAACCCCTGCCAGGCGTAAACATTATGGTTAAAGGTACGCAGCGCGGCACCAGTACCGACATTGAAGGCCGATTTCAAATCGATGTAGAAGACCCTGCTTCGGTCCTGATACTCTCTTTTGTGGGTTTTGTGAGCCAGGAAATCATAGTCGGATCGCGTAGCAGCATTACCGTGGTAATGAAAGAAGATCCCAAAAACCTGGAGGAAGTGATCGTGGTCGGTTTCGGACAACAAAAGAAGGTGTCCGTAACCGGGGCTGTATCGGTGGTGTCTTCGGATGAAATCAAACAAACCAGTTCGGCAAGCCTGGCAGTAGCCCTTGCCGGTAAGCTTCCGGGACTAACCTCGCTGCAATCCGGCGGCGGTCAACCCGGCCGGGATGACGCCATTATGTACCTCCGCGGAGCAGCAACCTTGAACACAACCGCACCCCTGATCCTGATCGACGGTGTACCCCGCGAGAACATCAGGACGATAGACCCGAACGAGGTTGAATCCATCTCTGTTTTGAAAGACGCCTCTGCTACAGCTGTGTTCGGGGTGCGGGGAGCAAACGGTGTCATCATCATCACGACGAAACGGGGGACAAACGGCAAGACTTCCTTCAATGTAACGGCAGAACAGACCTTCAGCAGCTTTACCAAAGAGCCGGAGCGCCTTCATTCGGTAGATTACATGGCGCTGCGAAACCAGGCGCTGGCCAATGACAAGCTCCCGATCCTGTACACGGAGGACGTCATAGAAAAATACCGCAATCCGTTGGCGGGACTCGATCCGAATGCCCCTGACTACGCGGAACAGAAGCGGATTCGCGAATACATGTACCCGGATCATGACTATTACAGGGAGCTTTTCAAGCGTTACTCCCCTCAGACGCGCATCAACGTAGGTGCGAGCGGAGGAACCGACAAGATCGGCTATTTCATAAACGGCACCTACCTTCACCAGGGAGGAAATCTAAAAACCGAACCCAAGTCGACACTCGGCTACGACCCGTCGTCGTGGATGGACCGCTATAGTTTCCGGTCCAACCTCGATTACAAGATGACGTCCTTCCTGAAGTCATTCCTGAACATAGGGGCTTATATTGAAAAAGTGAATATGCCTGCCGCGTGGTTGTACGGAGGAGGTGATACCAACTGGATGATGAGCGACCTTTTCTACCAGGCGCAAACGATTCTCCCCATCACGCCGGGCCCCGTCACCATTGAAGGATTTGGCGTGGCCCCCGGCCAAATCGTGGACCCGGGCTATATGGACCGGTCGGCTTTCGAAATTATGAACAGGTTCGGCTACCGGAACGAAGTCCGCTCCAACCTCAATTCTACATTCGGCATGGAGCTCGACCTCGGCCAGTTCGTAACCCCCGGCCTGTCGGTCAAAGGAATGGTGTCGTACGATGCCATCTCTACCACCGCGATGCAGGCAGAAAAAACAGAACGCCTGTTCCTGACCAACCTGGACATCGCCAACAACACCTTCACTTATGCCACCAAACGGCCGGATGAGCGGCTCATCAGCCTGGTTAAAGGCGCAGATTCCAGGTACAATATCAACATCCAGGGGACCATCAACTACGCCAGGACTTTCGATGAAAAACACGATCTCACTGTTATGTTCCTCGGCCAGCGCGACAACTGGGAGAGTACCCTCGGCGAAATTCCATTTAACGTATTGGGGGTGGCCGGCCGCTTCACCTATGCTTATGACAACCGGTACCTGGCAGAGTTCAACATGGGTTATAACGGATCGGAACAGTTCTCTCCGGCTAAACGGTTCGGCTTTTTCCCCGCCGCATCTATAGGTTGGGTGGCGTCAAATGAAGCCTTTCTGAAATCGTCTCAGTGGTTGACAAACCTGAAATTCCGCGCCTCTTTCGGGAAAGTAGGAAACGACCGGATGGTGGGCACCCGCTTTCTTTACCTCGACAATATTACAGTCGGCGGCGGCCCCCTCGGCAGCCTCGGAATGGGTCAGGGGATCGACCAGGGACTGCTCGGCAACCCGAATATTACCTGGGAAGTAGCAGAAAAAAAGAACCTTGGAATTGACGTGGAATTGTTCAGGAACCTGTCGCTCACCTTCGATTATTTCACCGAGCGCAGAAGCCAAATCCTTATCGCACGCGGATTGGTCCCCGCCTTACAGGGCGTGCCCATCTCGAACCTGCCCCGCGTCAACATGGGAAAGGTGGACAACAAGGGCTTTGAACTGGAGCTGACCTATAACAAGGCGATCGGTTCCGACTTCACCTTTACTGCCCGCGGAAATTTCGGTATGAACCGGAACAAGGTGATTTATGCGGATGAACCGAAGCGCGACGGCAGCTATATCGAGCCTTATCTGTCAACCGGGCTACCTATGGCTACCAACTTCGGCTACAGGATTGACTACAGCAACGGAAACGGGTATTTCAACACCCAGGAGGAACTTGACACTTACCTCAAAACGACCAAATATGCCTTTGGTACGCCACGTCTCGGCGACTTCATATACAAAGATCTGAACCAGGACGGAACGGTAGATGACAAGGATGTTCAGCGAATCGGCTGGAGCCGTATCCCCGGCGTCATTTACGGTCTCACGCTCAGCCTCAACTACAAAGGCTTTGGCCTGATGGCCTTCTTCCAGGGCCTTGGAAGGTATTCACAAACCTATGGCAACCAGGGAGTGTGGGAAAATATAATCCGGGGAACCTACTTCGGCTATCACCGCACCGCCTGGACCCCCGAACGGTATGCTGCCGGTGAGGAAATCACCTACCCCGCCCTCAGCACCCTTCAGAACACCAACCATCGGGCTAACGATTTTTTTGTGATGAACAAAGCCTTTACCCGTATCCGCAATGCGGAAGTCAGCTACGAGCTGCCAAGAAAGCTCCTGGACGGCATCGGGGTAAAAGACATGCGGCTATATCTGAGCGGCCAGAATCTGTTTACCTGGAACAAACTAAAAATGGACCACCTGGATCCGGAAAACACCAATTCAATAGGTTACCCGGTAACCAGGACGATGAATTTAGGCGTTAACCTGACCTTTTAATCCCGGCGATAGATAGCCATGAGCGGAGAGTTATTAGCCCTAAGCTACACGCCGCGGCTCACATCTCACCGCTCATTGCCCAAAACTTTTATTCACATGAGATCAATAAGAAAATGGGCCCTCGCGACATGTTTCGCGTTCACCCTGGGATCATGCAACCAAGCACTGGATATAGCTCCCGACGGCAGAATCAGTCTTGAAGAAGTATTCAGAAACAACGATCGCACGGCCGCCTTCCTCAACTCGTGCTACAACTTTATTCCCTTAAAAGGCACACGGTATTTCTTCTGGAGCCGAGGGCCGGTCATGTGGAGCGACGAAGCCTGGGACACGGATGCCGAAGCCGAATCCTGGATTATGTCAGGCCGGATGTACAACGGCAATACTTCCGCCGGTGATCACCCGGTACTGAGCTGGGACAGTGACGGCAACGGGGACTACTGGAACCGTTACTGGCAGGGGATCCGCAATACTTCACTGTTTATCAAAAACATCGGAACGGCAACGGTCACCAACGAAAGGGACCGGGCCCGATGGAAAGCCGAAGCCCATTTGCTGCGCGCCTATTACTATCATGAAATGTTGAAATGGTTCGGGCCCGTACTGCCGATCATGCGCGAACCTTTCAATTTTACGGACGACTTCACTACGCTGGAGAAGGCTTCCTACTACGAAGTGGTAAAATTCATCATGGAAGATTGTGGAATCGCGCTCTCTACCGAAGAGTTGCCGTGGCGCATTACCACCCCCGGTGAAGCCGGACGTTTCAACAAATCAATGGCAGAGGCGATCAGGTCAAAAATGATCCTGTTCGCCGCCAGTCCGCTCAACAACGGGGGCCAGAACCTTTGGGAGGAAGCTTACCAGGTCAACAAGGCGGCTCTTGAATCCCTCCGGGCGCAGGGATACGCGCTTTACAGGAAAGTAGCGGTCCCCCAGACTTACCAGTCAGACCGCTCTTTCTTCGGGGAGGATAACAACTACTACGCCGCGGTCTACAACGAGTATTTCACCCGGCCTATGGACTACAGTTCCAACCCGGTTGATACCGAAACGATTTTCCAAAGCAAAGACGACCAGGGCAACATCTGGCATATTGATGGGATCGGGTCCCAGGTAGGTTACAAAACCGGTACGTGTCCGAGCCAGGAATTGGTGGATGCCTACGAAACCAGTGACGGGCAGCCCGTTCTCAACCTGGAAACTCCCTACCTGGATGCCCAGCACACCCAACCCAATTACAACACCGCCAATAAATTATATGACCCGCAGCAGCCCTACAAGAACAGGGATCCCCGCTTTTACGCCTCCATCTACTACAACGGTTCCAGGCGTTATGCCTGGTGGTCCTTTGCCGAAGAGCCGGCATCGGTTGAAAACTACCCCGCTCCCCAGGGCTTCCGAACGCGGGTGATCGCCACCTGGGCGGGCGAACCCAGAACCGGCCTGCACGGCACCGTAAGATCAGCCACCAGGACCGGCTATTACGAGCGTAAATTTCTTCATCCGACTGCAGGCGACAACAACGCGGTGGCCGGCGCAAACTGGAAACTCTTCCGGTTAGGCGAGGTAATCCTGAATTTTGCGGAAGCGGCAGCCGAAGCCGGGCACCTGGAAGAGGCCCGGGCTGCGGTCAACGAAATCCGTAGCCGGGTCAAAATGCCGGATCTCCCCGCCGGCCTCACGCAGAAAGATCTCATACTCCGGGTAAGAAACGAAAGAAGGATAGAACTTGCGTTGGAAGAAAACCGGTATTTTGACGTCAGGCGTTGGTCAATGCCGGAAGGGGACCTGTCTGCAACCGATCGCTGGGTTACAGCGATGGAAATTACCCGAAACGCCAACGGAACTTTTCAGTACAAAAGAAGGCCCGTCCGTACAGAAGACAGGAAATGCTATACCAACCGGTTTTTGTGGATCCCCGTTCCTCTTGCCGAAGCCAGCAGACTCTCTTCTATTACAGGGAAAAACTGGCAAAGTCCGGGCTGGTAAAAGCGGCTAATTGTTAATAGGGGTGAGGTATGAGGTATGAGGGGTGAGGGGTGAGCCATCTGCAAACACTCACGACTCAAACCTCACACCTCAAGGCTCAAAGCTCAAGGTTCAAAGCTCACCCCTCAAAACTCACACCTCAAACCTTTCATCCAATGAAAAATATAAAAATCAGGCTTCTGTTATCCTTCCTGGTCACCTGGGTTGCCGGCTCCGTATGGGCCCAGGAAAGCCAGGAAAAAGATGCCCCACGCCTCATACGCGGCGTTGTCGTCAATGCGGTGCAAAACCAGCTATCCGGCATAAAAGTGACCACATCAGACGGCAACCACGAGGTAGTTACCAACATGAAGGGAGAATTTTCTCTTGCTTTCACGCCCGGGACAACCGGCTTGACCTTCCGGTCACCGGGGTACCGGACGGTCACGGTCCCTGTCTCAGAGGGCGACGACACACCCCTTTCGATAACCCTCGAAACGGATATAAACCGACGTGATGAAATAGTAGAAATGGGCTATTTCAGCCGCCCAAGAAATTCTATAACCGGAGCGATATCGGTCGTTTACGGAGACGAGCTCGAAAGAGCACCGGTCGCTAACTTAACCCAAACCCTGCCCGGGCGCCTCCCGGGGCTGGTCAGCAGGGAAAACTATTCAGAACTATCGCGCGCTACTACGCAACTGTGGTCGAGAGGGGCCAACTCGCTGAGAGCGAACGGCCCCCTCGCCCTGATCGACGGGATACTCGTTTCCTACAACGTAGGTCAGACGCTCGAGTACATTAACCCTACTGAAATTGAGTCGGTCACCTACATCAAAGACGCTACCGGCCTCTCCCTGCATGGCATTCTGGGCGCAAACGGTTTGCTCGTGATCAAAACAAAACGCGGCGTTAAAGGCGGACTTCAGATTTCGGGAAGACTGGACAAATCCTTTCAGCAGGCCACCACCAGCCCCATCCGGTACAGCTCCTATGATTATGCAGTTATGCGCAACCAGGCTGCGGCCAACGACGGAAACGGTGACTATTTCTGGTATTCGGAAAAACAGGTAGAAGGATTCAAAAACGGGAGCGACCCTGTACTTTACCCGGACCAAAACTGGCACAAACGATTCATTCGCCCATGGACCGCCATGGAAAGGGCAAGCATGAACTTCAGCGGAGGCAACGACCGGGTGCAGTTTTTCTCCAACGTAAATTTCATGCACCAGGATGGCGTGTTTAAAACCGAACAGGATCGATACAATCCCAATGCGAACAACATATGGGTTAACTTCCGTTCGAATGTCGATATGCGCCTGGCACGGCGTCTCAACGGTTTTGTCAGGCTGAGCGGCAATGTCAAACGCGAACGGACTCCCGGTTACGCCGTCGATTTTGTCTACAACAGCATTGCTACGTTGCCACCTACGCTGAACGGTCCTTTAACTCCCGTGGAACTGAATCCCGACACGGGTCTGCCTACGGGATCAAGCGAACAGGTAGTTACTACAGACCGCCTGGACTACCCTACCTTCGGAATTTTAAACAGAAGCGGCTACTTCCGCCATACCGTAACCAACATCAACGCGCAGTTCGGACTCAACCAGGACCTCGATTTCATTGCGAAAGGACTGACCTTGAACGGCACATTCGCCTTCCAGACCAATTCTGTGGGGCATCTCAAAACCGGGCAGAATTTTGAACGGTATGTGCGCACCAGCAACCGCGACGAACTGATATTCCAGCGCAAAGGATCTGAGCAAAACACGCCTCTCTCCTATTCCAAGAGCGCCTCCTATTACTTTCACATTTCGTACAAAGCCTCCCTCGAATACGCGCGGAAATTCGGAAAGCACAGTGTCACCGGGATGGGATATTTTTTCTTCCAGAACCTCACAAAAAGCGACGTAACCGGCGGAGGGAACATCCTGCCTTATACGCGGTTACATCTCGGGGCCGATGTTTCATACGGATATGACGACAGGTACTTTCTCCAGGCCAACATCGGTCGGTCCGGCTCCGAACAATACGCCAAACAGGAGCGCTTTACCAACACCCCTTCCATTGGTGTGGCGTGGGTGGCGTCCAACGAGGCTTTTCTCAAATCTTCCGCTTGGCTGACCTATCTCAAATTCAGGGGATCTTACGGCATAACAGCCACCGACCGTAGCGGGTTGCCGCGCTACAGCTACCTGGACAACATCACCGTAGGCGGGGGCGGAAGGGTCCCTTACCTGGGCTATACGGTAAATGAAAATGCCATCGGCAATCCCTTCCTGACGGCAGAAAAGGTAAAAATGCAAAACTTCGGCATCGACCTCGGGCTATTCAACCGGTTTACGGTGTCGGTCGACGCATACAGGGAGCGAATGGACAACATGGTTGTGAGCGCGATTGCGACAATACCTGCTTTTCAGGGTATTCCACTAAATTATTACCCGCAAAGCAACTCCGGGATATTCGAAAATAAAGGAGTAGAGGTGTCTGCGGGATATTCGCAGCTGTTTGGGAGGGATTTCTCCTTCTCTCTGAACGGGTATGTAGCCAAAAACCATAATAAAGTGATTTCAATCAACGAAGCCAGGCGGGCAGACGACTATGTATATCCGCTGGTTGTGGAAGGACTTCCCGTGGCGCAACAATTCGGCTACCAGGTTGATTATTCCAATGGAAACGGCTTTTTCAATACGGAAGCAGAGCTTGCCGCCAATACCGTTGACTATACCATGGGTACTCCCAGGCTCGGCGACCTCCGTTATGTGGACAAAAACAATGACGGTATGCTTGATGAAAAAGACCAGGTTCCCCTGGGTAACGGTGGCTTTGCCAACTTCACTTATGGGGTAAACGGCGCTTTCCGCTACAGGTCCTTTGACGTCAATTTCCTGTTTCAGGGCATCGGCCAACTCAGCCAGATCCTTTCCGGACCGGGTATTTACGAGACGGAAGGCGACGGCATTTACGGAACGCTCCACCAATACGCCTGGACCCCGGAGAGGTACGCCGCCGGAGAAACCATCAAATATCCGTCCTTATCCACGGTCAGGACTGTCAACCATGTCGGGTCAGACTTCTTTCTTTACAACCTGGCTTATCTCCGGCTGAAAAACATGGAAATAGGATACACCCTGCCCGGCAGGATCAGCCGCGTAATCCGGGCGGACAAAGTGAGACTCCTGCTGAGCGGCCAGAACCTCCTTACCTGGGACAAGATGAAAACCGACGATTTCGGATCTGAAGGAGGCGGCTTCACGGGCATCCCCGTTTACCGCGTGTACAATCTGGGGCTCACCTTAACCTTCTAGCAGCATGACGAATTAGCCCCGAGATATCAGCAACGGTCTGCACCTCACCGCTCAAATCTCAAGGCTCAAACCTAATATCCCCATGAAATTCTCAAAATACAAAATGTGCTGCTATGCAGCCCTTCTTGCCGGAATGCTTGTTTCGTGCAACGAAGCCATGGAGCTTCCCTCCGACGGGCGTATTTCCATGAAAGACGTATTCAGCGACTACAACCGGATCAGGGGTTGGGTAAGTTCCTGCTATGGCTACGTGCCGGCTCCCTACATGGACCGGGCGTCTTTCACGGACGAGGCCCAGGACTCGGACGACAATACGGCCGGATCAGATTACGCCGCCTGGTACGGCGGCAATGTCACGGCTTTCAACTACGCGCAAATTTCGCAGGACGGCAGCCCCTGGTCGGGTCTTTATGCGGGCATACGGAAGTGTAATATCTTCCTGGCGGAAATCCCGACCGCCACTGCCTACGCTACCGAAGCAGAAAAAAAATCGTGGACCGCACAGGTACATGCATTGCGCGCTCTGTATTACCTCCAACTGATCAAAAGGTACGGCGGGGTTCCTGTTTTCGATAAGCCATTTGAACTCAACACGGACTTCGCAGCGGTTAAACGCGCAACATTTTCGGAGGTGGTGAAGTTTATCCTGGAGGACTGTGATAAAGCGCTCAGTTTTGAAAGCGGCCGCGACGGTTTTTCCTGGGATGTCTATGAAAACCAATTCGGCATCATGACACGGGCCGCCGCTTATGCCATTAAATCGGAGGCAATCACATACGCGGTCAGTCCACTCTGGTCGGACGGCACCTTCACCATGGAACAGGCTACCCAGATCAACGCCGAAGCGTTGGGACAATGCCTGGCTAACGATTACAGGCTTTTCGCCATTGAGCCCGCGGCCAACGCCGCCCACAATGCCTACGGTCTGTACTTCTTTACGAATTCAAATGACCAGCGGACCAATGACAAGGAAACAATTCTCCAGGTAGGAAGTCAGATGCGCGTATGGCAGTGGGCAGGTCTGCCGTCCAACACCGGCATGAACCGCGCGGGCCCTACGCCTACCCAGGATTTGGTTGACGCTTACGAAATGGCCAACGGGCAGCCTCCCATCCTCGGCTATTCCGATGCCAACAGGACCGTCCCCATCGTCAATACGGCATCGGGGTACGATGAGAAAGACCCGTATACCGGAAGAGATCCCCGCTTTTACGCGTCTATTTACTACAATGGCTCGGTCCGTTTTTTGAACCAGCCCAACGGCCAGAAGGTAGAAACCTTTGTGGGTGGGCGGGAAGAAATTTCCAGTTCCAACCCGAAAAATACGCGTACCGGCTACTACCTGCGCAAGTTCAACAACTGGCAGTCGGGGCAGAACAATGAAGGCGACGGCGCCATCCGCCTGTTCCGGCTGGCGGAGCTGTACCTCAACTTTGCCGAGACGGCTTACCAGTCGGCCGGTCCCGATATCGCTGTTTCCGCTACGGGCTTTTCCATGACGGCCCGCCAGGCAGTCAATGCGGTCAGGGCGCGTGCAAAAATGCCTGCCCTACCCGCCGGCCTGAGCAAAGAAGCCTTTGAAAAACGCTACCGTAACGAACGGCGCATTGAGCTGGCCTTTGAAACGCATCGGTACTTCGACGTTCGCAGGTGGAAAATCCTGAACCAGACGGATGAATTCGTTACCGGGATGCGCATCACCAAACAGGGAAACAACCTGACCTATACCCGGTTTAAATTTGCCAACCGGGATTGCTCCTCAGACCGTTTCCTTCTCTACCCGATTGACCCGCTGGAAGTAAACAAAATGTTGTCGCTGACCGGCGCCAACTGGCAGAACCCGGGCTGGATAGAATAACCTGCAAAGTATGATCAGAAATCTCATTTTCATCGCCTTTTGCCTGTTTCCCGGCATTCGCGGAACGGCCCAAACACTGGCCGGTACCGACGACCTGGGACGTACACTCCCGCAATCTGACCGGGTAGGTGCGCCCCGGCAGAACCGGCATGTGGCAATGTTCTATTTCCTCTGGCAGGACCAGGCCCCGGCCAAATCCTGGGATCTGCATGAAATCTGGACCAAGCACCCGGAAGCGTTCGAAGACTTCGACCACCCGGCCTGGGGCGGCGACGGCAAAACAGTGGGCTACTACTACTGGGGCCAACCGATTTACGGGTATTACAAGGGTGACGACTACTGGGTACACCTGAGGAACATGCAGCTGCTAGCCGACGCTGCCGTAGACCTTGTCGTAATTGACGCCACCAACGGCCCGACCTATCCGCAACAGGCCGATGCGCTCATGAGGGCCATGATGGCGGTGAATCAACAAGGTAAAAAAGCGCCGAAAATTGTTTTCTATACCAATACGGCATCCGGGGCGACCATGCAAACGGTCTACAATCAGTTTTACAAACCCGGAGCCCCGCACTACTATCCGGAAACCTGGTTCCTGCTCGATGGCAAACCGCTGATTATTGGCGTCACAGCCGAATCGGCCGGGCGGGAATTCGAGCATTTCTTTTCCTACCGCGAAACACAGTGGCCCAATGAGGGGCGCCACAAAATAAACGGATGGCCCTGGATTGAATTCCAGAGGCCCCAACACGTATATTCCAATCACAAGGGAGAGCGGGAAATTGTAAACGTATCGGTTGCCCAGCATCCGAACCCTACCGCCGGCATGGGCGGATCGGCTTTCTACGGCAACCAGGACAATTGGGGCCGCAGCTTCAGGAACGGTTCAAAAGGCAACCCGGAACAGGATATTTTCTATGGCTATAATGTGCAGGAACAATGGGATTTCGCAGTCCGGCAGGAAGTTCCCTTTGTCTTTGTAACCGGGTGGAACGAATGGATCGCCGGCAAATGGCCCAGCCATGACGCCAACCCGGAACATTCCTGGTTTTGTGACCAGGCGAGTCCCGAATACAGCCGGGATATTGAACCCACGCTGACTGCCGGACTCCGGGACCACTATTATATGCAGCTCGTGGACAACGTCAGAAGATATAAAGGGGTCGCTCCGAACCCAGTGCTGAGCCCGGTAAAAACCGTTCGCTCATGGAAAGACTGGGACAGCGTCTTTCCTGAATACACCGACTATACCGGTGATACCGCGCCCCGCCACCACCCGGGCGCACCGGTAGATCCGCCCACAACCTATGTCAACACCACCGGAAGAAACGACTTTCACCGGGCAAAGGTAGCCCGGGATCAGAAAAACATCTACTTCTACATCAGCACCGTAAAACCGGTCTCGAAGCAGGATGGCAACAATTGGATGGTGCTTTACCTGGACACCGACCGCAGTCACAGAACCGGCTGGAAAGGGTTTGACTTGAGGGTAACCGGTGGGGAAACGCTACAGAAATTCCGGAACGGGAAATGGACGGAAAGCGGGAAAGTTTCCTGTAAAACGGAAGGTAATCAAATGATGATTACCATTCCCAGGAACTCACTGGGCGAGCCGGACGCTCCTGTCAACCTAGAATTCAAGTGGTCGGACAACATGCAGGATGAAACAGAACCGCTCGACTGGTACCTCAACGGTGACGCCGCACCCGGCGGCAGATTTAACTTTATAGCCTGTGAAAAATAGAAAAATCGGCAGAGCAGCCCTCCTGCTCCTCACGCTTTGTACAGCGAAACTCACCGGACAACCTTTTGTCGGGCACACCAATGTGACAGCCACCGACGCCGTAGGCCGCACCCTGCCGGGCCATGAGCAGGTGGGCCCGGTGAAAAAAGACAAATTTGTTGGAATTTTCTACTGGACCTGGCATACACAGCAAAGCGGCTTCGGAAAAAATGCGCCGCTCAACGTCACGGAATACCTGGCGAGAAACCCCAAAGCAATCGAAGATTACCGGAACCCCATCTGGCCGAAAGAGAACACCCCGTGGTTCTGGGGCGAGCCACTTTTCGGGTACTACCAGGATACAGACGAATGGGTACTCCGGAAACATGCCGAAATGCTGGCAGACGCCGGCGTTGACATGGTTCTCTTCGATTGTACCAATGCCAACCTCACCTGGAAAGAGTCGTACATGAAGCTCTGCGAGGTATGGTCAAAAGCAAGGAAAGATGGCGTCAAAACGCCCCGGATTGCCTTTATGCTGCCGTTCTGGGTATCCGATGGCGGGAAAGAAATACTTCGGGAAATCTACCGGGACCTTTATAAACCGGGCCTTTACAAGGACCTGTGGTTCATATGGAAAGGAAAGCCCTTTGTGATGGGCCATCCCGACTTTGCAAAAGCGCTCACCGGGCAAGCCCCCGAGCCGGTGCTCACCCGCGAGCTAACCGGTTTCTTTACTTTCCGGCCCGGCCAGCCCGTTTACAACAAAGGCCCGGAGCAGCCTCATCACTGGGGCTGGCTGGAGATCTTTCCGCAACACGGGTTCGTAAGCAATGAAAAAGGAGGCTTTGAGCAGGCAACTGTGGGCGTCTCCCAAAACTGGAGTGCAGAGCGTGGCCTGACCGCCATGAACGCCCCAAAAGCATTCGGAAGAAGCTACACCGCAAAAAAAGGTCATATTACAGAGCCAGGCGCCGTCAACTATGGCCATAATTTCCAGGAGCAATGGGAAAGAGGTATAGAAATAGATCCGGAATTGATTTTTGTCACCGGCTGGAACGAATGGATTGCGGGCCGGTACGAGCTGTGGCAACAGCAGACCAACGCTTTCCCCGACCAGTTTAACCAGGAACACAGCCGCGACATAGAACCTATGAAGGGCGGGCACGGCGACAATTACTACTATCAGCTGGCAGCGAATATCCGGCGATTTAAGGGTACACCCGCGCCTCAAAAGGCCTCCCCTCCGGTCACCATCGCAATAGACGGGAAGTTTGATGATTGGAAAAGCGTGGGCCCGGAGTACCGGGCCTACAAAGGAAACACGGGCCCCAGGGATCATCCCGGCTGGGGTAGCTACCGGTACCTGAACACGACCGGACGAAACGACCTGTTTACTATGAAAGTCGCCAGGGATACCGCATATGTGTATTTCTACGCCGAAACCGCAAAACCGATTTCTGCACCCGGTGAACATTGGATGCAGTTGTTTGTCAATACCGACCGCGATAAAAACAGCGGCTGGGAAGGTTACGACCTGGTCGTCAACCGGAAAAAACCGGGAGAAAAAGCCTACCTGGAAAAAACCACCGCCGCCTGGAACTGGCAGCCGGCCGGGGAAGTAGCGATCAAAACCTACGACAACCGCATGGAAATCAAAATTCCAAGGCATTTCATCGAGCATAACGGCAGGCTGGATTTTGAATTCAAATGGCAGGACAACCTCCAGAAACCGGGTGATATCATGGACTTCTACCTGAGCGGCGACGCTGCACCGCTCGGCCGGTTCAACTTCTTTTTCACCGAGTAACGCCGGGAATTTCCGGCAACACCGGAGCCGGTTTCAAAAAAAATAAAAAAATTTTTCCTAAGTCTTGGGAGTTTTTTCCGGAATGACATACTGTCTATATAAAGAAACGACAAATGTATGTCTGAGGAAACCAGGAATGAATTCCAAAAGCTGGTAGACAAATACCTGAACGGAAGTGCTACCGAGCGGGAGCGAAAAGCGCTCGAGGAGTACTATGCGTTACTGGGAGATGCCCCGGAGCTTTCGGAGCTGATGGGTGAGTCTAAAATAACGCAGCTCGGCGACAGGCTGAAAAAAAGAATCAAGCAGGAGATTCAACCCGTCAGGAAGCCTTTTTACAGCCAGCCCTATTACAGGATAGCGGCACTCGCCGTGATCTTGCTCGGTATAATCTGGCTGGTAAAACTCAACCCCGAAAAACGCTATCTGCCGGCTGCCCCGGTTAAACAGGCGCGCGTAAAAAAGGATTCGATCAACCGGTTCCTGACCCTACCTGACGGAAGTACCATTGTACTTCATCGCGGCAGCCAGCTTGAAATCATGGAAGACTTCAACCAATCGGAACGCGCAGTGCGCCTTACCGGAGAAGCTTTCTTTGACGTCAGGCATGACCCCTCCCGGCCTTTTGTGATCCATACCGGGAAAATCAAAACTACTGTACTCGGCACCGCTTTCAACATCAGAGCCTGGCCCTCCCAGAAAGACATTATCGTGAGCGTTAACCGCGGGAAAGTGCGGGTAGAAGATGAAAACAAGCTCATCGCCGTGCTGACCCCGGATAAACAGATCGTGTACAATAAGAAAACCACCGTATCAGGTGAACAGACGGTTGAGTCGGAAGAACTGATCGAATGGATCCAGCAGGACATGGCATTTGAAGAAATGGCATTCGGCGACCTGGCCACCCATCTCGGCGCCCGCTACGGAGTAGAGATAAAGTTTCAGCACCCTGAACTCCAGAAATGCCTGATTACCGGAAGGTTTTCGGGAACCGAAACGCTTGAAGAAGTGATGCGGACACTCTCCATTACCCTTAATGCCCGTTATACGATAAATGAAGGAGTAGTCCTGATCGACGGCAATAAATGTTCTTAGCCCCCTAATTCCTTTATTATGAACCTGAAAAAATCCGATCGGGGACCTTAGCCCATAAAAAAACTCCTCCGGCCCTGGTAAGCAATGAGGAGTCCCGTTAAAAAATCTCTTTCAAAACTTTTTAAACAACACAAAGAATGCAAAAAACTTTAGCTTTTGCAAGCCGACGCGCCTATGCTTTTTGGCGGGATAAGAGGCGGACTCACCTTTATAAGCTCATGAAAATCAGCTTCTACAGCCTTATTTTGGCACTTGTTACGGCCCAGGTCATGCTGGCGGAAGTAAGCAAGGCGCAGGACATACGGGAAACGAAAATCGAATTCGGAGCAGACAATATTTCCCTGAAAAATGCCCTTCAAAAACTACAGAAGGAATCGGGATACAACGTCTTCTATCTGTCTTCCAAAGTAACGCCTTATAAAGAGGTTACCCTGCCAAAAGCCACGCGCTCCGTTCATCAGACTTTGGAGCTGATTCTTCAGAAAACACCGTTTTCATTTCGGCAGGAAGGGAAAACAATCATCCTGACCGACAAGAGTGAGATCGTACTTCCGGGACAAACGGAGGCGCCCAATCAGAAACAGGTGAGAGGTAAAGTTTCTGATGAGAAAGGAGAAGGCCTCCCCGGTGTCAGCATACTGGTAAAAGGAACCCAGCAGGGGACCATCACAGACGAAAACGGGAACTACCAGCTCTCCGTTGAGCAGGACAATGCCACGCTGATTTTCAGCTTCGTGGGTTACCTGAGCCAGGAAATAACCCTGGGTGGCAGAACAACTGTCGATATCTCGCTCGCTACCGATACCAAAGCGCTGAACGAAGTGGTCGTGACCGCCTTCGGTATGTCAAAAGAAAAGCGGATGCTGGGATTTGCCGTAACCGAGGTAAAAGGCGCAGAACTCGCAGCTACCCAACAGATAAACCCGGTCAACTCACTGATGGGTAAAGTTTCCGGTGTTCAAATCGACCAGAGTGCTTCCGGGCCTTTCGGCAACTCCCGGATCGTCATCAGGGGGAACTCCACGTTGAGCAAAAATAACCAGCCGATCTTCGTAATCGACGGGATTATCGTAGATAACGAATCGGTTTCAGGCGGCCGCGATTTCGCCAACGACCTGACCAACCTCAACAGCGAAAATTTCGAAAGTGTCTCCATCCTGAAAGGGTCTTCCGCTGCCGCTCTTTACGGATCGAGGGCCATCAACGGGGTGGTGCTGATTACTACCAAAAAGGGAAGTAAGGCTACCGGTCTTGGCGTGGACATTTCGCAAAACTTCATGGTTTACAACCCGTATAAAGGCCCGAAGTTTCAAAACGAATTCGGCGGAGGTAGCGTAGGCGCTTTCTTTACCGATGCCCGCGACCCCAACTACCAGCCCAACCAGATGTGGACGACCAAAGTATTCCCGGTCAACCCGATCACCAATGAGCCGTACATCGACCCCGCTGTCAACCGGGAAAACGAAAACTGGGGCCCCAGGTTTGCGGGTCAGAAAGTACGGAACTACGACGGCACCTGGACCGAATATAAAGCAGTTCCCAACAACTTCCTCGATGCATTCAAAAACGGGACCCTGAGCACGACCAGCGTAGCCTTCTCGGGAGGCGGCGAGAAAACGACTTATCGTTTCGGCGCAACGCACGACGCGCAGACCGGTATTTCCGTTAACAATAAAATGAAGCGGAACAGCTTCAACGTACGCGCCACCCACCAGGTAGCCAAATGGCTTAGCACCGATTTCAGCGCGAGCTATACCGGGAGCGATAATACCAACCCGCAAAACCTGACCTGGGCGCCTTACACCGATACTTTTGCCGGTGATAACTGGGGAGTTGCCTATATGTGGATGTTCCCCCGGAACTACGATACCAAATACTGGAACCAGCAGGAAAGGTTTACCAGCCAGGTATTCGGAGGTGCGCCGAAAGCAACCAACCCGCTTGAGCCCAACAAGGTAATGGCGCCGGAATTCTGGTTCAATATGCGGAACACCGTGGCCACGATGGACAGCCGTAACTTTATGGGCCGGTTTGCATTGACAGCCAAACTCACCGACTGGGCCAGCCTGACAGTTGAAGGCAACATGAACAACAATTACGACAAATATGAGAACAAGGCGCTGGGCCATTTCAGCAACTACAGCGGCGGTTCCTATACCATTAACCAGTCGAAGAAGGAAAGCAATTTCAAAAAAGCCATTCTTACCTTCTCCAACATCAATATTGCCAAGGACTTCGGATTCAGCGGGTTCCTGGGCGGGGAAATGTACAACTCCATCAGCTCCTTTACGCAGGGGACTACCAATGGCGGACTTATGGTGCCTGGCAACTTCTTTATCACCAACTCCATCAATTCCCCGATTGTAACGGCAGGCGTCAATTACAACAAAAAAATCAACTCTGTATACGCAGCTGCTGATTTTGACTACAAAAACCAGTTCTACCTCTCCACCACCTGGCGGGGCGACTGGTCTTCTGCCCTGACTTACGCTAACGGAACAGGTAACAACTTTTATAATTACCCGTCAGCCAGCCTTTCGTGGATTGTATCGGAAACATTCTCACTGCCGAGAGCCATTACCTTTGCAAAACTCAGAACGAATATCGCCGCTCTCGGGAAAGACACCGAACCTTTTGTCATCAACCCGGGGTACAAGTTTTCAGGCAAGGTTATCGGCCTCCCTGGAGAACCCACCCGTGCTGATTTCAGCTCTACAACCACGCTGTCGTCGAGGCTGAAACCCGAGAGAAAAATCTCAAAAGAAATAGGTCTTGAAGCCCGTTTCCTTAAAAACCGCCTCGGTTTTGATCTTACCCTTTACCAGGATAACACCTACGACCAGATCATCGACATTTCGACACCTGTTGAAACCGGGGTATCGGGCGTGATGATCAACGCCGGGAATATCCAGAACAAGGGTATAGAAATCTCGCTCGACGGCTCACCCATCGAAACCAAGAACTTCTCCTGGAATTCACGGGTGACTTTCTCGCGCAACCAGAACCTGATCGTCTCCCTGGCAGAAGGCAGAAGCGAATACCCGTTGGGCGGCGCTGCATTTGACGCGAGCTCATGGGCAGTCGTAGGAAAATCATACGGTATGATCCGCTCTACTACCCAGTCACTCAAATACGTTAATCCCGAAAATCCGAACGACCCGAAGACCGGCATGACGGTATTGGCCTGGCGGAACGACGCCCGCGCGGCTTTCCCGCAGAGAAGCAATAAATACCAGGATATCGGTAATATCAATGCCAAATTCAGAGGTGGCTTCTCTAACGATTTCAGCTACAAAAACTGGTCGCTTAATGTATTGCTGGATGCTAAATTCGGTGGTGACATGGCCATGTCCTCTATCCGGTCGGGTACACATACGGGCGTATTGCCCAATACGCTATTCGGTCGCGATGCCGATCACGGCGGGATCACTTTTACCAGTAAATTCGACGGCATCACCTACGACGACGGTATGATCATTGACGGGGTGTTCGCCAAAGGGCAGAAAGTATCCATCCCGGGCGGCGGTACGGCAGATGTAGGCGGTATGACTTTCAAGGAAGCTTACGAGGCCGGCCTGGTAGAACCGACCCACGCGCCGCAGTTTTACTATCGCTATGCCTCCTCTTCTACCGGTGTCTCCGACTTCTGGGTGGTCAAAAGCAGCTGGGTAGCCCTTCGCCAGGTGATGTTATCCTATAACCTCCCCAAGGACATTGCTACGAAGTTCAGAGTGAACGGAATCTCGATCAGCCTGATCGCCAGGGACCTCGGGTACCTGTACAACTCGCTGCCCTTTGATTTGAATCCGGCGTCGCTCAACTCCAACCTGACTTCGGCCGTAGGAGAAGAAGGCTTCCTGCCGATGGTACGGTCTATGGGCGGATCAATAAAGATTCGTTTGTAAGCATCATTGATCATGATCGTACGTAAAGACATGAAATAGCCGTGAGCCTTGAGGTATCAGGTTTGAGGAACCAGGAAAATAAGCCAACGCGTTCCGGCGCAGCAGCTCATACCTCACAGCTCACCGCTTAAACTTTTTATACAGATGAAAAAGAAGTTCCTATATATTTCAATTGCGGCATTCCTCGGTTTGTCCAGTTCGTGTACCAATGATTTTGAGAAGGTAAATGTGAACCCCAACGTAGTTACCGACGTTGATGTCAGGCTGCTGTTTACCTCATCGCTTGTGCCTATACAGACCTCCCGGGGCGGAGAGTACTGGAACGAAGGGTTTACGCATTTTCTTTCAGCGTGCCAGTTGGTGACGGGACAAAGCTACGCCGTAGCAACTACCGCGGTAAACGGCCGGTACAGGCTGTTCTATACGAGCGTATTACCTAACCTGGTAGAAATGAGACGGCTGATCGCACTCAAGCCGGATAAAGAAAAGTTTGAGCAGATCAATGCGATTACCTACATCCCCCAGGTTATGATGGCGTTGAAGGTAAGCGATATGAACGGCTCAATGCCCTATACCGAGGCAAACAAGGGAAGGGACGAAGGGCTTTACAATCCCAAGTTTGATAACCAGGAGTTTTTGTACACCCTGTGGTTAAAAGAGCTTTCGGACGCTATCGTCACCCTCGAGAAAAACGCATCGAACCAGGTAAATTTTGGCAACAATGATGTTTTCTTTGCCGGCGACGTTACCAAGTGGATCAAACTGGCCAACTCGCTGAAACTGAGAATAGCAGCCCGGATCCAGAACCAGGATGCCGCAAAAGCAGCCAAAATTTTTGAGGAAGTGATGTCGGATGCGGTAGGACCGTTCAGTTCCAATGCCGATCAACTGATTCATAAAAACCCGGCTTACTATCCATTCGGTGTAGACGGCTACAATATTGACATCTACAGCCGGCACTTTGCCGTAGGAAGCGCCGTCGAATTCCTGAAATCGTCGTCAGACCCGCGTCTGGGCATCTACTACGACAAGAATTCCCTGACCGGCAGCTTTCAGGACACGTTGACCAAGTACAACAAGGTGCTTCCTTCGTGGATCAAAATGAACGATGCCAATATTATGTACCAGGGCGGGCCGGCAGATTTCCAATCCAATCCACCTGTCAGTACTTATTTTGTCAACCCGTTCAACGCCGGCGGTTCCAACCGCTACCAGTTGATTTCTACGGTAAACCGCAAATTCTTCGCTCCTACGGTAGACCAGGGAAGCGGAACGGTAGTCGATGTGTTGTTTTCTTACGCCGAAGTATGCTTCCAGGTAGCGGAGTTTATCCAGAAAGGCTACGGCGCCAAGATCAACACCAAGGGCACGGCCGCAGATTGGTATAACAAAGGCGTCCGGGCATCCTCGCAGTCGATGAACGATATAGCCATCGCCGCCAACTCCACTTCTTATGCCAACATCGACGCAAGAATTGATGCGCATCTGGCAAACCCAAAAGTGAAATTCGACGGCGCCAACGATCTTGAGAAGATCTACATCCAGGCGCTTTTGAACCTGTACCGCGATCCGAACGAGGCCTTTACACTGGCGCGGCGTACCGGCTACCCGAAATTCAACTCCACGCTCCTTGCGCGTGAAGTCATTGCCGACGACCTGCTGCCCAGAAGATGGTGGACCCTCGACCCGGGAGAAGTCAACAGGGCCAACTGGACCGCCGCTATGACCGAACAAGGCTTTACACCCAACGATTTCTCTATCGAAAAACTCGCGAAAGAAAGAATCTGGTTTGATAAAAAATCCCCCGATTACGGGAAAGGAGGAAATTAAGGCGTGAGGCATGAGGCATGAGGCATGAGGTTTGAGGTTTGAGCAGTCGGAAATCGGAAATCAGAATCGGCGCGCTGATTTCCGATTTCCGATTTCCGATTTCCCATCCCCCCTCACGCCTCACCCCTCACCCCTCAAACCTCCCCCCTAACCCCCAAAAGCCATGACCAACCGACGAAAATTCTTACAACAGCTGGGCGGAATGGCCGGAGCTTTTTCGGCCAATAGCCTTTACAACGAGCTGCATGCCGAGTCTATTTCTGCTGCCAACCGAACCGTTGACCACCTTTCAGCCCTTGATGTCGCCAAAGACGAAGACTACTGGAGTGTCATTCAGCAGGCTTACACAACAAGCCCGAACCTGATCAACCTTAACAACGGTGGGGTCAGTCCTGCTCCCCGCGTGGTACAGGAAGCGCTCGAACGCTACAACAAGCTGGCCAATGAAGGTCCTTCTTACTTTATGTGGGAAATCCTGGACCAGGGCCGGGAACCGCTTCGCGAAAAACTGGCCGAACTTGCCGGCTGCGACAAAGAGGAAGTCGTTTTTAACCGGAATGCGACGGAATCGCTTAACACCATCATTTTCGGCCTTGAACTGAAAGCGGGCGACGAGGTAATCGGTTGCAAACTCGACTATCCCAACCACATGAACGCGTGGAAACAGCGGGCGCTACGTGACGGAATCCACTACAATCAACTCAGTTTTAATTTCCCGATTGAGAATGACGATGAGATCGTTGCCGCCTATGAAAAGGCCATTACGCCAAAAACGAAGGTTATCCACGTCACCCATGTGATCAACTGGGTCGGGCAAATTATGCCGGTCAGGAAAATAGCGGACATGGCACACCGGCACGGACTGGAGGTAGTATGCGATGGCGCCCATTCCTTCGCCCTGCTCGATTTCAAAATCCCGGATCTGCACTGTGATTACTTCGCCACCTCGCTGCATAAATTCCTGAGCGCTCCTATCGGCAGCGGGATGATGTGGATCAAAAAAGAAAAAATCACTAAAATATGGCCGCTTCTGGGCAATGGCGACCCGCGAAGCAGCAATATCCGTAAGTTTGAAACCCTCGGTACCCGGAGTTTCCCGATTGAGCAGGGGATTGGAGAAGCAGTAAATTTTCAGTTAGGGATCGGGAACAAAAGAAAAGAGGAGCGCGTGCGCTACCTGAAAAACTATTGGGCGGAACGGGTGACGGCGCATCAGAAGGTGAAACTCTGGACTTCTCTGAAACCTGAATATTCCTGTGCCATCTGCGGCGTAAGCATAGAAGGCCTTAGCCCGAAAGAAATAGAAAGAGCACTATTTTTACGGTATAAAATTCACACGGTGGCCATTGAATATGAAAATGTGAAATGCGTGCGCGTAACACCTCACGTGTACACGCGTCTGCCGGAACTGGACAAATTTGCAAGGGCCATCACCGAAATAGCGACGGCCGGGAAATAAGCTATGGAAATACTGAAGTTGCTCGGGAACCCGTTGCCGGTAGGGATGCTACTTTACCCGGCCCCGGGTTACCCCGAACCCGCCAGCAAATGATTTTTTTCAACTTCCCCGGCAAAAATGTAAAGATTCGGAGTGATATTTGTTTTCCTATATTTGCCGGGTACTATCAGGAGGGCCAACTTTTTCGATAGTCAATTGCAAGCAGGCCGGGTATGGAAAAAAAACTTGAACAACAGCATCTGGATAACCTTTTAAAGCGGCTCGCCGAAGCAGACGACGCCGCTTTCAGGGAGATCTATGACCGCTATGTAAAAACGGTTTACCAGACGGGCCTGCGGTATCTTCGCTCGGACGACCTGGCCAATGACGTTGTTCAGGAAGTATTTTGCTCTCTGTGGGACAGGCGTGAGCATTTTCTGCACGTAAGGAGCCTGGAAGGTTACCTGGTAACCATGACCCACCATCAGATTTACAGGCTTTTCAGAAAATGGGCGGCAGAGACCAAAGGCAGGGAAATGTACGCGGAAAGACGGGAATCGGCTTTTAACGATACCGATTTCGGGATCCTGTCCAGTCAGTATGAAGAAATTCTTGAGGAGCTGGTCGACAGGCTCCCGCCCCAACAGAAACAAATCTTCAGAATGGCCCGGAAAGAGGGGATGACCCACGAAGCCATTGCGCGTGAACTGAATCTCTCCCAGGGAACGGTAAAAAATCATATGGTGAGAGCGCTGCAGTTTCTGAGACAAAATCTTTCTCCCCACGTCGGGATGTATCTGCTGATTTTGTCTGAATGGATTCTAAAAGATTAATGCCGGTTTAGCAATATTGGTTGTCGTACGCATAAAACCTATCTTTGCTAAAAGGTGTTACATGGTGTAGTCATCGGGTTAGCGACACTAGAAAGCGACCCGTCATTTATGCCTTTCTAAAAATGAAACTTTCAAAAAAAAATATTGAAGCACTCAAAAGCTACTTTTCTTCTAAACCGGTAAAAAGGGCGTACTTGTTTGGCTCCTATTCCCGTGGAGAAGCGAAAGCTACCAGCGATGTCGATATTTTGGTTGAACTGGATCATACTCATCCAATCGGGCTACGCTTTTTTCAATTTAAAGACGAACTTCAGGAGTTACTGGCGAGAAAAGTAGACTTAATAAGCGAAGAAGGCTTATCTGTCCACGTCAGGCCATTTGTAGTAAAAGACAGGATATTAATCTATGAAAGGTAGATTAGGTGACAAGGTACGTTTAGAGCATATTCTTGACGCCATCTAATTTTTTTTCTGCTCGACTGTCCCTATCCGCCGATCAAACAACTCTGTAGTGTAGGAGCCTGAAAAACAGGCTGGCCGGGGAGGTCCCCGGGTAAACCCTATACGATCAGGATCGGTAGAAAAATGGAAGATCGCTTTAACTACTTGTTGCAGAAATACCTGGCACAATCAGCTACTCCAGATGAAGAGGAAGAGTTGAAATTATTGTTTCTGACCGACCGGCACGAAGATGACTTCAAAGCCAGCGTTGCCAGTTATATGGAGGATAAGTTTCGCGAGAGCGACAAGCACCCATCGTCGTTTGATACTGAAAAGCTATATGAACAGATCAGCAGCCGAAATATGCCCAAAAATGAGCAAAAGCCTGCTTTTACTTTTCAATGGCATTGGTTCCGCATTGCGGCGGCACTGGTGCTCACCCTCGGCGCCGGGTGGTGGCTTCTTTCCACCTACAGGGCACCGGATCGTCCCTATCTGACCCGGACCGGTGGCGCAGAAAACGACAGCGTCGTCGTCATTTCAAAAAAAGACTTTATCCGGCTACCTGACGGCAGCACCGTTTTACTAAACGAAAACAGCCGCCTGGTATACCACCTGCCTTTCGGAAACGGTGCCCGGGAGGTGGAATTGAGAGGAGAAGCCTTCTTCGATATCGCGCACAACCCTGCCAAACCCTTTGTAGTGCGTACCGGTAAAATATCGACTAAAGTACTTGGAACGGCCTTTAACGTAAATGCCCGGGAGAGAAATGTGGTCGTGACCGTGGAACGCGGACTGGTTGAAGTCAACAATCAGACCCAGACACTCGGCCTGGTGCGGCCTACGGAAAGCCTTACCGTGAATGAAGACAGCGACAATAAGATTGAAAAAACTGCCGTAGACCTTACCGAAGCCATTAAATGGAAAGAGGAAAGCCTCGTGCTGGACAACCTTACCCTGGGTCAGGCGATTGACCGGCTTGAAACCTATTTCGATGTAAAAATAACGCTCGAAAACCGGGCGATAGAAAACTGCAGGATCGACGCCTGGTTTCTGCACCAGGAGAGTCTTGAAGAGATCCTGGAAATGGTTTTCGGTATCCGCCAGGCCACTTTTACCAAAAAGGACAAGCTGGTGACAATTTCAGGTGGAATTCCGTGCACCCCCGTCGACCCCAATTAACCGCTCACCTAAACCTTTGTAAATGAGAAAATAATAAACCCAACAAAAAATCGGCCATCCGGGGTAGGAGCCGGATGACCGGGCGTTCTTAATAACCATTCTGTAACTATCAAAAACACGTAAAGTTATGCAATTATCTTTAACTGAACCCGCGTGTACCTCCCGCAAAAAACCGAAAAGCGGTAGGCATGCGTTAATTCGATCAGCTATGCGGATCACGCTATCCTATATCCTGCTGCTCACATGCACGATCCAGCTGCTTACGGCCAGTCCGGGCACCAGCCAGGAGCTGCATCAGATGACCATTACGATAAGCGCCCAAAAGGAAAGCCTAAGAACAGTGCTCAAAAAGATTGAAGAGAAAACAGGACTTTCCTTCGTAGTTCCGGTGGATGAAGTGGAAACGTATACAGCAATAAGTTTCCCCAAAATGAAACGCAATATCAAAACCACACTGGATATTCTTTTCGAAAATACACATTTGGGATACCGGCAGATTAATAGCAGATCTGTGCTGATCTATGTAAAAAATAAAAACGCGAATGCGTCATCTTCCGCTTCCCCGTCTACCGGCCTTGCTTCCAACGTTTCGACGGAGTGGAGTGCCCCGGCGGTCAGGGGGAAAGTAACCGATGACAAGGGAGAATCTCTGCCGGGTGTGAGCGTGGTGATCAAAGGCACGCAACAGGGGACTATAACCGATGAAAACGGGAACTTCCAGCTCTCCGCCCCTGAAGGCTCCGTGCTGGTTTTTAGTTTCGTAGGCTATGAAAACCAGGAAGTTACCTTTGTTGGACAAACTTCACTGAGTATTTCCCTGAAAGTGGATCAGCGCTCTCTTGAGGAAATTGTAGTCGTAGGGTATGGTACCCAGAAAAAAACGTCAGTAACCGCCGCGGTTTCCACCATGAAGGGAGAAGCAATTGCAACCGTTCCGGTAGCCAATATGAGTAACGCTATCGGCGGCCGTTTACCCGGTTTGATCGTCAGGCAAAACACAGGGGAGCCGGGTCGCGACGCCAGCAACATTTTCATCAGAGGGGTAGCCACCACCGGTAATTCTCAGCCGCTTTTGATCGTAGACAACATTCCGAGAAGCTTCCAGAACCTCGACCCGAATACGGTAGAAAGCATTACTGTATTGAAAGATGCTGCCGCTGTGGCCCCCTACGGTGTGGCAGGCGCCAACGGGGTAATCCTGGTTACCACCAAAAGAGGAAAATCGGGCACACCGACCATTTCTTATAACGGCTATATCGGCTTTCAGAATCCGACGGTATTACCCGAGCTTCCCACAGCCTATGAATATGCCAAACTGAAAAACGAGGCCAGCCTAAGTGTAGGCGGCGCACCGCTTTACTCCGAAGAAAGCCTTAGAAAATACCGCGACGGTTCCGATCCTGACGGCCACCCGAACCAGAACATCTACGACATGCTGTTTGAAAAAAACACGCCGCTGACCGGGCATAACGTAGAACTGACGGGAGGAGCCGAGCGTGTACGATACTACGCCAGCGTGGGTTACCAATACCAGGCTGGTTTGTGGAAGCCTACCAACCAGTCGCGGTACAATTATGCCATCAGCATAGATGCCGACGTGACCAAATCGACCAGGGTTTCTTTCAGCCTGAATGGCCGTGAGCAGACCAACAAAGCACCGACCGTAGCTACCGATCGCATTTTTGAACTCGTACACTATGCGGCGCCCAACCAGCCCATTCTTTTCTCCAACGGTGAAAGTGGCGTGTATGTGTGGAACAACGTGCATGGCAGCGGTCAGGCGCGGACCAATACCACCCAGGTATATTCGCAGCTCTCGCTTGAGCAGGATCTCAATTTTATCAAAGGCCTGAAGCTGAAAGGTACACTTGCCTTCGACCCGACGCTTACTCGTTACAAAGCATTCCGTACGCCGTCGCATATGTGGACGGTAGATACTACTCAGACTCCTTATGTTTTTATAGACGGAATTTTTGAGCAAACCAAGCCTTCTCTGAATCAAAGTATGAGCTATGCCAAACAGCTCACTTACCAGGCCAGCCTGAATTACATCGGCTCGTTCGGGAAGAATACGATCGGCGCACTGGCGGTCTTTGAGGCCAAATCCAATGATTACGAAGATTTTGCAGGTATCAGGAGAAATTACAACCTTACTATCGACGAGCTCAGTATGGGGAGTTCCAGCGTGCTGGATATCGGCAACAGCGGCACGTCCAGTGCAGCGCGCCAGATGGGTCTCGTATACCGGGTTACTTATGACTATGCCGACAAATACCTCTTCGAGGCCAGCGGACGTTATGACGGAAGCTACTACTTCCCCAGAGAAACACGTTTCGGCTTTTTCCCGGCATTCTCGGTGGGCTGGCGCTTGTCTGAAGAAAACTTCCTGAAGGGTACCCGCTGGATCGATAACCTGAAATTGCGGGCTTCCTACGGCGAAGTCGGCGCCCTTGCCGGTTCACCTTTCCAGTTTATGAGTCTTTATAATGTGAGAGGCCCGGTTGCCGTTCTGGACGGTGTGGCCGTACAGGGCGCCTACGAAGGGACCGAGCGAAACCTGAACATTACCTGGGAGCGCGCCAGGAAGACCAATATCGGACTGGAAGGATCTTTCCTGAATAACCTGATCAAGCTGGAAGCCGACTATTTCTTCGAGCACCGCGCCAATATGCTTACCAACCCGACCGTGGTGGTTCCGGTCGAATACGGCGTGGGACTCAGCCAGGTGAATGCCGGCGAAATGCAAAACAGCGGGATCGACCTGACGCTCAGCACGCAACGCAGCTTCGGCAAAGACTTTGACGTATCGCTCGGAACCAACTTCACTTTCGCCAAAAACAAGCTGATCCAGGTCTTCGAGACACCGGTTACTTACAACAACCCGAACAGGAGAATAACCGGCAGGCCTTACAACACACGCTTTGGCTACGAGTCACTCGGGTATTTCCAGGTAGAAGACTTCAACGACAAAGGCGACCTCCTTCCGGGCATCGCCACACAACCATGGGGTAAAGTATTCCCCGGCGATGTGCGGTACAAAGACGTGAACAGCGATGGGAAAATCGATGTCAACGATATTGTCCCGATTGGTGTCGCCGACGTCCCGCAAATTATTTACGGTATTTTCGCCAATGCGAGGTACAAGCGGTTTGCAGTGGATTTGTTGTTCCAGGGTGCCGCCAAAACCAACATCTACGGTCAGAACGGGTACTGGCATCCCTTTAACAACGGCCGGGGCGCTTATAAAAGCAACATGGACTACTGGACCCCCGAAAACCGGAACGCCTCCCATGCCAGGATCACGCCTTCCCCTACTTCGAACAACAACCAGATGTCGTCTTACCTGATGTTCAATTCGCGTTACCTGCGTCTGAAAAACATCAATGTATCCTACAGCATACCGGAAAATCTTTCGAAAAAGGTGGGAATCCAGAGCGCAAGGGTATATGCGGCAGCACAGAACCTGCTGACTTTCACCCCGATCATCAACTACGATCCTGAGATCATCAACTCACAGGCGCTCGACTATCCGCAACAGCGTGTGGTGTCATTTGGTCTTAATCTAACCTTCTAATATCCTGCGAAATGAAATTTTCGATATTCAGATACAGCAAGTTTTTAGCGGCACTGGCATGCACCTTTGTGATGTCTTCCTGCCAGGATTTTCTTGACGTCACCCCCAAAGAGCGGGTCTCCGACGCCACACTCTGGACCTCAACCGGGAATGCAGACCTTTTCCTGAACGGCATTTATGGCAGCATCCGCGGTCCTATCGACTTCTTCGATCACGGCGATAACTATACAGACAACTCCATCAGCCAGTATTTGTGGGCCGGGAGCCGGGGACTGTACGTATTAGGTATCGAAACCCCCAATACGCTTTCAAACCTGCAGCAATGGAGCCAGTTCTCCAAAATACGCGCCTGCAACGTGTTCATCGCCAACGTCGAAAAATCCAAGCTGGATGAGAAATGGAAAAAACTGCGACTCGCAGAAGTCCGTTTCCTGAGAGCTTATTTCTACTCCATTCTCTGGACGACCTACGGCGGGGTCCCGATCATCACCGACGTACTGGACCGGAACACCCAGGGTGAGGAAATCTTCAGGGCAAGAAATACGGACGATGAGACTTTCAAGTTTATCGTAGACGAATGTGCGGCCATCGCCAATGACCTGCCGGTAAAACCCGGCGCTTCGCGGGCTGGAAAAGGCTCGGCCCTTACCCTGAAAGCCTGGTGCGAGCTGTTTTACGCGAGCCCGCTGAAAAACCCGGCCAACGACAAAACCAGGTGGCAGAATGCGGCGGCGACCTTCAAACAGGTAATGGATTTAGGGGCATATTCCCTATTCCCCGACCGTGGAACGCTCTTCTACGAAGCAAACAACAACAATTCCGAGGTCATATTTGACAAAACTTATCTCGGTGGCACCAGTATCGGCAACAGCCGTTCGGGGTACCAGCCGATTTGTTTTGTGGGCGGTACGCAGAACTCCTGGTCAGGTGTTAACGTGACCCAGGAGCTGGTAGACGAATATGCCATGGCCAACGGGTTGCCCATTACCGATCCGGCATCCGGGTATGATCCTCAAAATCCCTACAAAAACAGGGAAAAACGCTTCTACCAGGATATCAATTTCGACGGGAACATCTGGAACGGCTATGAATCGGTTTACTATACCGGTTCGGGAAGCTTGAATGAGGTTGATTTCAACTTCGGGAGCACCGGCAGGCCATGTACGGTGTACCACCCGCTGAAAGGCATAGAAACGCAATTTTACGTCAACGGGGATAACAAGCTCAGCAGTGCCAACTGGGTAATCTTCAGGTATGCAGAAGTCCTCCTGGGATACGCAGAAGCACAAAACGAAGCGGCCGGAGCCGATGCTTCGGTGTACGACGCCATCAACCAGCTCCGCAAGCGGGTTGACCTTCCTGAGCTGAAAAAAGGTCTGTCACAGGCAGACATGCGCACCGCCATTTACCGCGAGCGCCGGGTAGAACTGTGTTTTGAAGACAAAAGATGGCCCGACCTGATGCGGCTTAAACTGGCTGAAAAACTTATCCCCGGAAGTGTTCACACCATGAAAATCGAAATGGTTAACGGCAAGAAAAAGTATACCGTTGTGCCCACAGGCGGCACTAACCGTGCATTTGACCCGGAAAAAAATTACGTATTGCCGATTCCGCAAAGCGTATTGGATCAGAATTCCAAAATTGTGCAGAATCCGAAATACGGGAAAAACTGATTCCTTACCCGAAAACCGGGGCGGCCGCTATGCGGCCGCCCTCAATTCTCATCTTAAGATCCTCTTCCTGAGGCTAAACCTGCAATCTTCATGAACAGAAGACAATTCTTTAAAAAAGGCGCTGTTCTTTCCGCTGTGGCGCAGTTCCCGGCACTCCTTCCGGCGACTCCCCCGGCAAAGTCCGACACCGTTTTTATTGCCAACTACGATACGGAAAGCCCCGCCTGCCTCGAGCACCTGGAGTCCATCGTGAACGTGCACCTCAAACACCGAACGCCCGCAACTTTTTTTATCGTATCGGATATTCTCAACGACGCTAACAAGCAGCGGGTGGTAAAATTGCTCGACAATCCGCTGTTTGAAATCGGAAGCCATTCCAAAAGCCATCAGCTCATTCTCCCGCACCCGCTGAACCCCAGGACCGGGAACCCGCGGGAGCAACTGATCGATTCCAAGAAAAGACTGGAAGATATATTCGGCAAACCCATTATCGGCTACGCCACCCCTTATGCCTACGTTGACGGCTTCAAAGGCCACAAAGATATTCTTGATATCGTAACGGAGGCCGGGTATCAATACATCACTACCATCTGCTGGGGGCCCGGATTCTCCCTGCCCGCCCCTATTACCGACCCGTTTACTTACGCTGCTGACGGCTATGCCAACCTGTGGGAGATCCCGAAACACGGCTGGCACGAAAACGTGCTGAAAGGCCACACCAACGTAGACACGGTAGCCCTGCTCAACTGGCCAAGCCCCTGGCCTGACGGCGCCGTCCCTCAAAAACCGATTCAAAAACCGGAGGAAGAATTTGCCGTGAACAAAGTCTTCATGGATCTTGCAAGAGAGAAGAAGAAAAAGCACTTGACGCTCGCTTGGCATCCCTGGTCAATCGGTCGTTTCGACCCCAAAATGAAGGCGCTTGATATGACGTTCGCATATGCCAACAAAACCGGCATGAAAACCGGAACGTTTGAAAGTCTCTATAAAAACCTGATTGGGTAGATATTATTTATCCTCAATCATAATGATGCCTGCACTTGGCAATCAGAATCGCGTCTGCTTCGTATCTGTAAATCAAACGGTGCTCGTCATCAATTCGTCTTGATCAAAAACCCGTGTACTTATGCTTCAAAGGCTCCGGTTTTCCCAGTCCGTCAAAAGGATTCCTGGCAATATCTTTCAAAAGCTCATTTATTTTTCTCAGCTTTTTCTTGTCTGTGCTTTGTCAATAGAGATAGTCTTCCCAGGATTCATCTACAAATATATATTTCATCCTAATCCTGGATCAGATCTTTTGCAAACGAGTCATTTTTTTTCAGTTTTTCAATGGCCGAATCCAGCCTCATTTCGTTTTTCCGGGACGACAGCTCATACTGGGTTGCCATTAACGAGTTATACTCATCCAAAGAGATCACGACAACACTCACATCTTTGGCACGATTGATAATCAGCGTTTCAAAATTTTTCGAAACCTTATCCAGATAAAGTTTAATGTCTTTTCTGAAATCCGAGATATTGACTATCAGCATAACTTTCAGGCTTTATTTTCTTGTACAGAATTACGTACAAAATTCGCAATTATCCAACAACAAATGAATTTCCTCACCTCCCCGAAATACGCGATAAGGTTGCTTCGGCAGCTTCTGCATCCGCTTCCGGCACCAGCCTGCGGATTGCTGCTACTCGTTTTTTCGGCAGTGAGGGCCCAGCTTCCCCCTTCGTATTGGGCGACCGGTTTCTCAGGCGCTGACTCCGTTGCCACCACGAAAGGGGTCGCGGGGAAGGCCCTGGACCTGAGTAAAAATGCAAAAACCCGCCGGTCCCTCGATTTTTCGATGGATACGACTGCGGCAATCCGTAACTTTTCCTTTACCATTTGGGTCAATACAGACCCTACGTCCGGAAAGGAGTATACGATTGCTTCCACCCTTCTGCCGGGCAAAAAAGACTTCTGGTCCATCGGCGTTACGGCTGAGGGCGCATGGTTTTTTAAGGCCCGGTTCCGGGACGAGTTTTATGAATACCGGGCTACTGCCCCCCGGCAAAGCATACGCGACGGCAAATGGCACCTGCTCGCCCTTACTTATTCCGCCGATGACCGCGAGCTCCGGTTCTATCGCGACGGCATCCGGGTAGCCACCTATCTCGCTTCACCTTACCTCCGCTTCCTTTCCAGCGGCAACCTTACGCTCGGCGCCTCGCGTGCCGGCCGGAACTACCGCCAGTTCTGGAAGTTTCCCTACACCACCCAACCCTTTTACACGACCTGGGAAACGTACAATGGCCTCATCGACGATGTCAGCATTTACGAGGCCACCCTTACGGATACAGCGATTGCGCGATATTACCGGCAAATCTCGGGATCTGCCGTTCCGGCAGCTTATACTCCCGCGCCGACCTCCGGGCTCACCGTGACCACCCATAATATCAAACACGGCGGCAACGTTTTCGGAGCAGAAACCGGCCGGGCCAATCTTGCAGAAATACTCCGCAAAACAGACTCCGACGTCTACCTCATTGTTGAAACAGAAGGTTCCGGGGCCTACCTCGCCGATGCGCTCGGCTACCAGTTCTACCTGGTCGGCTCGAATGACACGGCCAACCTCGCCATTATCAGCAGGTACCCCATTATAAAAAGCTATCCGCTAAGCCGCCCCTTTACCGCAGGCGGCGTACAGATATCGCTCCCGGGGAATCAAAAAGTAAATATCTTTTCGGTTTGCCTGGATTGGCAACCTGCTTATTTCTTCTATTCGTTCGACAACAACGAAGGTTGGTCGGTTGAGCGATTTCTCGAAGAAGACGACCGCACACGCGGCCGGGAAATCCGTGAAATACTCCGGAAAATCAGCCAATGTCTGGCAGAAACCGACAGCATCCCACTCATCATCGGTGGTGACTTTGACAGCGGCTCACACCTTGACTATGTGGCAGCCACCCGCAAACAGCATAAGGGCTACGTGGTCAATTGGAATGCCAGCCGCATCAAGGCAGAAGCCGGCTTTAAAGACTCCTTCAGAGAAATTTATCCTGATCCGGTGAAAATGCCGGGTATTACGTTCAGCCTTGCATTCGAGGTGTGGATGAACGATCGTATCGATTTTATCTATTACAAAGGAAATCGACTCCGCGCGGTCGCGTCGCGAATAATAAGCGAACACCCCGTTCAGTTTCCGTCCGACCATGCGGCCTTAAACACCACTTTTGCAGTATCCAATAAGCGTTCACAACGTATCAGTCCTTATTGATTATGACTCCCTTAAACCTGCATTCAAAAAACACCTATGACGCCATTGTCGTAGGTACCGGTATCAGCGGCGGCTGGGCCGCCAAAGAACTCTGCGAAAAAGGCATGAAAACTCTTGTGCTGGAACGCGGCCGCAACGTAAAACATATAGAAGATTACGACGATATGAAAGCCCCCTGGGAGCTGCCGCACCGCGGCCGTAAAACTCAGGACGATATCCGCCGCAGCCCTATCCAGAGTGGTGTCTATAATTTCCATGAAACCTCCAAGCGTTTTTTTGTAAACGACCATGACCAACCCTACGAACAGGTAAAGCCCTTTGAATGGGCGCGGGGCTACCAGGTGGGCGGCCGCAGCCTGCTTTGGGGCCGTCAATGCTACCGCCGCAGCGACGTCGATTTCGAGGCCAATGCCAAAGACGGGTTCGGTGTGGACTGGCCTATCCGGTACAAGGATATTGCTCCCTGGTATGACTACGTGGAACCTTTCGTGGGCATTTCCGGATCGCTCGAAGGTCTGCCCCACCTGCCCGACGGCAAATTCCAGCCGCCAATGCCTATGAACTGCCTGGAAAGTTATGTATCCGAACGGGTAAAAAAAGGTTTCAACGGGGAAAGGCTGATCATACACGGGCGGACTGCCAACCTTACCCGGCAAATCGGCACGAGAGGTCCCTGCCAGTATCGTGCCAAATGTGAGAGCGGATGTAGCTACGGCGGTTATTTCAGCAGCGTTTCCGCGACCATACCGGCCGCCGCAGCCACAGGCAACATGACCCTCAGGCCATTTTCGGTGGTAAAGGAAGTCATCTACGACAAAGAAAAAAGAAAAGCCGTCGGTGTCCGGGTCGTCGATTCGGAAACACTCGAGGAATACGAATATTTCGCCAAAGTAATCTTCCTGAACGCATCGGCACTCAACACCACGCTGATCCTCCTCAATTCGGTTTCGGACGCATTTCCCGAAGGCCTTGGGAACGGAAGCGGCCAGATCGGCCATAACCTGATGGACATGCCCTACGGCATGGGGGCCTCCGGCAGTTTCGATGGGTTCCAGGATAAATACACTTTCGGCAACCGGCCTACCGGGATATTTGTCCCACGGTTCCGCAACATCAACGAAAAAACCAAAACCGACAAATTTCTGCGGGGGTACACCTACCAGGGTGGCGCCGGTCGGGGGCGCATCGGCTGGGCCGACGGCGTGGGCATGCAATTGAAACAACGCCTGACCGAGGCCGGCGGATGGAGCATGGCCATCACCGCCTGGGGAGAACACCTGCCGTACTTCGACAACAAAGCAACGTTGAGTAAAACCCGGAAAGACAAATTCGGTATGCCCGTTCTGGAAATCGACTGCGAGTTCCGCGAAAACGAAGAAAAACTGATTGAAGATGCCATGACCAGCGCCGCGGAAATCCTGGAAATGGGCGGGCTCAAAAATATCACCACCTATAACTGGAAAAAAATACCGGGATCCTGTATACACGAGACCGGCACCGCCCGGATGGGAAAAGATCCGAAAACCTCCGTACTGAACAAATGGAACCAGATGCACGAGGTGAAAAATGTCTTTATCACCGACGGTTCCGCTATGGCTTCATCGAGCTGCATCCCGGGCCCATCCGTGACCTACATGGCACTCACCGCCAGGGCGGTAGACTACGCAGTTAAAGAAATGAGAAAAGGAAATATCCGGTAACGGAAATCAGAAATCGGAGATCGGAAATCGGAAATCGGAGATCAGAAATCAGGCGCACAAACGGGCTTGCGCGGCGCGGCCGATTTCCGAATTCTGATTTCCGATCTCCCCCCAACACAGACAAAATCATGAACAGAAGAGAAGCACTCGAAAAAGTAACCCTTTTGCTGGGCGGTACAATGATCGGCGCGCAGGCATTTCTGAGCAGCTCGTTCACCTTTCCCAAAGACAGTGATTTTTTAACCGCAGCCCAAAAAGTGCTGTTGAACGAGGTCGGGGAAACTATTTTTCCGGCAACCGACACCCCGGGTGCAAAAGAGGCGGATGTAGCCGCTTTTATGTCTGTTATTGTAGCGGACTGTTATACTCCGGCGGAACAGCAAATTTTTCTGGCAGGGATAGAGAAACTGGAAAAAACCAGCCATGATACCTATGGCAGGTCCTTTCTTAAACTAAACCCCACAGAAAGAGAAACGCTGCTGACCACCATCGACAAAGCACATATCGCTTATATGTCCGCCCGGAAGTCCGGCGAACCGGTCCATTATTTCCGCATGTTCAAGGAACTTACCATTTCCGGCTATATGACCTCGGAAGTAGGCGCCGTCAAATTCCTGGAATATAATCCCGCCCCCGGCCGTTACGACGGCTGTACAACTGAGAAACCATGGCATTGAAGCTATTGACACTCGTTTTTCTTGCTTTTTTTTGTTTCTCCGCAAAAGGACAGGAAACCAGGGAAATCTATTTCAAGGTCCCCCTGAACGACTGCGATACCCGGCATTTTCCCCGGGGACAGAACAATGCTCCCGTTGAAGACTTTGCCATTCTCAAACTCCCCGCCACCTACTCCGCCAACGGGGAACCGACGCGCCTGGTTTACATGGCGCATGGCGCCGGCGGCGGCGTGTCGGCCAATGAATGGTTCCTCAACCAATTTGATCTGCAGCGTACCCTCCTCGAAAACGGCTATGCCGTGTTTGATGTGAACGGCGGCGGTGTCGAAAATTTCGGCGGGCCATTAGTAGTTTCCTCGGCCTTCAAGGCTTATCAGTACATTGTTCAAAATTTTAATGTATATCCCCGGATCATTGTCGGCGGATTTTCTATGGGCGGCCTGTCGTCCACAAATTTTGTGTACCGGCATTCGGCAATTGTACTCGGGCATGTCATGTATAGCCCGGTGCTTGATTTGTACGGGCAGGCCTGGAAGAACCCTTGGCTGAAAAGTACCCGGCAGGCAATGGCAGCGGTATATCAATTCGGCAATGTATCCGAATTCGATTCCTGCGCGGTAAATGGTTTTAACCCTATTGATGAATATACGGTGAATTCCACGCGCGGACCATTGAAACCGTACCCAGTACCGGTAAAAATCTGGCATGGCGCCCGCGACCCGGTAGTGACGGTACCGACCTCCCGCCGTTTCTTCGAAGCGGTGAAACGTGGCGGCGGAGATATAGAACTCGTGGAAATTGACAGCGACGACCACGCGCTGAGCTGCGGCAATGAAAGTATGAACAAAGAATTGCTCCTGTACATCAAACGTTTTAAATAAATGAACGCTCTCAGACGCCTGCTTCCCGATACCCTGGTCAAAACCTGCATTTGCGTCGCGCTTTTGCTGGGATTGACGGCAATCGAAAGCCGGGCCAGGGTTTGGCTTCCTTCGATTTTCGCTGATCACATGGTGCTTCAGCAAAATACCCGGATTAAAATATGGGGTTGGGCCGACCCCTGGGAAACAGCGACTGTGAAACCCTCCTGGTCTGACCAGGTATTTAAAATCAAAGGCGATGGAAATGCTTCCTGGCAGTTTTATGTGGATACACCCGCAGCAGGCGGCCCCTATACGCTTACTATTGCGGCTGAAGACGGTGAGTTCACCATCCGCAACATCATGATGGGTGAAGTCTGGCTTTGCGCCGGGCAATCCAATATGGAATGGAGTGCCAAACACGGCGTTAAGGATGCCATTGCCGATCAAAAAGGTCTTTCAAATCCGGCGCTGCGTCTTTTCAAAATGAGAAAAAGAGGAAGCGAAGAAAAACAGGCGGACGTAGAAGGGAACTGGTCGGTTTGTGATTCGGCCGCCCTCCGCAACTTCAGTGCGGTGGGCTACTTCTTCGGAAAGCAATTGAACCGGGAATTAAAAGTGCCGGTAGGTTTGGTAGATATGGCGTGGGGCGGTTCCTACATCGAATCCTGGATTCCACGCGAGTTGGTGGAACTCTACCCGGATTGCAAAAAATCGGCTGATATTATTCCGCCCACCCTGTACTGGCCCAACAAGGCCGGCGCCATATACAATGGCATGGTCGCCCCGCTGACGGACTTCCGGATCGCGGGAGTGATCTGGTACCAGGGAGAGTCCAACACCCACAACCCGCCCGCCTATTATACGCTGCAGCACCTGATGGTTGAGAACTGGCGAAGGGCAAATGCAACCGAGTTCCCGTTTTACTATGTTCAGATTGCACCCTTTCAATATCCGCAGGATAGTACCGGCAAAAAAGCTGCATATGTGCGGGAAATGCAGGAAAAAGCGCTTGATCTGCCTAAAAGCGGTATGGTGGTCTCAACCGACCTGGTCGACAACCTGAAGGATGTACATCCCATTTACAAAGCCGAAGTGGGCAGGCGCCTTGCCAATTGGGCACTGAATGAAACCTATCAGGTCCGGCGCCCCGATTATAAGAGCCCGTCGTTCGCAAAAAAAGAAATCCGGGGAAATAAAGTGTTGCTTACGTTCCGGGATGTTTCCGAAAAAGGCCTTGAATTCCGGAAAAACGAGGTAATGGAATTTGAAATCGCAGACCGGAGCAAAAAATTTACCGAGGCCAATGCCCGCGTAGTCGGGAAAAACCAGGTGGAAGTGTGGGCAGACGATGTTACGAATCCCGTGGCCGTTCGGTTTGCATTCAGCAACAGTCCCTCCCCTACACTGTTTGACAAGTCCGGGCTGCCCGTCGTACCGTTCAGAACCGACGAATGGTGAAATTGCTATTCCCTTAACCTTTTCCAAGTATGTACCTGAATCCAACCTTTAAGAAAAGCCAAAGTAAATTTCTTTTATTCCTGGCCCTGTTTTGCTTTTCCAGTCTTTACGGGCAGGAAGCCGGGAATTTCAAAGCCGGCTTCGGCAGGAGCAATATCACCCCCCTGACGCCCCAGAATTTGCTGGGATATGCACCGCGGCAATCCAATGGCGTGAGAGACAGCCTGTACCACAAAGTGGTGGTACTCGACGACGGGAAAAAGCAGTTTTACCTGGTGGCAACCGATCTGGGCACTATTGCTCCCAACACCTATGACAAGGCTGCTGCCCGGCTGAAGAAAATGTTCAACATTGACCGCGCTGATTTCTGGTGGACCAATACCCACACGCATTCGGCGCCGGAAACGGGCCCTCCCGGTGTGATTCCCCTGTTTTTAGGAGATCGCTATGAGGTGAAACACAATGAAGCCTATGCGCAATATGTAGAAGACCAGCTGGTAGAAGCCGTGCGCCTCGCCAGGAAAAATCTCTCGGCTGCCCGGTTGGGGGTGGGTTGGGGCTTCTCCCGGGCCAATATCAACCGCCGTGCCCGAGGGGTTGACAATAAAACCTTCCTGGGCGAAAACCCGGATGCCCCCGTCGACAACCGGATCGGCTTGCTGCGCATCGACCACGCCAACGGAAAACCCATGGCCATTGTCGCCAACTACGCTATCCACGGGACCGTTCTGGCCAGTACCGATGTCAGGATAAGCGGTGATGTTCCCGGTGAAGTGGCCCAGTATGTGGAAGAACAGGCCGGGGCGCCGCTGCTATTCGTAAATGGCGCCCTGGGCAATATTGCACCCCGCTTCTCCATCTCTGTCAATAATACAGGCAACAAGGACGGACAGCTCCGGCAGTTCAGAAAGCTCCTGGGAGAGCCTATACTCGAAGCCAGCCGTAAAATTACAGCCACCACCGGCCAGGTCAGGCTCAATACCACCGGCATTAACATTGAAACCCCGCGGCGGGCGGATATAAAGACCTGGCCCGATGATCTGAAAGCCTACGCGCGTACCTCCAGCACAGGACAAAACCTGATCCGGATGCCGGTACAATTCCTTCGGATTAATGATGACATCATGTTCTGGTCTGCCCCTTGCGAACTGTTCTGCGAAGTTTCAAATGAAATTCGCAACAATTCACCGTTTGCTTACACTTTCTATTCCGGCATCACCAACGGTACTTTCGGCTATTTGTGCACCGAAGACGAAATTAAGCTGGGCGGCTATGAGCCTATGGTATCGCCCTTCTCACCTGCCGCCGCAGTTGACCTCGCTGAAGGCGTAAGCAGACACCTCGAAGAAATTTCGAGGCAAAAAAAATAAAGTAACCGTATCGATTTACGCTATTTCTCTATAATAAACGATTGATTAATGTTAGCCAAAAGAGTACTCTACCTGGGCGGAATCATCGGCCTGAGCTGTTTCTCAGGTTGCCAGAAAACCCAGACCCGGCAGGGGCTTTCTCCCGCCGAAGCTATCCCGACCTTTGAAATTGCCGAGGGTTTTGAATTCCAGCAAATCGCTGCGGAACCGCTGGTCGCTGACCCGGTGGCCATGGAAATTGACGAAAACGGCCGTATGTACGTGGTAGAGATGCACGGCTACCCCCTTGACAAGGGTGGTTCCGGCGCCGTCAAACTCCTGGAGGACACCGACGGTGACGGTGTAATGGATAAAAGCACGGTTTTTGCCGACAAACTGGTATTGCCTACCGGTGTCATGCGCTGGAAAAAAGGGATACTAGTAACGGATCCGCCCAACGTATTGTACCTGGAAGACACTGACGGCGATGGCAAATCCGATAAACGGGAGGTTATTCTGACCGGATTTGCGCTGGCAAACCCCCAGCACAACGTGAACAACCCCATGCTCGGCCTCGACAACTGGATCTACCTGGGCCACGAACCTGCCGCTACAGCCAAAGTTTATACGCAGTACTACAGTGACAGGGGAAGCGAAGTTTTCTATCCGGGGCACCCTGACGGACCCAGGCTCCCTGAAAATGCACTCGGGAGAAGCGTCAGGTTCAACCCCGACCAGGTAACGCTTGAAAATCTTTCCAGTCAAACCCAATTCGGCCATACTTTTGATAAGTGGGGAAACCGCTTCCTGGTCAGCAATGCCCACCATATTTACCATGAAGTGATAAAAGCGCGGTACCTTGATCGCAATAAATCCCTCCTTGTATCCAATTCCATCGAATCCGTATCGGATCACGGTAACGCGGCCGACGTATACCCCATCACCAAGAACCCGGAGCATCAGTTACTGACGGATTTAGGTGTTTTCACATCTGCGTGCGGTATCACTGCCTACACAGGAGGCCTGTTTCCCGCTCTTTATGACAGCGTCACGTTTGTAGCCGAACCTGTAGGAAACCTCGTACATGCGGACATCCTGCGCGACCGCGGCGCCACGTTCACCGCCAGCCGCGTGCTGGAACAAAAAGAATTCTTCGCCTCTACCGATGCGTGGTTTCGCCCGGTGAATATGTATGTAGGGCCGGACGGCGCCCTGTATGTGGTGGATTATTACCGGCAAATTGTGGAGCATCCGGAATGGATGGCCGACGAGGTAGCCAAATCCGACGCAATTTACAACGGGATGGACCAGGGGCGTATCTACCGTATTACGCCCAAAGGCGCCGCCAAAGCCGATTGGACTTCGGGACTCAAGCTGGGAGAAGCCGGTACAGAAGAACTCGTAAAATACTTGTCCAGCCCCAACTCCTGGTGGCGTAAAAACGCACAGCGGCTACTCGTCGACCGGAAAGACAGCAAGGCAACCGCCCTGCTGGAAGAAGTAGTCCGCACCGGCGCCAGTCCGCTGGGCAGGCTTCACGCGCTCTGGACACTGGAAGGGTTAGCCTCGCTGACAACCGATGTTCTGTTGAAAGGTATACAGGACCCGGAAGCCGGTGTTCGGGAAAACGCCATTCGCATTTCAGAAGAAGTGCTTCTGGGCAAAGACGAGGAGAAAAAAGACCGGGTGGTGGCCGAACTCGTAAAACTTCAGCATGATCAATCGTCCAAAGTACGTTTTCAATTACTGGCAACGCTCGGGTTTGTCAATACCCCTGAAGCAGTTCAGGCGAGAAAAAACCTGTTATTCGAAAACCTGGGGGACAATTGGATGCAAATCGCGGCGCTTTCCGCTATTCCTGCCGCCGAAACGAACCTTTTGGAAGAAGTCATTCAACGGTACCAAAAAGGGAACCCCCAATACGCCACTCTGCTGGAACGGCTCAGCAATATGGCCGGGGCTGCGGGTGAAAGCTCCCGGATCAAATCGCTCGTCGCCCGCGCGCTTGCTCCTGCCGGCGGTAATGCTGAATGGAAAGCCCCTTTACTGAAAGGCCTCGCCCAAGGATTGCGGAATAAGGAAATTGACAAAGACAGCCTGGGCGCTGAACGTAGCCTGCTGCTTTCGAACGCCCTGGAAAACAAAGATGCAGGTCTCAGAAAAGCCTCTATGGACCTGCTGCGGGTATTGGGACTACCTGCCGGGGAAAGCACCGCCAGGGCAATTGCCGCCGCCGGGAAAAATGCGGAAGATAAAAAACTTGATCCTGAAAAAAGAACGGAATCCATCCGGATGCTGACCCTTGAAGATCCGCGGAAACATGCGGACGTTTTCCGGCAGCTGATTGATCCTGTCCAGCCCGTTTCAGTACAATCGGCCGCACTCAGCGCGCTCAATGCGATTCCAGATTCAACCGTCAGTGTGTTCCTGGTCAGCAAATGGAGCAGTCTTACGCCCGGGCTGAGAGACCAGGCCATCGGCATATTCATGTCGAGCGAGTCCCGTGTGGTCTTGCTGCTCGACGCACTGGAGAAAAACGTGGTTGATCCCACCGCGATCAGCTGGCCCCGGCAGGTAGGACTAATGGCCAACGGCAACGAAAAACTCAGGAACAGGGCGAGAGGGCTTCTGGCCGGCAACAATAATTCTCAGCAGGAGGTGATCAAAACCTACGAGGAAGCCCTGAAGCTTCCGGCAAATGCAGAAAACGGGCACAAGCTCTTCATCCAGCATTGCTCCGTTTGCCACCAGATAGGCGGTAAAAACGGCGTTGCCTACGGCCCAGACCTGGGCACAATCCGCAACAGGCGCCCCGAATCCATCATTGCCGATATCCTGGACCCTAATTTGTCTATCGCTGACGGCTTCGATATCTGGAATGTAGAGCTCAATTCGGGAGAAACGCTCCAGGGTCTTATCGCCACGGAAACGCCTTCGGCAATTACGCTTAAAAATTATGGCGGTATCGAAACAATCGTAGCCAGGTCCGACATCAGGTCGCTTACCGCAATGAGCACTTCGGTCATGACCAACGGCTTCAACCAATTGATTGATAAACAACAGATGGCTGATTTACTCGCCTATATCCGACAACCTAAATAGTACGAATAAGGCAATTCTTATGAACTATCCGACAACAAAAAACGTGCGGGCTTTGCTCAAATCCACGGCCGCCTTGGGTATTGGGCTAATGGCGACATTTACGCCCCTTCCCTCCATTGCGCAGTCTTTCAAGGCAGCAGTAGGCAAAGTGGATATTACACCGGACAGCCCGCAACAGCTGTTAGGCTACGGAGCCAGGAAGTCAACCGGGGTAAACGATAAAATCTACCACCGGATTGTGGTTATGGACGATGGGAAAACCCGGTTTGTATTGGTTTCATCGGACATCTGCCTGATTGCACCGTCCGAATACGACCAGGTTGCCGCCCGTTTAAAGAAAGAACTGGGCATAGAAAGGGAAAACTTCTGGTGGTCATTTACCCATACCCATTCCGCCCCGGAATTAGGCCCTCCCGGTCTGCCTGAAGCTTTTCTCGGCGAACGGTATAAGCACCAGTACGACAAAAAATATGCCGAAGAAACCGAGACAAAGCTGGTCTCCGCGGTAAAAGACGCCATAAAGCGGTTGGAACCCGCCAGGCTCTCGGTGGGCTGGGGACATTCCAACGCTAACATTAACCGGCGCGCACGCGATGCCCAGGGGAAGACCTACCTCGGGCTTAACCCCGACCTGCCGGTGGATCGCCGTATCGGTATGTTGCGCATCGACAAAAGCGATAACTCTGCCATGGCGATTATTGCGAACTACGCCATGCACGGCACGGTGATCGGTGGTGAATGTACACTGATCAGCGGCGACGGCCCCGGTATTGTTTCGGAGTACGTGGAGAAAAAAACAGGCGCCACCATGCTTTTCATCAATGGCGCCGCGGGGAACATTGCCCCTATCTACAGTACACAGCCCACACCGTTCCGCCTGAAGGAATTTGAACCCCTTCTGGGCGACCGGATCCTGGAAGCCAACGCCAGGATGACCTCCTCCGACGCAATCGTCAGCATTAAGACGGGCGGTACCATTGTCGAAACACCACGACGCGAAGGTCTGAAATGGCCCGGGTACATGGCAGACTACACCGGCACCAATACTGCCGGAACGCAGGTGGTCAAACTCCCGGTTCGTTTTCTCAAGATTAACAAGGACATCGCAATCTGGAGCGCTCCGCTTGAGCTCTTCTGCGAAATCTCGAATGAAGTCCGGGAACGGTCACCTTTTCCATATACATTTTACTACGGCTACACCAACGGTTGGCTCGGTTATATGATGACAGACGAGGAAATCCCTTACGGTGGCTACGAGACTACCGTTACCCCCTTCAAGCCCGGCGCAGGAAAGGACCTGATTAACGGCGTTCTCGGCTATATAGAAGGAGCCATGAGCGCCCGGTAAAATTTATTAAACCAATCCGATTTATGAATAAGCTATCAAAATTCGCCCTTTTGCACCTCCTTTGTTTACCCCTTACCGGGGCACTGGCGCAAGGCAATCCGCAGAAATTTCCGTGGCCTGAAGGCAAACGCATGGCGCTTAGCCTGAGCTTCGACGATGCACGTAAAACAAATGTCAGACAAGGAACCGACTTGTTCGACAAGTACGGCGTACAGGCTACCTTTTATGTCGTTCCCTCCAATGTGAAGCCTGATCTCGAACTTTGGAAAAAAGCAGTCAAAAACGGGCATGAAATGGGCAATCATTCCATTGTACATCCGTGCAGCGGCAACTTTGTGTGGTCGCGGGAAAGGGCACTTGAAATGTACACGATCGACAAAATGCGGGCGGAACTCACGGAAGCCAACCGGCAAATCAAAGAGTTGCTGGGCGTAACCCCCACCACCTACGCATATCCTTGCGGCATCACGACGATCGGCAGGGGTAAAAACGCCCAGAGTTTCGTCCCGCTTATCGCCGACATGTTTGTAGCCGGCCGCAGATGGCTGGACGAAGCCCCGGTTGACCCCAATTACTGCGACATGGCGCTGTTGACCGGTGTTGAAATGGATGGAAAAGATTTTGAACAACTCCTTCCCATGATCCGGCAAGCCGAAAAAGCGGGTCAATGGCTGGTGTTGGCAGGTCACGAAACAGCGGATTCGGGCAATCAAACCTCCCGCCTTGCCATGCTGGAGAAATTGATTCAGTACGCCAAGGACCCCAAAAACGGGATCTGGATAGCGCCGATCGGTACCATTGCACAATATGTAAAAGAGAAAAGAGATGCCGGGCTGATCAATACGCCCCAAACCCTCTATGCTGCCGCAGGAAAACCGCTGACGCTGGAAGCACGCTACGGCACTGCTGTGGGCCCTAAAATTGAGTATATGCCGGAATGGAAAGCATTCGGTTGGTTTACCGGGAAAGACAAGGTGGAATGGAGCCTGGAGATACCCCAGACAAGTCAATACGACGTAGTACTGGATTGGTCGGTTTCTGACGAAGAAGCCGGCAAGAACTTTGTCCTGGAAACCAATAAGAAGCTTCTCTCCGGGAAAGTGGAAAAGTCCGGCTCCTGGGAAACTTTCAAAGAGAAAAAAATCGGCCGGATAAAATTGGAGAAGGGAAGACACCAACTGGCTTTTCGTTCCGAAGAACCCTTTGAAAAAGGCGCACTACTTGACCTCCGGACGATTAAGCTGATACCGGTGAAGTAAACATTGCGTCCGGAATGACGGGAGAGAAATCGCCCTCTTCGTCATTCCGGGAAAGAAGTTTTTTGCGAAAACACCTTGGGATAGAAATGACAAAGAGGTGTTGTCAATGGAAGTCAATGGTAGCCGGAGGCTACCATCCGGACGGTCATCCTGAGCGGAACGCAGTGGAGCCGAAGGATCTCCTGTTGTTAGAAAAATCCTATTTAAAGGATTAGGTTCGGGGGGCGGGAGATTCCTCGGCTCCGCTCGGAATGACCGTCCGGACGGCGCGCAAATCCGTAGTATTGTCAATGGTAAGCACTTCTACCCGAGGGTCATCCTGAGCGGAACGCAGTGAAACCGAAGGATCTCCTGTTATTAGAAAAATCCTATTTAAAGGATTAGGTCCGGGGAGCGGGAGATCCCTCCACTGCGGTCGGGATGACGGAGACATACGTCAGGATGACGGAAACATCGGTAGGGGATAACGGGGAGCCCCCTCATTCCCCTGTCATCAAATCAGTGAGTAAACTTCCTCCTGTATTTCACTATACAAATCTCTTCTCGAAGGATTTCGAATCGCTATCAAAGCGTCCTTTTTAGCACGCGTCCACTTTTTCAATTGCTTCTCTCTTTCGATTGCTAAAGCGACGGATTCATAGTGTTCATAGTATACCAGATACTCCAGGTTATAAACATCAGTGAAACTTTTTTCTAACAAATGATGGCGATGCTCGTATGCTCTTTTCCGAAGATTGGAAGTAACCCCAATGTAGAGTACATTTCCATGTTTATTACTCATCATATAGATAAATGCTATTTTTTTCATATAGTATGTTTTGAGAATACCAATATAACAATTTGATAACTAACAACATACACCTCCGCCATTCCGAGCGCAACGCAGTGGAGCCGAGGAATCTCCCCAATCAAACCGCAAAATCCATTCCCTAAAAAACCGGAAGGCATAGGAGATCCCTCCACTGCGGTCGGAATGACGGGGACTCCGGCTCCCGTCATTCCGAGAAAAAAGTTTTTTTTTGCGAAAACACCTTGTAGCGGAGATGACAAATAGATGTTGTCAATGGAAGTCAATAGTTGCCGGAGACTACCACCCGGACGATCATCCTGAGCGGAACGCAGTGGAGTCGAAGGATCTTCTGTTGCTATAAAAAGTCCTCTAAAAGGGATTGGGTGAAGGGACCGGGAGATCCCTCCGCTACGGTCGGGATGACCCTCCGGTTGGAGTGGCGTCATCCATCGTGTTGTCAATGGTAGCGCATCTGCCGGATGGTCATCCTGAATGGAACGCAGTGGAACTGAAGGATCTCCTGTTGCTATAAAAATCCTATTTAAAGGATTGGGTTCGGGGTGCCGGAGATTCCTCGGCTCCGCTCGGAATGACCGTCCGGATGGCGCGCGCATCCGTAGTATTGCCAATGGTAAGCACATCTGCCCGAGGGGCATCCTGAGCGGAACGCAGTGGAGCCGAAGGATCTCCTGTTATTAGAAAAATCCTATTTAAAGGATTGGGTTCGGGGAGCGGGAGATCCCTCCACTGCGGTCGGGATGACGGGGATACAAGCCGGGATGACCGAGCAGTCGGGGTGACAGGTACGTCGGTCAAATGACGTACCTTTTCTTTATCACCTCAACACCTACTACAACTATACTTTTCTACGTTTTAAGATAGTCGTAACTTACTGCGGCCTCATACAAACAAATAAACAAACATCACCTCTCGGAAATGGAGAAACCAATCAAAAAATTAGCGCCGCTTTTCTTCATCGGCGCATTATCGCTTACCCTTTCCTGCAACCCGTCTACCAAAACTGCAACTACTGAGCCGGATGCTATCCAGGCCCCAAACGACGGTCAAAACGAACCCGCTGCAACGGGGAAAACAGACCAGCACCTCCTGATTGGCTCATGGCTGGACCTCTCGCAGGCCGCCCTTCATTTTTCGATGTTTGAAGACGGCACTGCACGATCCGACAATATGAAAACCCTGCTTTACAAAAAATGGCGGGTGGCCGGCGACACCCTCATCCTTACTGCCGAAAGTATCGGCAACGGAACCTCTTCAACAGGTGATGAAGTATTTCATATCGAGGAGTTAACGCCGTCTAAATTGGTTCTAAAGCAAGGAGAAAACCTTTTGGAATACAAGAAAAAATAAAATCCCGGTTAAATTCCTGATTCTTCCATACTAGCACCGCAGAGCGTTGCTAATTCCGCACGTCCGGGCTTTCCGGGAGAAGTCATAAATAATCACCAAAACCCATCAAATATCCAATTTTTTATCAACTTAGTTCAAATTTTAGTAGATTTTACTGCCGCTAATCTTCTATGTTCATGAAACACATAAACCTCGACACAAATGAAAATCCACGTTTTAAAAGTCGTACTGGCGACTTGCCTGCTGCTTTCCGTCGGAAGCGCCGGCTTGCTCGCGCAGATCCGGGTGACCGGGCTTATTACCGGGGGACAAGCGAAGCAGCCGCTCCCCGGCGTCACGGTGGTGGTAAAGGGAACTAACCAGGCCACCAGCAGCAATGCCGAGGGGAAATATGAGCTTCAGGTCGGTCCCAACGCGACCCTGGTCTTCAGCTTTATCGGTTTCAAAACCCAGGAAATCCCTATCAACAACGCCCAGGTAATTGACGTCAACCTGGAGGAAAGTGTAACCGGCCTGGAAGAAGTGGTCGTTACCGCCCTTGGAATAAAGAAAGAAGCAAAAAAACTGGGCTACGCCACCACCACGGTTAGCTCGGATCAACTTACCGTCAACCGGACACCCAACTTCGTCAACACCCTGCAAGGCAAAATCGCCGGCGTTAATATTACCAGCCTCGGGTCAGGACCCGGGGGAACTTCCAAAATCAGAATTCGCGGACAATCTTCATTTTCAGGTCAGAATACGCCGCTGATTGTGATCAATGGCGTACCCATAGACAATACCAACTTTGGTACCAACCCCGGCAACCAGGCCTCCGACAACGCTTATGCGGTCAGGGGCAGCGGCATGACCTCGGATGGCGGTGACGGCCTTTCAAGCATTAACCCCGACGACATTGAGAGTATGACCGTACTGAAAGGCGCAACCGCGGCCGCTCTTTACGGTTCCCGGGCCAAAGACGGGGTGCTCATGATTACTACCCGGACCCGTGGAGAAACCCAGGGGATCGGTGTATCATACAGTACCAATTTTACTATTGACACTCCCCTGGATTTCACCGACTACCAGTATGAATACGGCCAGGGTGAAAATGGCGTACGCCCTACTTCACCCAACCCTACTTCCGGCCAATGGTCATTCGGAGAAAAATTCCAGCCCGGCATGACACAGGTTTTATTCGACAGCGTGGTAGTTCCTTATGTACCCGTATACGACAGAATCAGGAAATTTTACCGGAACGGAAGCAGCTTCAACAACACTGTTTCAGTAGCATCCAACTCGGAGAAAGGCGGCTTTTACCTCTCTTTTGCCAATATGGACAACAAGGGCCTGGTCCCCAACAACAGCTTTAACCGCAAAACACTCAACCTTGGATTCAACTACGACTTGTCCAAAAAACTGACCATTTCCGGGAACGTCAACTACTCTTACGAACGTAATAAAAACCCGCCGGTGATTGCCGAACAGGACAATTCAATTCCGACCAGCCTGAATAACCTGGCCAATTCGATGCCGCTCGACCTGCTGAACGAGAAAAAATACAATGCCGCCGGGAATGAATTTCCCTATTCACGGTTTATGAACCGGACGAACCCGTATTTCACGCTCGCGGAGCAATTCCAGGATATCAGGAGGGATCGTATATTCGGCAATATAGCGGTTCGTTACAACCTGGCGGACTGGCTTTATGTGCAGGCTCGTGTGGGACAGGATTACTGGTCCCGATCGCATGACTATATCAACTACCCCACCGGGCAGGCATCAAGGCCTGCAGCCCCCGCGGGGTTTGTCAACGGAATGTTTACGCAGGACGCCCGCCGCTTTCGCGAGATCAACAAGGATATTCTCATCGGTTTGAATAAGAATTTCGAAAAATTCGGCCTGGATGTCTCGCTGGGCGGCAACCAAATGTACCGCCGTTCCGAACAAAATAATACGCAGGTCACCGACTTTGTCGTCAGGGGCTTGTACACGGTGATGAACGGCAGGGTCAAGGATCCTATTTACAGTTTGTCTGAACGTGCCGTAAATTCGGTATACGGATCAGCTGAACTATCGTTCCAAAACTTTATTTTCCTCAATTTCACCGGCCGGAATGATTGGTTTTCTACTCTCTCCAAAGAAAACGCCAGCATATTTTACCCGTCTGTATCGGGTAGCTTCGTGTTTTCGCAGGCATTTAACGCTACACCATCCTGGCTGACCTTCGGTAAACTACGGCTCGCGCACGCAGAGGTAGGAAGCGATACCGATGTGCCTCCCTACTCCAATATACTGTTTTACGGCATTGGCGCCAACCTGTTTCCTAACAGCGCCGGCGCGCAGCAACCGGTCGGCGCCATCAGCGGCCTGACAGTGCCCAACGCCAACCTACGTCCCATGCGCGCCTCAGAGTCAGAAATAGGCCTTGAACTAAAGCTTTTCGACAACCGCCTTTCACTGGACTTTGCCGCCTATCGAAAAGTCACCAAAGACCAGATTGTCTCCGCCCAGATCTCGGACGGCTCAGGCTTTACGAATACGCTGATCAACAGCGGGGAAGGACGAAACGATGGATTTGAGCTTTTGCTTGGCACTGAACTTGTCAGAAGCAATCATTTTCAGTGGGATTTGTCAATCAACGGATCCTACAACAAAACGAAAGTACTCAGTCTGCTAACCGATACTCCGGGCGATAAAATTACCGTCGGTACCCACGTATTCAATGGCGAGCTCAGGCAGGTGGTAGGCCAGGAAATGGCACAACTCTACGGATTCGGTTACAAACGCGACAATCAGGGCCGGAAAATATTCGGGGCCAACGGGCTGCCCATACGCACGAGCGACATGATCCCCTTTGGCACGGCTATTCCCAAATGGACCGGCGGGATCACCAACGCCTTCCGGTACAAAGACGTCATGCTTTCCTTCCTGATTGATTTCAAACTCGGCAACTCCATGATCTCGGGCACGAATTTCAATGCCACACGCCACGGCCTGCATAAAATGACACTGGAAGGGCGTGAAGGCGGTGTGAAAGGTGTTGGCGTCAATGAACAGGGTGAGACCAACGAGGTCATCGCAAAAGTGCAGCCCTACTGGGAAGTAGTCCGGTCGCAGGGACTGGTGGAACCGATCGTCTACAAAGCCGGGTTCTGGAAGTTGCGCCAGATCACCGCCGGGTACGACTTTACCAAAATGCTCCCGGCCAAATTCCCCATCAAAGGGCTCCGGTTGAACTTTGTCGGCAATAACGTGCTGCTCATCAAAAAATGGGTACCGAATATTGATCCCGAAAGCTTCGGCTACGCTTCAGACAACATCATGGGCCTTGAAGCGAGCGGGCTGCCCACCACGAGAAGTATGGGCTTCAGCCTGAATGTCAAATTCTAACCGGTCGAAAAGATGAACATAGCAGTTGGAAAGGCGATCGGAAATCGGCGCGCTGATTTCCGAGTTCCGATCTCCGATTTCCGATCGCCCTAACCGCTCAAACCTATTTCCTACCATGAAAACAATACTCAAATTTTGGTTAATGGTGGCCACCCTGGTCGCCGCCACTTCCTGCGATAACGGCTTTGAAGATCTGAATACCAACAAAATAGGGGTTACCGGCATTAACCCGGTGTTTATGCTGAACGACGCGGTCACGTTTACGGCGCTTCCCCTGGGAACGGTGATCTATGATGTAGGCATCATGCAACAAATAGTCACTCCCAATTCCGGTATATTGACCGGCGCCAATTTCAACCTCGACAACCGTACCGCAACCCAGGAACTCTGGCAACGTTACTACCGCAATACGATCCGCAACACGGTATCGGTTATCAACCAGGTTGCCAACGATCCTACCCGAACCAACCTGCTGCAAATGGCGCGAATTTTAAAGGCGTTTGCCTTTATGGTCATGACCGATACCTATGGTGACGTTCCTTACTCCGAAGCGGGAAAAGGGTTTATCGATCAGATAGTGCTCCCCCGGTACGATCCGCAGGAAACCATTTACAAAGAGATTATCCGGGAGCTTACGGAAGCCTCCGCAGCGCTCGATGCAACCAAGCCCACAGAGTCGGCCGACATCCTGTATATCGGCGACGTAACCAAATGGAGAAAGCTTGGTTACTCCTTGCTGCTCAGGGCCGGGATGCGGCTCTCGCTGGTCGCACCGGAGCTGGCCGCACAAACCGTCAAGCTTGCTTTCGAAAAAGGGGTTTTCCAATCGAACGGCGACAATTTCATGATTCTTCACAATGCCAATTTCCTGAACCCTATCGGCAACGGCCTTAATGCTACCGAAGCCAACAATTTCTTTCTGGCAGCGCCTTTTGTTACCCACCTCAAAACCACTGCAGATCCGCGTCTGAAAGCCATTGCGGTGCGTTACGTGGGAGCCACTTCAGGCCCACAGATGGTCCCGTCACGCGGATCTACCGATCCGGAGGTACAAATCGGGATGCCATTGGGATACGACAACAACACGATTTCCGGCCCGGTGGCCGCCAGCAAACTGGCTAGTTTTTACGACTACAGCCAGGTTGACCGGAACCGCATGGTGAAACTGCAAAGTCCGTCATTCCTGGTTACGTACGCGCAAACCCAATTACTGCTTGCCGAAGCCGCACAGCGCAACTGGATCGCCGGCTCGGCAGCGACGTTTTATGAACAGGGTATCCGGGCTCACATGGAGCAAATGGCACTTTACGACGCCGCATGTGCAGTTCCACCCGCTGCGACTACGACCTACCTCGCCGCCAATCCGCTTGTACCCGCAAAGGCTCTTGAACAAATTAACACACAGTATTGGATTGCGTCTTTCCTGAATGGCCCCGAAACTTTCGCCAATTTCAGGAGAAGCGGTTTCCCGGCACTGCCCCCCAACCCCTTCCCGGGGAAAGGGATCAAAGGCAATTTTATTAACCGGTTGACCTACCCGAACTCAGAATTGTCCGTTAATTCCGGCAATCTGAACGAAGCAGTAAGCCGGCAGGGACCTGACGATCTTGACACGAAAGTGTGGTGGCACAAATAGGGAGCATTAAAACTCCCTTTCGCCAAATTCACTGGCGGGCAACTTGCCTTTTTTCGCCGACTGGTTGATGTTAAAACTCAGGTTCAACAGGAAAATGTCGGTCTCGTGAATGTAGTTGGTTGTGGTAAAAAAGTCCTTGCCCCAGGTAGTAATACGCTGTTGATTGGTACCGAAGAGCCCCATATCCACGTTTTGCCATTGTAGCAACGCTGCCAGCCTCCCCTTCAGAAACGTTTTTCTGAGGGAGAGGTGCGGCGTAACAAAACGCGAATCTTCTCCCTGCGCCGTTACCCTTTTTGAAAGGTAATTTACCGAGCCCTGAAGTTGCCAGGTAGGTGAAAGCGCCACTGTGGTGTTGGCATTGATCAGGTATACCCAGCCTGCCGAATTAACCTTCACTTCATTGTTGAAGAGCGTACCGTTGATTTTATAGTGATACAGATTTCCGCCGGCATACAGTTTCCAGCTTTTTGTAAGGTCCAGCGTGGTCCCCGCCTCCAATCCATTAGAGAAGGCGATACCGGCATTGGTGTAAATTCTGTTCAGGATAGTATCGCTATATATGCTATTAACCCGGTTAACCACATTTTTTATACGCTGCCGGTAAACATTGGCAAAAAAGGTTCCATTGTCAAATGTCTTGGAAATCCCCAGCTCCATTAGCCCTATGAATTCGGGCAGGATGTGCGGGTCGCCTGATTCCAGTGTCTCCGAGTGTTCGCGTTCGGGGAATGGATTCAGCTCATTGTTGGTGGAACGCTGCACCCTTTTGCTATAGGCGGCTTTAACCGTAAAGGAAGGGTCTACTTCGTACTGAAGATTAGCGACCGGGAACAGGTTATTGAGATTGAGTATCGCCGCAGCCTCCTCCCCGGGCCTGAATGACCGGAAAGCATATTCGTACCGCAGCCCGCCGTTGTAGGTGAATCTGCCGGCCTTACCGTTGTACTGGCTATACACAGAATGAATACGATTGACGGCACGTGTAGTACTGCTGAAGGCAGGAACGATCAAAAAAATGTTTCGTGGAACGTCCAGTTCAAGATATTGGAAATCCCCGTTCTGAACCTGGTTCCGGTATTGATACCCTGTCTCCAGTTTTCCTTTGCCAAGGTTCAGCACATAATCGGCCCGCAGCCTGTAAGCCCGCAACGGGTTTTCTCCCGGGTTCAGACTTCCCTGGAGTATCACCTTCCTGCCCGGCTCCTCCAGGTTATAATTGGTGGTCAGGCCATCGATGTCCGCCCATTCCGTCAGTCCTGACAACGTTACTACCGACCGGTTATTAAAAGTGTGCGAAAAGTCGAGGTTACCCAGTGTTACCCGTCCCGTTTTTTTGGCAATATTGGTGTTGAAGTAATTGATACGGCCGATGACATCTCCTGTGTTCAGATCGGTTTTGGTATTGTTATACACAATATCCGCCCGTCTTGATTGTGAACGATAGCCGGTGTAAAACCCGGCGGTTAGCGCATTTTTTTTGTCGGGCCGGTAAGTTACCGCCGCGCGACCCGTGTAATTGTACCGGATAAAGCTTCTCTCCCCGTCAGAAGGGAATGAAGTATAAACCTGGTTGATGGTGGTATGAACATCTCCCACCCTCCTTCCGGACATATCATTCCGCAGAAACCCGACGCTGGCGCTTACCTCCCACTTGTCTGTGAAAAGTCCGTATGTAACATCGGCACCAAAGCGGAGCGGCGCATTCAGGTTGTCAAAACGGCGTACGGAGGGCAACCCGCCCTGGACGCTGGCCGAAAAAGACTGGCTGTCGGGAGCGGCGGCTTTGGTAGTAATATTAATAATGCCGGATTTCCCGTCGGGATCAAAGCTGGCGGAAGGCGCGGTAATTACTTCTATATTCTCAATGCTATTGGCAGGAAGCTGGCTCAATACAGTCATGGGATCTGCACTTACCGGGCGTCCGTTCAATAAAACCAAAAAGCCCGTAGAACCCCGTAACATCATGACGCCTTCGGCGTTAACGGAAACGGAAGGCATATTTCGCAATACATCCACTGCCGTTCCGCCACTGCTGTTTAAAAATTTATCGGCACGATATACCTGCCGGTCTATTTTTTGCTCCATCGTTTGCCTTTCTCCTGCCACGTTCACCGCATCAAGCAGCCGCGCATCGGCCTCCAGCTGCAATACCGGCGCTACCTGATCTTTACCGGATTCAGGTATCAGGACATCCTGCTTCAAGACTTTGTAGCCAATAAACTGCGCCTGCAGAAAATACTTTCCGGGAACCACGCGCTCAAAAAGGTAGGCTCCTTTTTCATCGGTAAGAACTCCCGACACGGAAGCAGAATCCGCGCTGCGGAATAAAACTACAGAAGCAAAAGGCAACGGCTCACGGGTAGTTTTGTCAGTCACTGTACCGGAAATCTTTACCTGGGCCAACACCAGGCAGGGCATTGAATACAAAAGCAATAACGATAAAAACTTCATCCCGGCGGCTATTCAAAAGTCATTGATCAGTTTAGGCGGCAAAACTACCCTTATTGTCATAAAATTCCACGGCAATTAACAGTAAGAAGCTTTTTTTTCGTTCTTCTTACCAAAAAGAAAAAACGCCGGACCGGAACTCGTCTTTGAAAAAACATCCTCTTAAAACTTCGCAAGCCGCATTACCAACAGAGCAAAGCAATAACTACCGGCTAATGTTCTCCTTTGCCGGGATATTTATCGCCTTGTCGACCTTTATGCGCATTTTACTGGCCTGCCTGTCGCTCCGGGACGCCGATCTTTCGTTGGGGGCGGTAGCGCGGATTTTCTCGACGGGTTTCCTTTTTGACCTCGGAGCCTGCGCTTTCTTCCTTTTGCCTTACGCGATCTACCTGGCAATCTGGCCTGCCCGGTTCAACCAAACCCTGGCCAACAGGCTACTAACGTATACAGGTTTTGTACTCGCCACGCTGATCTTCCTGTTTTCCTTGTTTTCCGAAGTGACTTTCTGGCTTGAATTTGAAAGCAGGTTCAATTTTATCGCTGTTGACTACCTCGTCTACACGCATGAAGTCGCCCAGAACATTAACGAGTCCTATCCGATGCCGCTCCTGGTCAGCGTAATCCTCGCCGGAGCAGGCCTTCTGACGCTGGTGCTCACCAGGCGGGGGATATTCCGTTCTACGTTCAGAGGTCGGACCCCTTTGTTCAGGCGACTGCTCATACTTGGCGCTTTCCTGGCAACCAGTGCGATATACGGGTGTTTCCTGGGCAATAATCTTGCCGAAAAAGGGCAAAACCGTTACCAGGATGAACTCTCCAAAAACGGCATTTACTCCATTTTCTCAGCCTTCAAAAACAATGAGCTCAACTACCAGCACTTCTATCCGCTCATCGACGACCGGAAAGCCTTCACAGTAGTTCGGGATGCACTTGCGGGTGACAATGTCCGGTTTCTGGATGACGGGCTCAGCATCCGCCGGCACATTTCTGCCGTGGGTAAAGAATCCCGCCCGAACGTTATCCTCGTTACTATAGAAAGTCTTAGCGCCGACTACCTCGCTCATTTCGGGAACAAGCAGCACCTGACACCTGTTTTGGACTCGCTGGCAAAGAAAAGCCTGGTTTTTGAGCAGATGTACGCCACCGGCACCCGGACTGTCAGAGGGATGGAAGCGCTTACCCTTTCCATTCCGCCTACGCCCGGCAGCAGCATTGTACGGCGCCCGGACAACGGCAACCTGACTACCGTGGGCTCCATTTTTCAATCCAAAGGCTACGAAACGAGTTTTATATACGGGGGAGACGGATATTTCGACAACATGAACCAGTTCTTCGGCGGCAACGGCTTCGACATTACCGACAAAGGGCGGTCGGCCACCGTGGGCGATAAATTTGCGGCCGCACGAACTATAATCCCCGATTCGCTGGTTCAGTTTCAGAATGCATGGGGCATTTGTGACGAGGACCTTTACACGGCAGTGCTCCGGAATGCGAATAAAAATTACGCCGGCGGCAAGCCTTTCTTCAGCTTCGTAATGACCACCTCCAATCACCGGCCGTTCACCTACCCTTCCGGCAAAATCGACATCCCCTCGGGAACAGGCCGCGAGGGGACAGTGCGTTATACCGACTACGCCATCGGGCAATTCCTGGAAAACGCCCGGAAGCAACCCTGGTACGCCAATACGGTATTTATTTTCGTAGCGGATCATTGCGCAAGCAGCGCCGGGAAAAACGACATTGACGTCACCAAATACCATATCCCGGCCATCGTGTACAACCTTCCGGCCGCTTCGCCCGGTTCAGTTCCGGTGCTTTGCTCGCAAATTGACCTGCTACCTACCCTTTTCGGTTTGTTGCAATGGGATTATGACAGTAATCTCTACGGCCTTGACGTGCGTTCAGCCACTTACCGGCCCCGCGCCCTGCTTGGCACCTACCAGAAGCTGGCCTATTTACAAAATAACCGCCTGACCATTCTGTCGCCGCAGCAACACGTAGAAAGCCTGGTGTATGCCAACAGCGGCGCTCCGGGAGAGACTGCCCGACCGGATAAAAAGACGACGGAGGAAGCGATCTCCTACTACCAAACCGCCTACTACCTGTTCAAAAGCGGTTTGCTGAAACAGAAATAGCCTGAATAATCCGCCTGTTTAGCGGCAAAGACCGGTCGGTCTCCCACAGGACGGCTGTTGTCTTTGGCTGTACACCTTATGTGAATAAAAAAAATCCCCGGAAGCGATGCTTCCGGGGACTCATACTCTATAACCTGAACCAGACGATTGATTACATCATGCCGCCCATTCCGCCGCCGTGAGGCATAGCAGGAGCAGGATGATCTTCCGGTTCGTCGGCAATTACACACTCGGTAGTCAGCAGCAGACCTGAGATAGAAGCAGCGTTCTCAAGTGCAAGACGCGATACTTTTTTAGGATCAATGATACCGGCTGCCAAAAGATCTTCGAAAGTATTATCTTTCGCGTTGTAGCCGTAGCCGCCTTTTCCTTCTTTCACTTTCTGTACTACTACAGAACCTTCGCCGCCAGCATTGGCAACAATGGTACGAAGCGGCGACTCAATCGCAACACGGATAATGTTGATACCGGTTGTTTCGTCGTCATTTGCACCCTGAAGGGTTTCAAGTGAAGCAGAAGCACGGATGAGGGCAACACCACCACCGGCAACGATACCTTCTTCAACCGCCGCACGGGTAGCATGCAAAGCATCGTCCACACGGTCTTTCTTTTCTTTCATTTCTACCTCAGTTGCAGCACCGATGTAAAGAATGGCAACACCGCCTGACAATTTGGCCAAACGCTCCTGCAATTTCTCGCGGTCGTAATCGGAAGTAGTATTTTCGATCTGAGATTTGATCTGGTTAACACGTCCCTGAATTGCTTCAGAATCACCGCTACCGTTAACAATTGTAGTATTGTCTTTGTCGATCAACACTTTCTCGGCCTGGCCAAGATATTCAAGAGAAGCATTCTCCAGTTTGAAACCACGCTCTTCGCTGATCACGGTACCACCGGTAAGGATTGCAATGTCCTCAAGCATAGCTTTACGACGGTCACCGAAGCCCGGAGCTTTAACCGCAGCCACTTTCAGGGCGCCGCGGATTTTGTTTACTACCAGCGTAGCCAAAGCCTCGCCGTCAACGTCCTCAGCAATGATAACCAAAGGACGACCGGTTTGCGCTACCGCCTCCAATACGGGAAGAAGCTCTTTCATAGAAGAAACTTTCTTCTCTGAGATCAGGATAAAAGGACGCTCTGCCTCTACTTCCATCTTCTCGGTATTGGTCACAAAGTACGGAGAAAGGTATCCTCTGTCGAACTGCATACCTTCCACAGTTTTTACTTCTGTTTCAGTACCGCGGGCTTCTTCTACAGTAATTACGCCTTCTTTACCGACTTTCTCCATCGCCTCGGCAATCATGTTACCGATTTCCTCGTCGTGGTTGGCGGAAATAGTCGCTACCTGAGCGATTTCCTTCGAAGTCGAGATGTTTTTCTTTTGTTTTTCAAGATCAGCAACAACCACTGCAACTGCCTTATCGATCCCTCTTTTGAGGTCCATAGGGTTAGCGCCGGCCGCTACGTTTTTCGCACCGATGGTATAGATCGCCTGCGCAAGAACGGTCGCTGTAGTAGTACCGTCACCAGCAGAATCAGCAGTTTTGGAAGCAACTTCCTTCACCAGCTGAGCGCCCATATTCTCGATCGAATCTTTCAGTTCAATTTCTTTGGCTACAGTAACACCGTCTTTTGTAATGGTAGGTGAGCCGAATTTTTTGTCGATCACTACGTTACGACCACGAGGTCCGAGTGTTACTTTCACGGCATCAGCCAGTGTATCAACACCTTTTTTTATTTTGTCTCTAGCTTCTACGTCGAAAAATATCTTCTTTGACATAACTTGTTAAGATTATTTAAATTACTTGGTGAATAGAACAAAAAAACCGGATAATTAGCCGATGATGGCATAAATATCCGACTCACGCATAATCAGGAATTCGCCCCCTTCTACAGTCAATTCGGTGCCTGAATACTTGCCGTAAAGAACAGTATCACCAACTTTCACTGTCAACGGCTCATCTTTTTTACCGGGACCCACAGCAACGACAGTGCCACGCTGCGGCTTTTCTTTTGCTGTGTCGGGAATAATGATACCGAAAGCAGTTTTTTCTTCAGCAGGAGCTGCTTCTACAAGTACGCGGTCCGCCAGAGGTTGGACTTTCACATCGATTAATGATGACATAAGAAATTAACGTTTTTATTGATTTGTCAGTTTTTTTACAAGATTGACACACCCCTTTCTTTTACAAGGTTCATGCCAAACCTGCCAAGTCTGCCATTTTTGCATGATAGGAGCAGTGAGGAGTGAGCAGTGAGGGTGAAGGGCTGTCAGATGTTCCGGGTTTGGAAATCGGAAATCAGAAATCAGAAATCGGAAATCAGAAACGGGTAGACAGAAATCAGGAACGGCGGTAACGCAAGCAGAGGGGCTGATTTCCGATTTCCGATTTCCGATCTCCGATTCCAACAAAAACTCCTGACATGAAGCAAATCAAGTCAGGAGCCTTTCTGTTCTTTTAAAAATTGCTATTTCGCGCTGTCCGCGGCGGCTGCCGGAGCTGCCTTATCGGCTTCGGCACCGGATAAGCCGGGAGCGATACTACCAGTCGGAACCGGCGCGCTCTGCGCTTTTTCAATGTTTGCGCTGTTAATACCGCCGGCAGATGCATTCCCGCTCTTCACCACAACATAAGAGGCGAGGGAAAGCAACAGGATCGCTCCGGCAAAACCCCAGGTAATCTGCTCCAGCAGGTCGGTTGTTTTCTTTACGCCGAACATTTGGGATGTTCCGGTCCCGCCGAATTCACTTGACAATCCACCACCTTTCGAATTCTGGATCAGTACGATTAAAACAAGTAAAACCGATACCAAAGCGGCGATAATGATCAATGCTAAATACATATGTCTACAATAAATTTAATAAGTCAGTCCGGATACCTGGAGGAAGCCTGCGAAGCTCACTTCAGTTTTTCAATTTTTTTCGCAAAGTAATCCTTTTTTTCCGGGATTTTCAAAATTAGTTTTTCGTAAATCGCTATGGCCCGCTCAGGCTTGCCCTGCCTGGCCAGTATTTCGGCAAACGACTCCGTCGCAAAATCTTCCAGGGCCATTTGATTCCGGAGGCTCAGGTCTTCAACTTCCTGGGGCTGATCCTTTTCAGGCGAAAGCGACCCGATTATAGGCTCGGCTTTGATAAACTTATCAATCAGCTCCTGGATGGGCGTTCTGCCTGCGCGCGATGGCTGCTCGTCCTTTTGTACCAACTGTTGCGAAAGCGCAAATTCAGTCAGCACGGTGGGATCAAAAGGCACGGCCGGCAACTCATTATGACTGACGGCCACCGCTTCAGCCTGGTCCGGCTCTGTTTTCGGAAGGTCCGCAATAGACTCCCTTCCCTCTTTTTGCGTACGCGTGAGCCTGTCCAAAAGCGTAACTGACCATTCCACCTCGTTTTCCAGCAACATCTGCAACGCTTTCCGGTTCAGTGAATGCACCGCCGCCTTCGGCAAATAACGCCCCATGAGCTCGGGGTGATGCATGGAAACCGTCTTGGCCAAAAGCATGTGCGCCAGCTGAAAATAAGGGAAATCACGCGTCATCTGCTCCAGCTTCGCTGCATCAGCCCCTTCCAGGAGCTCCGGCTGTGTTACCCAGTAAGAAAACATTTCTTTGTCTGCCATGGTTGTCGGGTATAGAAATGGATAACCTACCAGTCGGCGGCAGATTTATTGAAAATATTCTGCACCAGCTGATCCATTATTTTAGGAAGCATCCGGGCTTCGTTGGCATCCAGCGTTTCGCTTTGCGGAAAATCTTCATAAAACGAGAAAGACTGGTCAAAGTTCTTCGTCTCGTCTTTGTTGTTTGTAAAGCGCACCTGAACGGTGACGTTCAACCGGTTAAAACCGGCCTTGTCACTGGCAGTGGGCGCTACCGGCACCACGTCATAGCCCGTGAACGTTCCTTCAATAAGCAAATCTCCCCCGCTCGGCCGTTGTGTGAGGCTCGTATTCCGCTGAAAATACTCTTTCAGCTTTTCACTGAAGTCCAGCGTCAGGCTGGCGGGGCCGCCCGCAGTACTCATCGTAAAATTCAGAACGGTGAAAGTTTTGATATCCGGCGACAGGTTCGTCCCCGTGAACGAATATATTCCGCAGCTATCAAGTGTCAGCGCCAACAAGACCAATAACAGTCGCAAGCCGCCCAACCGGCCCATCTTCAACACGCTTCTAGTTTTCAATTCCGTATTCCTTGATTTTCCGGTAAAGGGTTCGCTCGGATATGCCCAACGCCTGTGCCGCATACTTACGCTTATTATTGTTTTTCTGCAAAGACTTAATAATCAACTCCTTCTCTTTCTCTTCCAGCGACAATGACTCTTCTTCTTCCGTCGTGTGGTCCACATCTTCCACCACCACGCCTTCGTCGTCGTAATCGTTCAGATCCACGATCCGCGGTTGTGACGAGGAGAGTATCCGGGGCGTTTCGGCACCCGAAGGCACCGGAAGCAGGGTCTCCGGACCACCAAGGTTGCTAAAAAGCTCCTTGTTGTTTTGCAACACTTCGCGGCCGTCGTATTGCTCACCCTGCAAAACATCCCGGACTAGTTTCTTCAGCTCGTTCACGTCGCGCCGCATATCAAAAAGAACCTTGTACAACAGCTCTCTTTCTGAAAACGCCGCGCCCCCGTCTTCGGTATCGGCCACCGGGACAAGGCCTCTTCTTGCCGCAGGCTGCACAGGATGCAGGTATTTTTGCAATACGGAAGAATCAACCGGCATGTCTTTATCCGTTTCCAGGATAGTGATCTGCTCGGCAATGTTCTTGAGCTGCCGGATATTCCCCCTGAATTCATAGTCCATCAGCATCTGGCGGGATGCTTCGGTGAGCTTAACCGGCTTGGTACGGTAACGCTCGGCAAAATCGTTGGTAAATTTCCTGAACAACAGCACCACGTCCTCGCCGCGCTCGCGCAGAGGCGGCACAAAGATCGGCACGGTATTCAGGCGGTAGTAAAGGTCTTCCCGGAACTTGCCCTTGTCCACCGCGTCCCGGAGATTGACATTGGTAGCGGCCACCACCCTCACATCCGTTTTCTGAACTTTGGAAGAGCCTACCCTGATAAATTCGCCGTTTTCAAGCACCCTGAGCAACCGGGCCTGCGTGCCTATAGGCATTTCCCCGATTTCATCCAGGAAAATCGTCCCGCCGTTGGTGGTCTCAAAATAGCCTTTCCGTGCATCCACGGCCCCTGTAAATGCTCCCTTCTCGTGCCCGAAAAGCTCTGAATCGATGGTACCTTCCGGTATTGCGCCGCAGTTAATGGCGATAAATGGGCCGTGCTTACGTGCACTCAGGCTGTGAATAATCTTCGAAAAAGACTCCTTCCCGCTACCGCTCTCCCCGGTAATCAAAACGGTGAGATCGGTCGCTGCTACCTGCATTGCGACATTAATAGCATAGTTCAGCGCGGGCGCATTCCCTATAATCCCAAAGCGATTTTTAATCGCCTGTATTTCCGGATTGTTCATACTTACAATAGCTAGCTGGCCCGCAAAGGCCTGGTTCCGAAAACATTAAAGCGCCACAGTCTCTTCCTGGACCACCTCACCCAAAAGCGTCGCAGCCGTGCATTGCGTTACAAGCACCTTCACATAATCGCCTTTGCGGTAGTGCCCTTTCGGGAACACGACCACTTTATTCTGATCGTTCCTCCCCTGGAGGTATTCGTCAGAACGTTTGGAGGGCCCTTCTACCAGTACTTTATGAATCTTCCCTACAGCCGCCTGGTTTCGCTCCAGCGAAAGGCGCTGCTGCAGGTCTATAATCTCGGTAAGACGCCGCTTTTTGATTTCCTCCGGCACATCATCGGCAAGCTTTTTGGCGGCCGGCGTGCCGGGACGCTCCGAATAAGAAAACATATAACCGTAGTCAAATTTCGAGTACGCCATCAGTGAAAGTGAATCCAGGTGCTCTTCTTCCGTTTCACTGCAAAAACCGGAAATCATATCATGGGAAATCCCGCAATCCTCGCCCAGGATCTCCCTGATCCTGTCAATTTTGCCCAGGTACCATTCCCGGTCGTAGGTACGGTTCATCAGCGACAGGATCCTGCTGTTACCGCTTTGTGCCGGAAGATGTATGTAATTGCAGATGTTCTCATACTTTTTCATGGTATACAAAACATCATCCGTAATGTCTTTCGGATGTGAGGTACTGAAACGCACCCGCAAGTCCGGATGAATCTGCGCGACCCTTTCCAGCAATCCGGCAAAATCGAGCGGGCTTTCGCTGCTGTTTTCACCAGGCTGCCACCGGTAGCTGTCCACATTCTGGCCCAGCAGCGTCACCTCCCGGTAGCCGTTTTCGAAAAGACCGGCAGCTTCTTCCACGATGGAAAAAGGATCGCGGCTTCGCTCCCGCCCTCTTGTAAATGGAACCACACAAAAGCTGCACATGTTGTTGCAGCCCCGCATGATGCTGATAAATGCTGTTACGCCGTTTGAATTCAGCCGGATGGGCGATATATCGGCATAGGTTTCCTCGCGTGAAAGCAGTACGTTCACCGCTTTTTGTCCGCCCTCGGCTTCCAGCACCAGGTTGGGCAGCTCGCGATAGGCGTCAGGACCCGTGACGATATCTACCATCTTCTCCTCCTCCAGCAGTTTCGCTTTCAGACGCTCGGCCATACAACCCAGTACGCCGATCAGCATGCCCGGCTTTTTCTTTTTCAGCGTATTGAGTGCCTTCAACCGGTTCCGAACTTTCTGCTCCGCATTGTCGCGTATGGCGCAGGTATTCAAAAATATAAGATCGGCTTCTGCCTCCTCTGAAGTAGTGGCATAGCCCGCATTCCGCATTACCGAAGCTACGATCTCGCTGTCAGAGTAATTCATCTGGCAGCCGTAACTTTCAATGAAAAGTCTTTTTTTGTTCAGGGCGGGCTCATCTTCCGTCACTTTTACCATTTCACATCCCTCCTTCTCTGTATCCGACAAAATTTTCAGCCCGCCCGGCATGATGGTACGCTCCTGGTTTACCATTTTATTAACTTTAACAAACAATTGGTCTAATCCGAACTATACTTCAAGGTTGCAAAAGTAGCAATTATTTAGAAAAGACTGACAAAGTGACAGTCATTTCCCACCAAATTGCCCACAGGGCAAGATGCCTGCCGATCTGAGGACCTGATACCGCGAATTGCCATAAAAGTGTTTTTTGATTCGGCACCCGTTTGTACTAATTTTATCCCCGAATTCTCACGTCATTTTCTCTCACCGCATCGTAAAACACGTTGTGATCCCCCCCTTATGAAAACAAACCTTTACCCCTATTTTTTACTGGCCCTTGTTATGCTTGCTGCGGTACGTACCGAAGCACAGCGCGCTGCCTCAGAAGTCTTCGAAGAAGGTAACGTCCGCGCCAGGTCCGGCGACTATGTAGGCGCCCTCAAGTCGTTCAGCACCGTCATCGGCATGACACCGAACCATGCTCCCAGCTATTTCAACCGGGGCCTTGCGAAGGCCACGCTCAAAGACTACAGGGGCGCGATTGCAGACTACGACAAAGCCATAGAAATCAACCCTTCGGAAGCGCTCTATTTCCAGAGCCGCGGCGTCAGCAAGAGCTTCCAGGACGATTTCCGCGGAGCCATTGCCGATTACTCCCGTGCGATCGAAATTGCTCCGGAAGACGCAAAAAGCTACTTCAACCGTGCCGTAAGCTACACCAGGCTTGAAAATTACGGAAAAGCGGCAGCAGATTTTGACAAAGCTGTTGCCCTGGAGGGAAATGATATCAATTCGCTATATGCAAGAGGACGGAACAAGCTCCAGCTAAACGATTACGAAGGAAGTATCTCAGACTTTATGCAGGTGCTCTCGCTGAGTCCGAAGCGTTATAGCGCCTATGCAGGGTGCGCCGAAGCCAAAATAGGCCTCAATAATTTTTCAGGCGCTATCACCGACCTGGACAAAGCTATAGAATTAAGCCCGCGCGACGCCTACCTGTTTGAACTGAGAGGCTTTGCTAGAAACAAATTACTGAGCTTCACCAACGCACTTGCCGACTTTGAAAAGGCATTTTCGCTGGGTCGGGCAACCCCCGACGTCTACTATGGCCGGGGCTTGGCGAAAAGCAAGCTGGGTCGCCAAAAAGAAGCCATAGCTGATCTTAGCCTGGCCATCGAACAGGACAACCCGTATTTCGAAAAGGACCCCAAAAAAATCACCTACAGCGGACCGATCACAAGAAAAATCCTGGATCAGCTGCGGAACGAAATCAGGGAAGGCAGCAATATACAGTCTCTCTCTCCCGAGCGCGCCCAGGCCTATTACGAGCGGGGAAACAGCAGGATTAAGAGCGGTGACACGAAAGGCGGGATGAGCGACCTGAATACAGCCATTGAAATTTCGCCGCTCTACGCCGAGGCCTATTTCTCCCGCTCTATGCTGCGATCAGCAAACGGGGAACAGACGTCCGCACTGATGGACCTCTTTACGGCCATAAAAATACGTCCCGATTACCAGGAGGCCTACCACTTACAAGGCATTATCAAACATAGCCTGGGCATGATCAACGAAGGCTGTATAGACCTCAGCAAAGCCGGTGAACTCGGCTACGAGGCATCGTACAGGGTAATCGGGGAGTATTGTAATTAGGGGTGAGGTTTGAGGTGTGAGGTGTGAGGGGCCAGGCGGCTAATGGGTCACGCATCATGGCTTACACCTCACGCCTCATCCCTCATGGCTCACACCTCATCCCTCAAGGCTCACACCTCATCCCTCAAGGCTCACCCCTCACAGCAGGCTTGCTACTTTGTCCCAGTTCACTACGTTCCAGAAGGCGTTGATGAAATCGGCCCTTTTGTTCTGGTACTTGAGATAATAGGCATGCTCCCATACGTCGAGGCCCAGAACCGGCTTTCCTTTTATTTCCGAAATATTCATGAGCGGGTTGTCCTGGTTGGGCGTTGAACCTATTTCTAGCTTTTTGCCATTTGCTACCAGCCATGCCCACCCGGAGCCAAACCGCCCGGCGCCCGCTTTTGCAAAGGCTTCTTTGAATGCAGCAAAAGAACCGAATTGCGCGTTGATGGCATCTGCGACTTTCCCTTTAGGTTCACCGCCCTTACCCGGCGCCAGTATCTCCCAGAAAAAGGTGTGGTTCCAGTGCCCGCCGGCATTGTTACGGACTGCAGCCGGTGCCGACCCCGCCGAAGCCAGCAATTCTTCAAGCGATTTCTTTGCCAAAGGGCTTCCTTCCAGCGCTTTATTCAGGTTAGCCACATAGGCGGCGTGGTGCTTCGAATAATGGATCTCCATGGTCGCCTTATCGAAATGCGGTTCCAGGGCATCAAAAGCATAAGGCAGTTTTTTCTGAACAAAAGGAGCAGCGTCTCCGCCCGCAAAATCGGGCGCACCGTTTGCATTGGTCCCGACTAATCCCAGCGCAAGGGCGCCGCCTGTAACAGTTTGCAAAAACTCTTGTCTATTCATGTGTCTAAAGGTTTGAGCTGTGAGGTGTGAGTGCCTGGCTCTCGGAAAGTTTGCGGCTCCCGCCTCATACCTTGCAGCTATTTCGAAATACGCATTGTTTATTTTATAAGGTTTGAGGGGTGAGGTATGAGGTTTGAGCCTTAGCAACAGGCCCGGTTCAAAGGCTGCTCACACCTCACCCCTCAAACCTCACCCCCTCTATTGATACACCAATCTCCCGACAATGCTTCGTCCCAGCGTCACTTCATCGGTAAATTCGAGGTCACCGCCGACCGGTATGCCCCGCGCGATGGTGCTTACTTTAAGATTGCTTTCCTTTAATTTCTTTTGCAAATAAAATGCGGTCGTATCACCCTCCATAGTAGCGCTGAGGGCCAGGATCACTTCCACAACCGGCTCGTCTGCATCGGCCACACGGGCAAGCAGCGAATCAATATTTAATTCGCCCGGCCCTATCCCCTCCATGGGCGAAATAACGCCTCCCAATACATGGTAAAGCCCATTGAACTGAGCCGTATTTTCGATCGCCAGAACGTCGCGCGTATCGGTCACCACACAAATGATCGAAGCATCCCTTCGTTTATTGCTGCAGATACCGCACAACTCACTGTCGGCTATGTTGTGGCACCGGACGCAATAACACGTTTGCTCGCGAAGGGCTACCAAAGAGTCCGCAAGGCTTTTGGTTTGGCCGGCATCACGTTTCAGCAAGTGCAACGCAAGACGCAACGCCGATTTTTTACCAATGCCCGGAAGCCTGGAGATTTCATTTACGGCATTTTCTATAAGCTTTGAAGGATAATTCATGGCAACGCAGGGCGGGAAGCTATATCAGGCCTGGCTCAGAGCACTTCTGCAGAGATACCACGGCGGCAGATATCGTTCCTCATCTCAACAAGTTCTTCGAAAGAACCGTTCTTAACATTACATTTTCCTTTGAAATGAATAATGATCGTGCATTGCTCCGCCTGTTCCGGCGTGTGGCCGCACACTTCGATCAGCGTTTCAATCACCCAATCGAAGGTATTCACATCATCATTAAAAACTACCAGATTCCTTACCTCGGTATCGACGGTCTCTTCCAGCACATCCGTTTCGGTATTTTCACTGATTTGCATTTGTACCAAATTTCGTTTACAAGAGCAAATCTACTCAAAGATGCCCAACTAAAGAAGGTTTTTTTGTACTTTCACGCGTCGAAACCAATCCGGGCCGTGTACTTTCAACTGACACCAAATCCAGTCCGGAAACCCGGTTTCATCCCAAAGAACCTTTTTATTATTCATGAATCCGTACGTAGCACTTGCTATTCTCTCCGTATACTTTTTGATGTTGATTATCGTCTCCGTCTATACCTCCCGCGGAGCAGACACCAACACTTTTTTTACGGCTAACCGCCAGTCCCCCTGGTACCTGATCGCGTTCGGCATGATCGGCACCTCCCTGTCGGGTGTTACCTTTGTGTCCATACCCGGGTCTGTCGCAAATATACAGTTCTCTTATTTCCAGGTAGTTATAGGATACCTGCTCGGATACCTGGTCATCGGGACGGTCCTTATGCCTCTTTATTACCGACTCAACCTGATTTCCATCTATACCTATCTCGAAACAAGATTCGGCTTCTGGTCGTACAAGTCGGGCTCGGCCGTATTCCTGGTCTCCCGCACCATCGGTTCGGCCGTGAGGCTGTACGTGGCGGCCGGGGTACTGCAATATGCGTTGTTTTCGCCGCTGGGCATACCTTTCGAGCTGTCGGTAGCCATCACTATCCTTTTAATCTGGGTCTACACTTTCAAGGGCGGCGTCAAAACAATTATTGTCACCGACACACTCCAGACCCTGTTTCTCATTACGGCTGTGGTGTTAACCATCTTGCTGGTAGCCAAAGAGCTTCATCTTTCAAGCATTTCGGATATTGTTAAAACCGTAAAAGAAAGCGGCTATTCAAAAATTTTCTATTGGGAAGCCAATGACCCCAAAAACTTTTTCAAGCAATTTTTTGCCGGGGCTTTTATCGCTATCGTCATGACCGGCCTGGACCAGGACCTGATGCAGAAAAACCTTACGTGCAAAAACATCGGCGAAGCACAGAAAAACATGTTCTGGTTTACCGTTACCCTCGTAATTGTCAACCTCCTGTTTCTTTCTCTCGGCGCTTTGCTATATCTTTATGCTCAGGCAAAAGGAATTACCCCGCCGGCAAGGACCGACGATTTCTACCCCATGCTGGCGCTTAACAACCTGGGAACGGTGGTTGGCATTACCTTTTTGCTGGGCATAACGGCCGCTACTTATGCCAGCTCGGATTCTGCTCTCACGGCGCTCACAACTGCTTTTTGTGTGGACTTTATGAACATCGGCAACAAACCCGAAAAGCAGCGCGCCGCTATCAAATTCCGGGTGCATGTAGGGTTTTCGATCTTGTTCTACCTCGTCATTATCGTTTTCAATAAACTCAACAGCAAAGAAGTTATCACCGCGGTTTTCGATCTGGCCGGTTACACCTACGGGCCGCTGCTTGGCCTTTTTTCTTTCGGTGTTTTCACCAAAACTGCCGTCAAAGACCGGTGGGTACCGGTTGTCTGTATCCTGGCTCCGATCCTTACCTATATACTGAGCCAAAACTCTGTCAATTGGTTCAACGGCTACCAGATAGGCTTCGAACGTTTGATTATTAACGGGCTGATTACCTTTATCGGGCTGTGGCTGTTGAAATCTAGAAACGGGGCAACGGAGCTGGGAACCGGGATTTAGATCGGGAAGCGGAGGGCGGAAGTCGGAGATCGGAAATCGGAAATCAGAGGGCGGAAGTCGGAGATCGGAGATCGGCTATTCACTAATGAGCCCTCACGACTAAAGGCTCAAAGCTCACACCTAAAAGCTCACACCTCATACCCAATGGATACGGCCTTCTATAAACAGTCGGCGAATGAAGTGCTTGCTTCCTTCGGAACCTCCTCCACCGGGCTCTCCGGCGAACAGGTGGCGGAGCTGCGCGACCAATACGGAGCCAACCTGCTGAATGAAGCCCCGCGAAAAACCAAATGGGCTATTCTGCTTGACCAGTTCAAGGATGTGATGGTTATTATCCTGATCATCGCTGCGGGTATATCGTTCGCGGTGGGCGAGCATACGGATGCATATGTAATCCTGGCTATTATTGCAGGTAATGCCTGGATGGGCTACGCACAAGCCAACAACGCCGAAGAATCGATCCGGATGCTGCAGAAAATGTCCGCCCAATTTGCGGTCGTGCTTCGCAACAATCACCCGGCGAAAATCGACGCTACAGAACTCGTTCCCGGTGATCTCATCCAGCTGGAAGCCGGGAATATCGTACCTGCCGATGCTCGCCTGGTGGAGGTCAATTCTCTCAAAACAGATGAAGCCTCACTCACGGGGGAAAGCCATTCCATTGAAAAGTTATCCGATCCGGTGGATGGTGACCACCTCGTCCCGGGTGACCAGCTCAATATGGTTTTCAAAGGCACTGTCGTCAGCAATGGGAGCGCCAAAGCAGTTGTTACCGCAACCGGTATGAATACCGAACTCGGTAAAATAGCCGGCCTCATGGATTCCGAAGAGCAGAAAACACCACTACAACAGCGTCTCGCGCGGTTTAGCCGGCAATTGGCAGTGGTCGTGCTGATTATTTGCGTGGCAATTTTCGGCTTTGGCCTTTTGCGGGGCGAGTCTGCTTTCGGTATGTTTTTAACCGCGCTTTCGCTGGCCGTTGCAGCATTGCCGGAAGCCCTCCCCGCCGTCATCACCATTGCATTGGCGCAGGGCGCCCGCCGCATGGTCAGGCAAAACGCCCTCATCAGGAAACTTCCTGCGGTTGAAACTCTCGGGTCAGTTACCTACATCTGCAGCGACAAAACCGGGACGTTGACCCAAAACATCATGACGGTGGAGCGCGAATGGCATGTCCCCGACCAGGAAACGCTTTTTTACCAGGCGCTTTTGCTCAACAACGAAGTACAAACAGGGAAAGACGGCGCGCTGCTGGGCGACTCCACCGAAACCGCCCTCGTGCAATATGCCATCGCCCAGGGATTGAGCCGCGAAACAGCGCTTGAGTCGGTTCCGATAGAAAACCGCCTGCCGTTTGACTCCGTCAGGATGCGCATGAGCACCCTTCACCCGTACAACGGCCGGTACGTGGTTCTCACCAAAGGGGCGCCGGCCAAAATCGCCGATGTGCTCGCTCCGGGCCAGGAAAACGAGGTAAAAGGCTGGCTGGAACAGAACAGGACCTGGGCGGCGGAAGGTCTGCGGGTTTTATTTTTCGGATACCGGATCCTGGATCAAAAACCGGAGAAAATGGATGAAACCATCGAAAAGGACCTGCGTTTCCTCGGAATGGTAGCCATCATCGATCCCCCCAGGGAAGAAGTTATCGCCGCCATAGAAGACTGTAGGGAAGCCGGCATCAGGACGGTTATGATCACCGGCGATCAGCCGCTGACGGCGCAGGCGATTGCTGACCGCCTCCGTATTTCGTGGGCGCAAGGCAGCAAAGCCGTGACCGGTGCGGAGATGGCGGAATGGAATGACTTTGAGCTCGAGCAAAACGTAACCGAAACCTCCATTTACGCGCGGGTATCTCCGGAACAAAAGCTGAGAATCGTAAAAGCGCTTCAGCAAAACGGTGAATTTGTAGCTATGACCGGAGACGGGGTCAATGACGCTCCTTCGCTGAAACAGGCAAACATCGGTGTTGCAATGGGCATCACAGGTACCGACGTCTCAAAAGACGCTGCGGAAATGGTGTTGCTGGACGATAACTTCACCACTATTGTCAAAGCTGTGCACGAAGGCCGACGGATCTACGAGAACATCCGGAAGTTCATTCTCTACGTCCTGTCCTGTAACCTGGCCGAAATTCTGACGATTTTCAGCGCGCCTCTGCTCGGATTTGCAATTCCCTTATTGCCTATCCATATTTTGTGGATCAACCTCGTTACCGACGGGTTGCCAGGATTGGCCCTTGTTGCCGAATCCGCTGAAAAAGATATTATGAAGCGGCCGCCCCGGCCGCCAAAAGAAAGCCTGTTTGCCGGCGGATTGCTTACCCGTATTCTCCTGAGCGGATTGGTAATGACCGCGGCAGCTCTCCTGATCCAGGGTTGGGCAGCATACCGGGGACTCGACGTAAAAAGCCAGCAAACCGCAGTTTTCTCAACCCTGTGCTTCGTGCAGCTGATGAATGCGCATTCGGTCCGTTCAGTTTACCATTCGCTTTTTGCATCAGACCTGTTTGCCAACCGCGGCATGTGGCTGGCGTTCGTCCTGACCGCCCTCCTCCAGACAGCCATTGTATTTGTGCCGTGGCTTCAGCCAATCTTTAAAACCACCGCCCTGGAGCCCGCTACCATTCTGGCAATTGGTGTCGTTACCTTTTCTTCGCTGTTATTCCTGGAGCTCATTAAATTTGTAGTGCGGCGGCGATACCTGGGCGGCAAAGCCGAAAAAAATCCCCGAACCCCAGCCAACCAATCATGAAAACCGCGACAATCCACTTCAACTACCGCGATTTTGAAACGGTCAAAAATATAGCGCTTACTTTTCCCGATACAGAAGAAAGCACATCGCACGAAGGAACGCCATCGGTAAAAGTACGGGGCAAACTAATGTGCCGCCTTCATGAAAGCGGAAAATTTATTCCGATCCGGCTTGATTTTGACATCAGGGACAGGTATCTGGATAGCCACCCGGAGCTGTTCCATTTGCCCGATCATTTCAGGGCGTACCCCTACGTTTGTATGTGGATACAACCCCATTACGACAGGAGCCTCCTGGAAGAAATACTCGCACACAGCTGGAGAGGCCTTGCCTCCAAAAAACAGCTGCGGGAATTTGATGAGCAGCAAAAAACCGATCGCTGAAACCTGAAAAGACGAAATTCAATAAAGAGAAGAACATACAACTCGAATTTATCCAGATTAATAAACTATAGAAAGATCTATGTTGCGAAGAGATTTCCTGCAGGCCGCGCTTGTTGCGCCGGTCGCCGGGCTGACCGGGGCCGTGAAGGCAAATACGGGCACTGAGGAGAAGCCGTTTATTGTCAATGCCGGCGTGGGCGGGAACAATACCGTTGATTTGCTGGCCAGGATTGAAAGGGACTGCCTGGTCCATCGCCCCGATATGACCATCCTGATGGTTGGTACCAATGACATGAACAGCAAAAAATACATCCCTTTACCTACTTATCGGCAAAATCTGCTTAAACTGATCGGGTTAATCAGGGATGCCGGAAGCGAGGTGTTGCTGATGAACATACTCCCCGCTTACGAACCTTACCTATATACGCGACACCCGGAATCATTCTATGCCCCGGAAGGCTACCAGGGCCGGAAAAACCAGGTTAACGAATTGATCAGGAAAACTGCGGAAGAATTGAAACTGCACTTCCTTGACCTCCACCATATCTTCGAGAAGGTGGGAAATATCGGCGAATCGCCGGACAGCCTGCTGCAGAACATGGCCAATACCCAGAAAACAGATGGTGTGCACCCCACCCCGGAAGGGTACCGTACCATTGCCGTTGCGGTCTATGAAAAGCTGCTTACGATAGCGGCGCCCCATAAACGGCTGGTCTGCTTCGGCGATAGTATTACCAACGGCGGCGGCGGTACCGACGGACGCAGCTACCCGGCTTATCTGAAAAGATTGCTGGGGTTTTAGCAGAAAAAGCACAATTCGCGCATTCGCGGCCACCTGTCATGAAAGTGGCCACGAATTCGAGAGAAGCGGCGCTGGCTGGCTTTGATTTAAATAAACAACCTTTAGCTTTTGACCTGGTTGAGGATCAGACATCCGGCAGATTATGTTAAAGGGGTTCGACGGGCTCACCCGCCATCCGAATGGCAGCCTCCGGTAGGCAGCCTTCGACGAGCTCAGGCGCCATCCGGATGGCACCATCCGGCAGATTCCATCCGGACGGCGCCTGAGCCTGTCGAAGGCTGATCTTTGGATACCCATTCAATAGAAGCCATGCGTTCCATTATCAGGCATCTGTAAGTTTGCTGTACAGAATGCACGAATTTACCAAGCCCATGGTAAGCGCAGGAAATCAAAAAAAGGGCTACCCGAAACAACTTCGGGTAGCCCATTGATAAATCGTCAAAATCTCTTAATTCTGTACCGCCAACGGGTTGTACAACATTTCATCTTCAGGGATCTGCAGGGTCATTTTAGAAACGGGATAGCTCGTCTTCGCTACATGATTGGCGGAGTTCGCACGATCTACCGGGATGTTCCAACGCTTGTTGTTGTAAAACTCGCGGCCGCCTTCGCCCCACAACTCAATACGGGTTTGAAGTTGTACCATCTGAAGGGTAGTAAGCCCCTGCATGGAAGGATACGTAGCAGTGGTGAGCGCCACGGCGCCTGTCCTTGTTCTGGCGGCCAACAGCTTGTCAAGCGTAGCTTTTGCGGCGGCATCCGCTCCCGATTGCGCCTCTGCCTCTGCTTTCATCAGGAGTACTTCAGACGCACGCATGTTGCAGAAGGACGACAAACCTACATCGGCCTTGTTGGTACTGTTTAAGCCGTGGGTCGCAGCAAACTTCATGTTGGTATAAGAGGGAATAAAAGCAACTTTATTGCTGGCGGGATAGGTGTAATCGCCAAAGGCAGCCAGCATAAACCCGTCTTTACGGTAGTCATCTGCAGCAATTTTCTCATAAAGGCGGTTATCAATCCGCTTGTAGGCTCTTTGTTCGCCGCCATTGCCTCTGCCAAATGGATTCATATACGCCAGAAAGTGTGTATTGGCGGTCCCGAGCGCAAAACCAAGAATTACTTCCGGATTCTGTTCATTGTTCAGGAAGCCGTTGGATTCCGGTTTGATTAACGGGTCAGTGGCGGTTCCGGTATTTTTACCGCCGTACTGCGCCTGCGACATCAGGTTGGGGTACTTGCTTAAAATTTCCGTCGTTGCACTGATGGCGGTTGCCCAGTCACCGGTCCAAATCGACACTCTGGCCAATAAAAAATTGGCAACTCCAAGGTCTATATCCGATATGTCCGCTATACCGGTAGTGTATCCAATACCGGCGGCTTTCAACAGCGTGATGGCGTTGTTGAGGTCGGCCTTTATAAAGTCATAGGTTTCCTTCGCCGTAGACCGTGCCTTATTGGGTTGTGTTGGCTGAAATTTGTCATACAACATTATACCCAATTTGGCGTTTCCACCCTGGAGAAATGCATCCTGGTAGTTCTCCATCAGATAAGCATATCCATAGGCCCTGGCCACCAGCCCCCTTGCTTTACATTCCTTCAGGAAGTTATTGGTAGCAACAACATCATCCGGAAGGTAATTGAGCATTTGATTGGCGGTTGTCACACAATACCAGGCATACTTCCAGTAAGCAAAATTCTTGGTACTTGCCGCCGTAATAAAATCTCCCATTTGGTACTCCACCGGCCCTACCAATCCATCCAACCCCTCAACATCACTAAGCACGACGTCATTTCCTTCAAGAATCCGGTTGACATCCAGGCCTTGCGCCGTGTAATACATGTCGGCAGTACCTGCTCCCGAAGCACCGGCATTGTTAAAAAGCAGGGGCATAGCGTTGGCCATCCCACCCATAACAATTTTGATTTTGGCTTCATCTCCCGAGGCCAGCAGTTCCGCAATCTGCTTATCCGTGATATTGTGCGGCGGTTCCACCTCGAGCTTATCGGCGCAAGCCGAAAATAGCAGCATCCCCGAAGCCATTAATCCGCAAGTATATTTTTTAATCTTGATCATCTCTCTCTCAATTAGAAGTTTACATTAACACCTACCGAAAACGTACTCATTGGCAAGTAAACCGCCGCTCCCACTTCCATACCTCCTACGAGCGACATCCGCGGATCTATCCCGGAATGCGAGGTAAACATTGCGATGTTGTCGGCAGAGGCGTACACACGGATACTCTTGGTCTTGATTTTCTCAAGAACCGAATTGCCGAGTGTATACCCGAGTGTCAGGTTTTTTACATTCAAATAGGAAGCATCAAACAATGCCATATCGCTGTACAACCAGGGACCTTGCGTCGCGCCGCTTGTAAACCGAAAAGTATCATCATAAAATACCATGGGAAATTTTGCACCCGTATTCTCCGGTGTCCAGGTATTGCCAACCAGTTCCTGAGACAGGGCATTGCCAAAGTTTCCGCTTCTGTAAATGTTGTTGGCATACTCCACGCTCAGGAATTTGCCCCCCAACTGATAGGCCAGGATAGCGCTGAAGTCAAAGTTTTTGTATTGCAGGCTGGTTGAAAACCCGCCTATCCATTTTGGAAGGGCGCTTCCCATTTCATAGCGGTTTGCCAACGTATAATTGGTGGTATTTGTAAACGACCCCACGCTCGTCTCGACGAAACGGCCCGCATCATGATCTGCCTGCGTGACGGTGTGCTGGAACAAAGGCAAGCCAGTCTTTTGATCTACACTATTGTACTTAAACAAGTAGAGGTTGTAGTAATCCATATTCTCGCCTCTCAGGTACATAATCTGACCGCCGTTATTGGCGCCGCCGCTGGCTATGTTCCATCCGTCAATTGAGCCGGTAAATTTACCGCCCAAAGCGGGTGATCCCACACTTTTCGGAAACTTGTTCAGAATGGTTCTGTAATGTGTTCCGTTCAGGCCGATGCTCCAGTTGAAGTCCTTGGTTTGGATCAGGTCGATATTCAACGCAACCTCAACCCCGCGGTTGGTGATTTCGGCACTGTTCAGGGTAAGCGAGGACTGGCCCAATGAAGACGCGATAGGTTGTGCAAACACGGAGTTCACGGTGTTTTTGTTATAAAAATCAACCGTTCCGGTCAGGCGTCTGTTCCACAAAGAGAAATCAATACCCGCATCGAACGTATGGGTATTTTCCCAGGTCAGGGCGCTGTTGACAAAAGCTCCCTGCGACAAGGTCAAGCTGGCCGGAATCCCTGTACCCCCGTTTGAAGTCTGGTAAACCGCGCCAAAATTCCACAATTGGTACCCCGAGTAGTTACCGATACCACTTTGGTTACCGATTACCCCGTAGCTCGCCCGGATTTTGAGGTCATTCACAAAATCTCTAACACCCGCCATGAAATTCTCCTGGGAAATTCTCCAGCCACCACCAATGGACCAGAACGTTCCCCAACGATTTTCTTTATACCTGAATTTGGAAGATCCGTCGCGACGAAGCGACCCTTCTACAAAATACTTGTCGTCATAGTTGTAGACGGCACGGCCGAAATAACTGTCCATTGCAGTGAGATCCCCACCGTAGCCGGGCGTTCCGAACGGAGCTCCCGAGCTGTTGTAACGGCTTACGAAGTTACCCTGTCCGGTAAAATCATTAATCAGGGAATAGGCGGAAGCATAATTAAGCAAATCACTGTTCCATTGGTAGTATTCATGAGCGGCCAAAGCCGTTATCGAATGACGACCGAACTCCTTTACCCAGTTCAACAATTGCTGCGTATTGAAAACACCGGTGTTCATATAGTACTTTCCAATGGCCCCAAACGTTGCGACCGCGCCCGTTTCAAGGTTACCGTAGCGTGTTCTCACTTCAGAGAACCTGTCGTAGGAAACATTGGTGGTAAAGCTGAAATCTTTAAGGAAATTGATTGTCAGGTACCCTTTCAAATTCAAATCATGCGACTCCCTTCTGTCAATATCTTTGTCGAGCAGCTTAATCAGGTTGGTTGTATAAAGCGGCTGCCCTGTTGTCCCGTTGGGAAAGTTTTTGACATTCCCTACAGACGGCTGAACGCCAAGCGGAGAATAGGTCACATTGGTGTTGTCATTCACCCGGTCGCTTCCGTCAGCGTTTTTCAGGATATTTCCTTTCAGGTCTCTTGCAAACAGCGGGATCAACTGGTTCTGGCCATTCACCCACCGGAAGACGTTCTGCTGTACCGTTCCCGGGTTACGCCCGAAACGGGTAGCCGGCGACTGCGTATTGCGGTAGCTGTAGCCAAGATTTGCACCAATCTTCAACCATTTGGTCAGTTGGGCATTCACGTTCGTCCTTGCGTTATAGCGCTTAAACTGAGAGCCACGGATATAGGAAGGGTCTTCCAGCATGCCCACGGAGGCGAAGTAATCCATCTTATCCGAACCGCCGCTGGCCGACAAGGTATGCTCCTGGCGGAACATTTTTTCAAAAAAGTAGTCGTTGTAAGAACCGGCTTTCCACAACTCCTTTGCATTGGGGTTGAGTTTACCGGTAGCCGGGTCGATCAAATAAGCACCTGACATCGTAGCACTTGCTGAAGCCCCACTACCGGTAGTAGTGTACGTCGCTCCAGGAACCTCGTACGCCATGTAATTACCCAGAAGGTTCATCCCGAAATCGGTCATAGAACCTTTGTAGTCAAACAAATGCTGGCTCGCAAACAGTGCGGCGGCTTCGTGCGACATGTTGGGGTTCTGAACATTAGTCGTGTAGGTGTTGTTCCCCCCAGACGGCCAATATCTGGCTGTATTGTAAATGGCCAACCAGGCATGCTCGTAGATATCCTTCGCATTATCCATCAAATCCAAACGCAGGTTGCCCAGGTAATTCACCCCCATCCGGGTTTCAAAGGAAATGTTCGGCTTGCCACTTTTCCCTCTTTTGGTGGTTACCAGCAAAACCCCGTTCGCACCCCTTGACCCGTATACCGCGGTCGAAGCAGCATCTTTCAAGACGCTGATGCTTTCTATGTCCTTGGGGTTGATGGATGCCAATGCGTTGGGATATTCAGTAGGCACGCCGTCAATTACGATGAGGGCGTTGGAGCTGTTCTGGCTGGTTGAGCCCGCACCCCGGAGACGAATCCCCATATCCAGACCCGGCTGGCCGTCGATAGACGACACCTGGATCCCCGGCACCACCCCTTCAAGCGCGCGCGTAACCGTGGAGTTGGCCTGAACGGCAATGGTTTTTGCTTCTATCTGCGAAACCGAACCGGTAAGATCCCGTTTCTTGGCCACACCATACCCGATGACAACTATTTCATCCAGTGTTTTTTGATCACCTGCCAGCTGAACATCGATCACACTCCTGTTTTCAACCGCGATTTCCTGCGTCAAATACCCCACAAACGAAAATACAAGTGTTCCCCCTCTGGGAACATCCTGCAATGCATAGGTACCGTCATTTTGTGTGGTCGTCCCGACCTGCGTCCCCTTCACCAGAATGTTTACCCCCGGGAGGGCCTCCCCGTTGGTATCTCTGACGTGCCCTCGGACCGCCTGTTGTGCATGAATGCCTGAAGTCAGCAACCCCAGGCATAACAGCGAAAGTAAGAGTTTTCTCATGTTAATTGTAAAATAGTTAGTGTTTAAGCAGGGCAAACGATACAAAAGAAATATAATGTTATTTAAAAAGTTACAAAATTTAACTAAATAATTACTATCAAAAACCGAAGTAAAGTAGTATTTCTTGAAAATATCCAATACAAGAATCGGATTAAAAATAGAACACCACATACAATCAGTTACTTCTCAATAACTTAAATCGGATAAACCGTATTTTAGACACGAATACATCCTAGATAACATTAAATAATTCATATTAAAAAAAGTTGGTATTTTCACCCTGCAAGGCCATGAAAACCGCGTGTCACTTCGGTTGATTCTGTCCTCCCGTCCCGGGCTGCTTCCCGAATTCGTCCACTTCCCATCTGCAGTCTGGTTTGCGAATCCATTTGTCAAATGCTAAATTTGCGTGTCAACAAAAACGCATCTGCCTGACCTCCAATAAGTGTAAGAGGGTAAAGCCGAGCCAAAAAACACGGCAATGTGGGAGCAATCGGATGACACGGGGCTGGAACCGAATCACCTGCAACATCTATTCAAAGAAAATTACCATTCACTGGTCTTTTTTGCCTACAAGATAATCGCGTCACAATCAGACGCAGAGGATATTGTACAGGATGCGTTCGTCAAATTCTGGAACAACCGCCAAAATGTCGCCGATCATTTTTTGGCTGTCAAAAGCTACCTCTATACCACCGTCCGGAACGATTGCCTGAATGTACTCAAACACCGCGCCGTGATAAGAAAGCAGGAAACGTCACTCAGCCTGGACGAAGCAGACGAGCAGACTGCCCTGCAATACCTCCTGGAGTCGGAAACGCTGGTCTTTCTCTACAAAGCCATTGAAACTCTGCCGCCCGTCTGCAAGAAAATCGCCGAAATGAGCCATTTCCACGGGATGAAGAACGACGAAATTGCCGACAAGCTCGGCATCTCGGTCAACTCTGTCAAAACCCAGAAACAACGCGCGCTCGAACTGCTCAAAAAGCGGCTGCCTTCAGATTTGATGCTGTTTTTTTTGTAGGGGTGAGGTTTGAGGCGTGAGGTATGAGGTTTGAGGGGTGGGCTGCTGGATGCAGCGGTGGACTTTATAATTTTTTTACTTTTTTTTATTTTCTTTTCACCCCGGAACCAGGCTTGGTTGTCTTAGTCAGAAATCAAGCAGCGCATGGTTTATAACCCGGAGAACCCACGAATTACTTACCTGCTGGCCAGGCACCTGCAGGAGAACCTGACGGTATCGGAAGCTGAAGAGCTGAAAATATGGCGGCAGCAAAGCCCGGCCAACGATGCCCTCGTCAAACGGTTGGAATCGGCCGAAGACAGGACTGCGGCTTTTCAATTCCTGAATAATCTCGATACCGGAAACGCCTGGGCCAATATCAGCCGCAAAATCCGGGAAGATACCGTAAGGAGGCCTCTAAGGAGCCCGTTCTTCAGCCATCGTGCCACCTGGGCCGCTGCCGTAGCCATTTTGTTGCTCGCCGGCGGAATGCTGACGTTTTTTCTCGGGAACAGGGAAAACAGTGGCCTGGCCATTTCCGGTGACACCCGGCCCTACGACCCCATGACCGGCGCGATCCGCCTGACATCAGGCGATCTCCAGGTAGTCGAGTTGGGTAAATCCGTCACCGATACCGTCATTCAGCTGAAGAATGAAACGGTTACATTAAAGAACAACACGATTTCATTTGTTAACACAGGCCCCGGCAGTACCTCTTCCGAAAGCTGGCATCTGCTACAAACTCCGGTAGGGCGCCAGCTGCGGGTCAGTCTCGCCGACGGAAGTCACCTGTGGATCAATTCCATGTCGTCAGTGAGTTTCCCCGCTGTTTTTTCAACGCAGAACCGCATTGTAAAATTAGAAGGGGAAGCCTTTTTTGACGTAGCCAACACCGGGAAGACCCATCCGGGCAAACCGGCGACCACCTTTACCGTCCAGTCGGGTCCTGCCAGCGTTGAAGTGCTCGGCACCCGGTTCAATGTAAACGCGTATGACGGCGACCCGGGCATTAAAACCACCCTGGTAGAGGGTGTCGTACAAGTTCATTCTTCACAAAAGACGAAGGTATTGGTTCCGGGAGAAATGGCGTGGGCAGACAACGGCGACCTTTCTGTCACGAAAGTGGATGTACTGGAAATGACCGCCTGGAAAGACAGGCGCTTCCAGTTTGACAACACACCGATGTCGGAAGTGGTAAAACTGCTGTACCGATGGTATGGCGTAGAGCTGGTTGCCAATACCCGCATACCGGACCGGCACTTCACAGCATCGATTTCCATGGACAAATCACTGCCGGTTTTCCTCAAAATTCTTGAAACCTCCGGCGATGTGCATTTCGAGTTTGTAGGCAAAAAACTTCGCATTAAAGAAAATAAACATTCGCCTCTCTGAATCAAAAAGACCTTGCGATACCAATTAACCCACAGTTCAATTACCAAAAACCAATCAGATTTTTTTTACCATTTAACCACGTGCTTGCTATGCCCGAAAGGATAAATTCGTTGGGGTACCGACGCTTTTTCTCAACAATCAGTAACCCGCCTGCGCTAAGGAAGTTGCTGCTCCTCTGTCTGATGCTTGGCTTTTTCCAGGCAAATGCCGGTTTTCTCTTGCAAAAACTATCGTTGCGCTTCAAGAATGCACCGCTGGAGCAGGTTTTAAAGACCCTTCGAAAAAGAAGCGGCCACCAGTTCATCTACAGCAATGAGCTGATCAAAAAAGCCAATCCCGTTTCGATAGACATAGACAACGGAACGCTGGAAGATATCCTCAAAATTACCTTTCAGAACCAGCCGCTGACGTACGAAATTATCGACCAGGCCATTGTGGTAAAGGCAAAAACCTCGGGAGCGGCCAAAACCGTGGAGAGACAGGACAATACCTCTTCCGTCAAAACTGCTACCGAAGTAAACGGCGTTGTAGTGGACGAAAAGAACGAGCCGCTTATCGGCGTGAGCATCCTGGTTAAAGGCACTCAACTGGGTACTACCACCGACATCAATGGCCGCTTTTCTCTGAATGTGACCGGCCAAAACCCGGTACTTGTGCTTTCATTTGTAGGGTTTGTGACGCAGGAAGTGGAAGTAGGCACAAAAACTGAGCTGAGCATCACCCTGCAGGCCGACAACCGTACGCTGGAGGAACTGGTCGTCGTAGGATACGGTACCCAGAAAAAAGTCAACCTGACGGGCGCCGTGCAGAATGTGAAGGGAGAAGACCTGGTACGCAGGAATGCCACCAATACCTCCAACGCCCTTCAGGGGCTTGTACCGGGTGTGTCCGTAACCCAGTCATCGGGGCGCCCCGGGGCCGACGGCGCCACCATCCGGATCCGTGGTACAGGCTCAATTAACTCCAGCGCTGCCCCGCTGATTCTTATCGACGGCGTAGAAGGGGACATGAACAATATCGACATGAACAGCATCGCTTCTATCTCCGTTTTGAAAGATGCGGCGTCTGCCTCCATATACGGTTCGCGCGCCTCAAACGGTGTTATTCTTATCACGACCAAAAGGGCTGACAAAGGCGCATTGAAAATCAATTACAGCGGTTTTGCCGGTGTCAATACGCCTACCGAGATGCCTGACCCCCTGTCAGCCATTGAATACATGGAAGCCATTAACGTGGCCCGGGCCAATTCTAACCTGGCGCCGCAATACAGCGAAGAGCTGATCAATAAATACAAAACGGAAGGCGCCGACGGACTCGAACGGTACGACACCGACTGGCGCAAAGAAGTAATCCGCAACAACGCTTTTATGCAAAACCATTCGGTAAGCATGGGCGCCGGTACGGAAAAATTCAGGTTCTTCGGAAACGTGGGGATGTTTACCCAGGACGGCTCCATTGCCAACAACAATTACAGGCGCCTGACCATGCGCATGAACACCGACGCGCAAATCAACAAATGGCTGAAAATAGGCACTGACCTCAACCTGCGCTCTTCAAAAGCCGAACGCCCGGCGGTAGACTCACCCGAAACAATTATCAACAAGGCGACTACCTTCGTACCTGTTTTTTCAGGCATCAACCCGGACGGTACCTGGGGCTACGGACAGAATGGCGATAACCCCATTGCAAGCTCCCGAGCGTCGGGCACCCACAACGAAACCACACCGGAAATGATCCTGAAAGGGTTTGCGAATATTACACCCCTGGCCGGACTTGATTTTTTGACCAGCTACAGCGTAAGAAGACTGGAGACCAAATCGGATTATTTTATCAGACCTTACCGTACTTATGAAAACGGTGTCTTCAAAACTACCTACCCATCTGGTGGAACAGAAAAACAGGAAGCGTGGACACAATTGATCACGAAGCAATTTAACCTGCAGGGTAGCTACGAAAAACAACTCGGCAGCCACTACCTCAAGCTTCTGGCCGGTATCCAGACCGAAGACAAAGCCGCCCGGTCGTTCGCCGCGTCGCGTAAAGGGTTTGCCTTCCCTGGTTATGAAGACCTTAACCACGGCGACGTGGCTACTTCAATCGGCTCCGGCTCTCACTGGGACTGGGGTATCTTCTCGCAATTCAACCGGATCAATTACAATTTCAAAGAAAGGTACCTGTTGGAGCTCACGGGGCGTTGGGATGCTTCATCCCGGTTCAAAAAAGAATACCGCTGGGGATTTTTCCCGTCGGCTTCGGTCGGCTGGCGTTTGTCTGAAGAAAACTTCTTCGCCCCGGCCCGGGGTGTCGTTAATGACCTGAAGTTCCGGGCCTCATACGGTACCCTCGGCAACCAGGACATAGCCAATGGCTATTTCCCTTACGCCGCCACTATCGCACCGAGTTCCGGCTACTGGTTCGACAAGCTGCTTACAAGCAGCGCCATTCAAACCCAGGTAGCAAACGAAAAAATATCCTGGGAAAAATCAACCCAGCTTAACTTCGGGTTGGATGCCGAGCTGATGAGCTCACAACTCGTAATGTCGCTCGATTACTATGTCCGGAATATCAATGACATGCTTCAGCAGTTCCCGATTCCGGCTTATGTAGGCCTTGCCTCACCCTGGGAAAACGCGGGTTCCATGCGCAACCGCGGCTGGGACCTGTCGCTTACCTGGAGAGACCGCATCGGAGAGGTTAAATACAGTGTCTCCGCCAACGTGTCTGACGTAAAAAACAAAATCGTCAACCTGTATGGCAAGGAATACGTTACCGAAAAAATTACGCGTGAAGGTGACCCGATTGACTCCTGGTATGGCTATGTGGCCCAGGGCTTTTTCCAGAACCAGAGCGAAATCGACAATTCACCGGTCTACGGCGAACGGCAGAACGTGAAACCCGGCTATATTAAATACCAGGATTTGTCCGGCCCCGAGGGAAAACCCGACGGCGTGATCAACGCTTTCGACCGGACAATTATCGGCAACCCTGCGCCACGCTATGAATACAGTCTTAATCTCAGCGCGGAATGGAAAGGGTTCGACTTCACTATGTTTTTCCAGGGAGTAGGAAAAAGAGACATCTTTTACTCCGGCGGTGGGGCACGGCCTTTTTACGTAGGGAGATCCATGTTCAGGCACCAGCTTGACTACTGGACAGAAACCAACCGTGACGCAGCATTCCCGATTCTGCTCATCGACGGTTCCGGCACCAATCCCAACAACATCGTGTCCTCTTTCTGGGTGAAAAGCGGCGCCTATGCAAGGCTTAAGAACGCTGTGCTGGGCTACACCTTACCTGCCTCGGTGACCCAGAAGGTAAAACTCGGCAAAGCACGCTTTTATGTGTCCGGCCAGAACCTGCTCACCATTTCAAACGCCTACAAAGGCTATGACCCGGAAAACGCAGTTCAGGGCGGCAGCTTCTACCCGGTTATGAGATCACTGACCGCCGGGCTTGACATCCAATTCTAAAAAAAAGGAGATGAGCTGAAGTTGGAAATCAGAAATCAGAAATCGGAAATCGGAAATCGGAAGTCACATCCGCTCACGAACACATCCGTCCACCAGCTCATCGTCATATCATCACATCAATTTTCACCCAGATGAAGAAATTAAATATATACGCAGTTTTACTACAGGTTTCCCTGGCTGCGTCTCTGTTCTCCTGCAAGGATCTCCTCGACAAAGAGCCGAATGACTTCTCGTCCGGCGGCTTCTACAAGTCTGAGGCGGCGGTAAAAACCGGTTTGACAGGAGTTTACCAGAATCTCTACTACTTCCCGGCGGCGCGGCTTCCGTTCAACGTCATGCTGGATCACTGGACACCGATGGCGACGGAACGTGCAGAAAACACAACCATCGGCGCGGGCGGCTCTTTAAACCCCGACAACGCGGTAATCATCGCTTTTTGGACCAACTTATTCGGAACTGTAGCGCGTGCCAACAGCGTTCTTTCCGGTGCCGAACCGTTCTTATCCACACTTGAAGGCAAGTCAGCTCAATATCTGGCCGAAACCCGGGTACTACGCGCCTATGCCTACTACCAGTTGATAGCCAACTTCGGTGACGTTCCCTTTTTCACCAAACCTGTAACCACCGAGGAGTACAAAGTGGGCAGGACTGACCGCGCTGTGGTTTTGGATTTCATCCTGGAAGACCTCGAAAAAGCGGCCGCCGACCTGCCCTGGATCACAACGGAGCGCGGCCGGGTTGACAAAGCTGCGGCCCTGGGACTCAAAGCCCGTGCTGCCCTTTTAGGCGGCAGCCTGAACTACGGCGGCAAAGGCGCCGAGTACTTCAAAGCTTCTGCCGCAGCTGCGAAACAAGTGATCGGGCAACGTGCATTGGCACAAAAATATGACGACCTTTTCACCAAACAGGGCCAGGCAAAAGCCGACGTCAAAAACGAAACCCTGTTTGAAATTATGTTTTCGGATCAGGGCTCCCAGCAGTATCACTGGATTGGTTTCGGCCAGGTTTCGAGAAATTACGGCCAGACCGGGCGCCATCCTTCGCAGATACTCGTGGATACTTACGAATGCATCGACGGGAAAAGAATAGACGAATCTCCGTTGTATAACCCCAAAAAACCTTCGCTGAACCGCGATCCAAGGTTTAAATCCACCATCTGGATGCACGGCGATACCGTTCAGGGCAACACAACCGGAAATGACAACGGCAGAATCAAGTTTGTCCTCGAGGCTTATAACCCAAAAACGTCATTCTACAACTTCAACACCAACCAGTGGGTCGAAAATGTGAATGCCGATATCAACAGCGGCGCTGCATGGACAAGCTTTGTCAACGCGGGAATGGGCTATATCTGGAAAAAGTTCTCCAATGAAACATCCGAGTCAGTCAACCTCCAGACTTGTAATGTCCCCTTGCTTCGCTACGCCGAAGTCTTGTTGACCTATGCCGAAGCCAAGATTGAGCTGAACGAGCTTGATCAGTCGGTGTATGACGCCATTGACCAGGTTCGGGTACGCTCGGGAATGCCGAAGGTTTCGGCAGACCGTATCGGGAACCAGGACAAAATGCGCCAGCTCGTTCGCCGCGAGCGCAAAGTCGAGCTGATTATGGAGGGTCTTCATTTCACCGATATGAGAAGATGGAATATTGGTGACCTTACCAATGCCGGCCCAAGCTACGGCTTCCCCATTGCTACAAGCCTTGATGCCGGCGGCAACCTGCTGACTGGTGGTTACAAAGACGTAACCCCGGACATGATACCGAACTTCAAATTGTCGGCGCGTCATGACCTCAACGATGTTCCCAGCTACGAAGCCTACAAGGAAAAGCTCAAAGTAAGAGACCGCAACCGTTTCTGGAATGACCGGTTCAATCTCCTCCCGGTTCCGCAATTGGAAATTGACCGTAACCCCAACTTGAAACAAAATAAAGATTATTAACAGCCGTGAGTCTTGAGGTATGAGCCTTGAGGTTTGAGGTGTAAACGTAGCCCTGTTGTGTGTCGGCTAACGGCTTATACCTCAAACCTCATGCCTCCAACCCCACTGCCACCCCTTTTGATAAAGATGATGAACAGACGAAATTTTCTCCTGACTGCCGGAGCGGCAGGAACAGCTTTTACAGTTGATAACCCGTTGCACGCTAACCCGCAAATGCCGCCGGGTAACCATGAGCTTAAAACCGATGTCCTGGTTGCAGGCGGCGGTCTGGGCGGTGTCGCCGCAACCCTGGCCCTTTGCCGGAACGGCCTCCGGGTTATCATGACGGAAGAAACCGATTGGATTGGCGGACAGGTAGCACAGCAGGGAGTACCGCCTGACGAGCACCAGTGGATCGAATCGCACGGGGCGCCGGCGTCTTACCGCGAGTACAGGAACCGGGTACGCGGCTACTACCAGCGCAACTATCCAATGACCGACGAGGCGGCCAAACGGCCTAATCTCAACCCGGGGGACGGAAGTGTTTCCAGGATTTGCCACGAGCCGCGTGTTACCGTTGCCGTACTATATGAAATGCTTCAACCCTACCTTAGCTCCGGGCAACTCAGGATCCTGCTTAACTACCGACCGTCCAAAGGAGAAACTTCAGGCGACAAGGTAAGCGCCGTTGAGGTTGCCCACCGGTTTACCGGTCAAAAGATAGCAGTCCGCGCACCCTATTTTGTGGATGCGACCGAAACCGGGGAACTGCTGCCGCTCACCAAAACAGAATACGTAAAAGGGACTGAATCGAAAAGCGAAACCAGGGAACTTCACGCCCCTGAAAAAGCTGATCCCGACAACCACCAGGCATTTACGCTGTGCTTTGCCCTGGGTTACGAGGAAGGAGCCGATCACGTTATTGACAAACCGGCAAAATACAGCTACTGGTCAAAATACATCCCGCCGCTTCAGCCGGCCTGGTCGGGGAAACAGCTCGAGCTGAAGTACTCCAACCCCAAAACACTGGAACCAAAAGAGCTCGGCTTCAACCCGCGCGGCGAGAAGACAGGCAACTCGCTCAATTTGTGGCTTTACAGGCGGATATTGAACAAAGCCAATTTCCGCCCCGGCACCATAGGCGACGTCAGCCTGGTCAACTGGCCGCAGAACGACTACATGATGGGCAACCTGATCGACGTAAGCGAGAAAGAAGTGAAGACCACCCTGGAAGGAGCGAAACAACTCAACCTCTCTTTTCTCTACTGGCTCCAGACAGAAGCACCCCGTCCTGACGGTGGCCTGGGCTGGAAAGGTCTTCGCCTTCGCCATGACATTATGGGGACAGAAGACGGAATGGCCATGTACCCCTATATCAGGGAATCTCGGCGTATCAGGGCCGAATTTACAATTCTGGAGGAACATGTAGGCGCCGAGAACAGGAAGCTGGTAGCCGGCGACGTAGCCGGAAAGAAATCAGCCGACTTTTTTGACAGCGTCGGAACGGGGTACTACCACATTGACCTTCACCCGAGCAACAAAGGCAATAATTACATCGACTTTGCCTCCCTGCCTTTTCAGATTCCTTTGGGGGCGCTTTTACCGCGTCGGGTTGACAATCTTTTACCCGCCAACAAAAACATCGGCACTACGCACATTACCAACGGATGTTACCGGTTACACCCGGTAGAATGGAGCATTGGCGAAGCGACCGGCATGCTGATCGTGCACGCAATGCAGAAGAAAATACCGCCGCGCGCCATTCGGGCGGACAAACGGCTTTTGGGCGAATTCCAGGAGGCAATCAGAAAACAGGGGCTTGAAACGCATTGGCCAGAGTAGTTTTCTCCTTCAATGTGATTATTCTATATTATTAAAGCCAACTTTTTCTCACTTCCGCTTGAATCAATGATGTTTAAACGAGTGCCCGATACATTAAAAATCAGCCTGATTCCCATTGCCGTCGTGCTGCTGGCCGGGTTGTCCTGGTCTTTTTATCAGCCCGCCAAGTCCCTGACCAATTACGGGAACGATATCCCGGACAGTACACGGTTCACCTATACGACACTTGCTTCCGGTTTTGACGAACCCATGCAGATGGCGGTGATGCCGGATCTTTCGGTTCTGATCGCAGAAAGGAAAGGTGCGGTAAAGCTGTTCGATGCCGCCACCAAAGAGGTGCGCACGGTAGCGCAATTCAATGTGTTCAGCGGAATTGAAGACGGCCTCCTGGGCGTTGCCCTTGATCCGGACTATGCCAAAAACCACTGGGTGTATTTGTACTATTCCGTAGGTGGTGAACGTAGCGTCAGCGAGCTGGCCCGGTACGAATTCCGCGACGGACAGCTCGATATGAGCTCCAGGAAGGTGTTGATTGAGATACCGACACAACGGGTATACTGCTGCCACTCGGCCGGTCACCTTGTTTTTGATGTAAAGGGCAATCTTTTCCTTTCCATCGGCGACAATACCAACGCGGAAGAAATTGAAGGGCACAACCCAACCGACGAGCGCCCGGGCAGGCACCTGTCTGATGGCCAGGCGTCTTCGGCCAACTCAAACGACTACCGGGGAAAAATCATCCGGATCAAACCGGAACCGGACGGTACTTACAGCATTCCGGACGGGAACCTTTTCCCGAAAGACGGCTCCAAAGGAAAGCCCGAAATTTACGTAATGGGCTGCCGCAACCCCTTCCGGATTTCCGTTGACGCCAAGACCGGCTATGTATACTGGGGAGATGTAGGGCCCGACACTGAAATAAAGGCAGAAGAGGGAAAACTGAGCTACGACGAAATTAACCAGGCCAGGAAACCGGGCTTTTTCGGTTACCCGTACTTCCTGGGCGCCAATGAAGCGTTTCCGAAGTACGATTTCGAAACCAAAAAGGAAGGCCCTGCAAAAGACCCGGCTCACCCGGTAAATGACTCCCCGAACAATACCGGGGTCAGGGAATTGCCGCCGGCACAGCCCGCTTTTATCTGGTACGGAAAAGGTCCTTCCAAAAGGTGGCCGTTGGTCGGGAAAGGTGGCGCCAGCGCTATGGCCGGCCCGGTTTATTACAAGGACCTTTACCCCGACGCGCCGTTTAAACTCCCGGCGTATTACGATGGAAAACTGTTTATCTACGACTGGGTGCGTCGCTGGATCATGGCCGTAACCATGGACGATCAGGGTAATTATGTAAGCATGGAGCCATTTCTGCCCAATTTAAAGGTAGTTGCCCCCATGGATATGCGCATCGCACATGACGGTGCCATCTATTTGCTTGCTTACGGCACCAACTGGTTCGCACCCAATACCGACGCCGGTATCATCAGGATTGAATACAGCGAAGGAAACCGGAACCCGCAGGCCGTTGCCAAAGCCAGTAAAACAGTCGGTGCAGCCCCGTTAACCGTAGAATTCTCGTCGGAAGGCTCAAAAGACTTTGACCCGGGCGACCGGCTCTCTTATGAATGGACCATCGACGGCAAAAAATTCAAAACGCCCAATACCCGGTACACTTTCAAAAAGCCCGGCAAATACACCGCCGTACTGTCTGTTAGCGACCAGAATGGCGGTACCGGTACTGCAACCCTGAACGTAAGCGTGGGTAACACTCCGCCGGCGGTGCAAATCACGAGTGAAGACAATACGAGCTTCTATTGGGACAATGCGAAAGTCCGATACCAAATCAGGGTAAGCGACAAAGAAGACAAGACCGTTGACCCGGGCAGACTCACCACCGGTTACCATTACCTCGATTTCAGAAAAGATCTGGCCAGTGTGCTGTCGTCAGGAAGCGGAAACATTAAGTATGCAAAAACTGAAAAGCTCTATAACAGCCTCGATTGTAAAGCCTGTCACCAGCTGAACACGAAGTCTATAGGGCCCTCCTTGCAGGAAGTTTCCAAACATTACCAGGGCAAAAAGGAAGCGCCGGAATTCCTTGCTTCGAAAATTATCAGCGGCGGAGCCGGCACCTGGGGCACCTACCCCATGCCTCCCCATCCTACCTTGTCGAAGGAAGATGCCTCTGAAATTGCAGGTTACATACTCTCTCTCAGCCACCGTAGCGAAAACATTCCGCTTACCGGCTCAAAATCTTTTGATCAGCATAAAAAAGATCAGCATGAGGGAGCTTACGTCTTGTATGTCTCCTACACCGATGGCGGCGCCAACGGAATTGAGCCCATTACAACCCAGAAGTACCTCGTCCTGCGGAATCCGCTGATCCAGCTGGAGGACTACGAAGAAGGCAATGTAGGCGTAGTTATCGCGACTGCCAACAATGGTTTCAATTCCTATGTCACCAACCTGAGAAACGGCAAATTTGTACGGTTCAACGGTATTGACCTCCAGGGGATCAGACGTGTAAAATTCCGGGCACAGGTGCATGGCGCCGGGGGAAAGATCGTTATGCGTGACGGAAGCAGAAATGGTGCGGTACTCGGCGAAGCCGTAATCCCCAAAGGGAAAGTGCAGGATCTGAAAAAAGACTGGACCGAGATAATTATGCCGGTCAAGCCGCAAAAAGGAATTCGGGATATCTACCTGACGTTTGAAAACAGTGAATCAAACGACAATATGTTCCATCTTGACTGGATGCTTTTCGAAAAATAAATCTTCTATCAAGCAAAAACAGCCGCCCGGAGTTCCGGGCGGCTGTTTTTGCTTGATAGAAGATTTGAGGGGTGAGGTTTGAGGGGTGAGGGGGAGTGTTAAATATTTTTTAGAAAAAAAAAGGGTAAACGGGTTTAAGGTTGTCCTATTATCGAAGTCGCAGAATATCTTTACCGGCAAATGCTAACGGAATTAATGGTGCCAGAACCCGAAGCGCTCGATCAGGACCACGAAAAATTTTTTGAATCTACCTTTAAAAAAAACTTTAAAGGCCTGGTGCGCTATGCCTTCACTGTCGTAAAAGACAGTGAGGTAGCGGAAGAAATTGTCCAGAATATGTTTGTCAGGCTCTGGGAAAAAAGGGAACAGGTATCCATCAACGAATCTGTCACGGGTTATCTGTACCGGTCTGTTTACAACGACAGCCTCAATTATCTCAAGCATTTGAAGGTCAGGGATGCTTACCAGAACTATGCAATGGAACGTGAACAATTTGAGCAACCGGCCAGCGAACAGCTGGAGACCAGAGAACTTGAAGAAAAAATCAGGCGGGCGCTTGGCGAGCTTCCGGAAAAGTGCCGCACGATATTTCAGATGAGCCGCTTCGAGGAACTCCGGTACCAGGAAATTGCGGATGAGCTGAGCTTACCGGTAAAAACGGTCGAAAACCAGATGGGCAAGGCCTTGAGGCTCCTGAGAGTAAAGCTTGCCGAATACCTGCCTTCTTTCCTGCTACTGCTTACTCCCTTTTTCTGCTGAGATATGGCCACACATCACCCCGAAAATATCGACATGCTTCTGGTCAAAACACTGGCAGGAGAAGCTTCGTCTACAGAATTTTCTCTTCTGGAGGATTGGCTGAGCCAAAGCCCGGAAAATGAAAAATATTACAACCAGTTCCGGCAAATCTGGGACAAAAGTGCTTCTCTGTTGCCTGAGCAGGGCCTGAACGAGGAAACTGCCTGGGAGGAATTCAGAAAAAGAACTGCGCGGCAAACCGGTACACGCACACGCAATCTCCGGCCGTTATTAAGAATAGCGGCAACTGTCCTGCTTTTGATAGGCGCCGGTATCGTTTTTTACCTTTCAGGCCCGGCAAAAGAAACCACCGGCCGCGTTGTGAGCAGCCGGCACGAGACCCTGCATGAAACGCTTTCGGACGGATCCGAGGTATACCTTAACAAACATTCAAGGATGACCTTTCAGACCGATTTCAGCAACGAAACCACAAGAAAAGTAACCCTGGAAGGAGAAGCATTTTTCAAGGTGGCCAGGGACACGGCAAAACCGTTTATTATTACCGTAGGCAACGTAGAAGTTAAGGTATTGGGAACATCTTTCAATGTCAAAGCGGGTAAGGAAGGAACGGAGGTAATCGTAAAAACCGGTAAAGTTGAGGTAACCGGCGGAGGAAAGCGCGCCATTCTCCTCCCCGGCCAGGCAGTTACGGTTCCCGGGAACTCTGGCGAATGGCAAAAGATCCGGCAAGAAGATGAGTTATATCAATACTATGTAGACAAAAAGCTGGTGTCGAACAACCTGCCCCTGCTCAGGGTTATCAATGTGCTGGCAGCCTACTACGAAACAGAAATAAAAGTTGACCCTGGCCGCGTTGCCGAAAAAATCAATACGACATTCGACCTGAACAAACCGCTTCGTTACAACCTGGACGTTATTAATCAAACAATGGGTACGCACGACGAAGAAAAAAACGGGATTATTGTAATCAGGTAAATCGCACCGGGTTGAAAAAATTGTTACGACCTACACTGGCTGAATTTTGGGGGAGCATTTTAGTATGCCTGGTCTCCCTGTGCAGTGCCCAGGGCCAGGGATTCCTGCAAAAGCAGGTAACATTCTCGGTCAGCCGCGAACCGCTCTCAGGCGCGCTTCAGAAAATTGCTTCCCTGGGCGGGTTTTACTTTTCATATAACAGCCGGCATATTCCCGGCGACAGCCTGGTTAGCCTGACGGTATCCGACACCCCGGTCAGGGAGGTGCTTGACCGCCTGGTCGGGTCTCATGTATACTACAGGGAAGAAGGCAAGTACATCATTCTGAAACCCAGGGAAAATACAGAAAAATTCGCCGTCGCGCAGGGAAGAATTCTGGAAGAAACATCAGGAACATCCGTTGATTTCGCGTCGGTATACTCCAAAACCACCCTGGTATCCACGCTGAGCGGCGATGACGGGGCTTTCAAGCTCCGGATCCGTGAAAAAGTATTGCCGATCGAGATTACCGTGAGCCGGATCGGGTACCATGACACAACTTTTCAGATCGGCCCTACCGGTACAAGCCCTCCCGCTGTTTATCTACGGCCAAAAACGCTCGAACTGGCCGAAGTAGTGGTAACCAACGGCAGCGCATTTCAGCGTTTTTTTTCGAGAATGTTCGTCTCAACCAAATTAAGGCTCAATAGTATCAACGTCGGGCGTTTTTTCGTCAACTTCCCTTATCAATTATCCCTGAGCCCCGGATTGGGAACGCACGGCCGCATGAGTGCGCAGGTGGTGAACAAAGTCTCCGTTAACCTGCTGGGAGGCTATACGGCAGGCGTAAACGGCGTCGAGATTGCGGGCGGCTTTAACATCAACAACCGCGATGTGAAGTATGTCCAGATAGCGGGACTGTTCAACGTGGTCAACGGGAAAGCAAAGGGCGTTCAAATAGCGGGCGTCCACAACAACCTGATCGATTCCCTATCCGGAGTTCAGATTGCCGGCTGGTCCAACGTCAACCGCGGCGTGGTCCGGGGCGTACAGCTCTCGGGAGTTATCAACCGCAGCCGTGAAAGCGTATCGGGTGTCCAGGTCGCGGGGCTACTCAACTCCAACCGGCAAAACGCACGGGGAGTCCAGGTCAGCGGACTCATCAATCATACCAAGGGAAATTTTAACGGGGTACAGCTCGGCGTGGTGAACAAGGCCGGTACACTGCGGGGGCTTCAGTTCGGGGTAGTCAATATCGCCGACACTACACATGGATTAAGCTTCGGAATTTTTAACTTCATCAAAAACAGCCCGTCCCACCTTTCGCCGCATTACTCGGATCTTGCTCCTTTCAACCTGGCCTGGAAAACAGGCTCTTCGCATTTGTATACCATTCTTACATTCGGCATTCGCCCCGATCCGTCCGACAAACTGTATACCTACGGCCTTGGGCTGGGACACACCATCCCGGTCTCCGCGCGTTGGAAGCTACAAAGCGAGGTGGTGCTTCACAATTTCTATATAAACAGCTTTGAAGATGCCCCTACCGCGGTCAGGTTCCAGCTGTTGCCGAATTTGAAAATTGCAAAAAGGATCAGTCTTGTAGCCGGACCCACCCTCACCTATTTTTACCAGCCGGGCAGGCTCGCCGAGGGAGGCCGGCCACCGGTATCAGGGCTTAACCCCAACCTGCGCATGTTCGGCACCAACCGCCTTTGGCTGGGCTGGTCGGCAGGAGTCAATATCTATTACGGGAAAAATATTTAAGGTCGTGCCGGTCCGCTGCGCTTGAAAGTCACGGTGAATGTCGTCCCCTCACGGCCGGTATCCAGCCTGATCGTTCCGCCATGCAACCTGACAATCCGTTCGGTTAAAGATAAACCGATACCATAGCCTTTCACCCCCGCAGTTTTATTGCTTCTGAAAAACGGGTGAAAAATCTGCGCCCGGTCGCTTTCCGGTATTCCCTCCCCGTGATCCGAGACCTCGACCCTGATAGCGGAGTCTTCGGTCTTCAGGCGCACCTCCACCTTATGGTCCGGAGAAAATTTACACCCGTTGTCCATCAGGTTGAGAAACGCGGTTTTCAGAAGGCCGCTGTTGCCCTGGACCTCCAGCCAACTGTCATCTTCCGGCAGTTCTCCCAGGTCGAGCTCAACCGTGTAGGTTTTCTGTATGTTCAGCATCTTGGTCCTCAGGTCGAGCAGCAGCTCGTCTATCCGGACTCTTTCGGTCAACAAATCCCGGCGGTCATCACTCACTTTGGCCAGCTCCAGAAGCGAATCCGACAATTGGGACAGGTCCCGGATATCTTCCAGTACCGACGAAACGGTGTGACGGTACACATCAGGCTCCCTGTCTTTAAGCAAAACCACCTCCAACTGAGAATTAATTTTGGTGAGCGGGTTCTTTAGCTCGTGCGATACGTTGGCAACAAACGTCTTCTGCACCTGGAAGGCGTTTTCTATCCGGTCAAGCAATTGATTGAAAGTAGAAGTAAGCCTTCCGATCTCATCTTTATTACCCGACGCCCGCAACCTTACGCCCAGGTTTTGCGGGAGAATCCCTTCCAGCTCGTTCATCACGCGGGTTATGGGAGCCAACGCACGCTGCGCAAAAAACCAGCCGGCAAGTGCTACCACGGCGGTTACCACCAGGAAAATAATCAGCAACACGGTACGCAGGTTGGCCAGGTTGGCTTTTCCATACAAATCCTGGCCTGCAAACAGCACTACCGCCCGGTTATAAGGGTACCGGTAGTACAGACCTACCACTTCATATTCGCCGTCGCTGTAGCGTATTTCGCCGTCCCGGCGTATCTCGTCCAGCCAATAATTGGAGATCGAAATAGCGGGTTGGGCCGGCGGCGTAATATTGGAATATATCACCCGGTTTTCCTCATCAAAAATGATCATGTTGTCGTGGAAAATCTGGTCACGGTTGGTGCCGTCAATGATCTTCAGCAACTCATTATCGATTTCTTTGACTTTCAAAAGCAAAGACGCCGTTCCTTCCGCCTTTGAGCGAAGCCGGTCATAGAAATCCTCTTTGGTGTTGATATAGGAAAAGTAATAGATCGCCAGGAAGGAGATCAGCAGGATACCACTGACAAGAAGTGTAAATTGTAGGGTAAGCCGCGTCCTGATCTGCATCCGTTATTCGGTTTTAAGCACGTAGCCCATCCCGAACTGGGTATGGATAAGTTTAACCGGGAAGTCACGGTCTATCTTCTTTCGCAAATAATTGACGTACACCTCAATTACATTAGTACCGGAATCAAAATTCATATCCCATACTCGCTCGGCAATTTCGGCTTTGGAAACTACCCTGCCCTGGTTACGGATCAGGTAAACCAGGAGGTTAAACTCTCTGACGGTCAACTCGATTTTCAAACCGGACCGAAAAACTGTTTTGGCGTCGAGATTGACCTCCACATCCTCAAAGCGAAGCAAATTGCTGGTTTGGGACACGCCTGAACTTCGTTTGGTAAGGGCACGCACCCGGGCCAGCAGCTCTTTGAACTCAAATGGTTTCACCAGGTAGTCATCCGCGCCCACGTCCAAGCCCGTCACCTTGTCGTCAGTGGTTCCCAGGGCCGAAAGCATCAGAATCGGCGTTTGCTGATCGGTCTTTCTGAACTCCCGGCATAGTTCCAATCCGTTGAGCCCCGGCATGATAATATCACTGATAATCAATCCGTATACTCCTCTTTTTGCCAGCTGGAGGCCAATCAGCCCGTCGTAAGCAATATCCACTTCATAGCCGTTTTCTTCGAGTCCCTGCCGCAGGGACTGAACCGTTTTTGGCTCGTCTTCAATTAATAAAAGTCTCATTCACGGGGCATTTAACCTGATAGCACCTTCCTCTGGCCGCGCAGTTAAAAGCGGCCTTTGCTAGGGTAACATCAGAAAGTACGTTTGGCGTTCCCCAGGAATTTTTCTGCCACTTCCTGCCAGTTCATTACACGATCAAAACCCTTTTCATCCAAATTTCCGGCGGCATTGAACAGGATCCCCTTCCCGGAGAAAGCAATCAGGTTAAAAGCGTGGTCGTCAATCAGGTAGTCCGCTTTGATAATGCTCTTGTCACCGCACAATACCCGGTTTTTCCAATGAATAAAGGGAAAATGTTCATCCAGCCAGTCAAACTTGTCAATAAGCGAGTTCCGGAATTCCATGGCCGCGCTGGCTACAAAAATTTCGTAGTATTTAGACAATTCGCGTACCACGTCTACTGCGTCGTCCATCACCGGAATGTCTCTGAAAAAACCCGGCGCATTCAGAATTTCGGTTATTTTTCTGTACTGACGGGGATGCAGGAGACTTTTTAGCGAAGCGTTATTCAATTCTTTTTCCGTCAGGGAAGTCTCGAAGTCTTCCAGGATGATCTGCACCAGCTTCCCATGGGTATCTGCCAGTACGTCGTCCATATCTAAAGCAATTCTGAGCATTTGAAAACCTAATCAAAAGTAATACTGGTATCAAAGTTCTCCAGGTTATCAGCGACTTGTTTCAGGAACATTCCGCCAAGGGAGCCATCTACCACCCGGTGATCGAAAGAGTGGGAGATAAACATTTTCTGACGGATACCGATGGTGTCACCGCCCGGTGTTTCTACGACAGCGGGCTTTTTCTGAATAGCTCCGAAAGCCAGAATTCCCACCTGGGGCTGCATGATAATCGGCGTTCCCATCAGGTTTCCGAAAGTACCGATATTTGAAATTGTGTACGTGCCGTTTGCCACGTCACCGGCAGTCAGCTTATTGTGCCGGGCGCGCTTTACCAGGTCGTTTACCTTCAGCGTAAGCCCTTCCAGGTCGTATTGATCGGCCCTGTGAATTACCGGGACAATCAGGTTGCCCGTTTGCAGGGCTACGGCTATCCCGATATTGATATCCTTTTTTACCAGGATTTTATCGCCTTCTACCGATACGTTGATCAGCGGAAATTTCCTGATGGCATCTACCGTGGCAGCCACCAAAACCGAAGTAAAAGTGATGCCCTCTCCGGTTTTTGCTAAAAACTGGTGCTTGATTCTGTCCCGCCAATGGACCACCGCCGTCATATCGGTCTCGGCAAAAGCGGTTACATGGGGGCTGATCTGCTTCGACTCCAGCATCCTTTGCGCAATCATCTTGCGCATACGGTCCATTTCTATAATTTCAACCTCGCCCGATACAAAAGCAACGGGTACTTTCGCTCCCTTAATTCTCGTTTTCAGGAAGGCGAGCATATCGTCTTTGGTCACACGGCGCTCCGCGCCGGTACCTTTTATCGCCGCCAGTTCGGCCCGGGAAACCCCTTCTTTCTCCGCTATGTTAAGCACAAGCGGTGAAAAGAAGCCATTGTTATGCTGCGATTCCCCGCCTTCCCTGGTAGCCGCAACCGGTACAGGAGCTGTCACATTCCCGGCAATCACCGACATTTCTCCCTCCAGCTGCGCTGCTACCGTTTCCGGATCTACATCAATATCGGTATCATCCAAAGCCTCCTCGCTCACTTCAATTTTTGCAATGGGGCTGCCGATCGCCACGACATCATCCACCCTGACCAGCCACTCCTTAAGAATTCCGGTAAAGCTTGAAGGTACCTCGGTGTCTACCTTGTCGGTTGCTACTTCCATCACCGATTCATCCGCCTCCACGTGATCGCCCACGTTTTTCAACACCGACAGTACCGTACATTCAAGTATACTTTCGCCCATTTGGGGCATGACCATTTCAACTATCTTCATCCAAATTGGTTGTTATTCCTACAAAAGTAATACATATCCGCCCATTTTGCCGGATTCACGGCGAGAACCGCTGTCTTTACCCGCTAGCGGGCCCGGTAACTCCGACGAAGAAATCTAATCAAGTTCCAAAGACTGCCTGAGCATGTTCAGAACATGCATTGCGGTAAGCTGTATATTGACATCGCGAAGCGTACCGAGTTGAAGTTTGCGGCTCACGGTCCCCTGCGGGCCTGCGCAGGCAATCCAGATTGTGCCTACAGGCTTTTCTTCAGTTCCTCCGCCCGGGCCGGCGATCCCGGTGGTCGATATGGCAAAAGTGGCTCCCAGGCGGGTTCGAACCCCTTCGGCCATGGCCTCAGCGACCTGCTCGCTCACCGCCCCATAGGTTTTCAGATATTCCGAAGGGACGTCCAGCACAGCCTCTTTCACTTCGTTGGCATAACTTACCACACCCCCCAGAAAATAAGTTGAGGAGCCAGGAATACCCGTAATCCGGTGCGCAATGTAACCACCGGTACAACTCTCGGCAGTTGCCAGGGTAGCGCCTTTTTCGGCAAGCAATTGCCCTACCTTTTCCTCTATTTCCAGTTCATTCTGCGCATAAATATAGATCCCGGCGAGCATATTGAGCCCTTCACCGTACTTCAGCAGCTCTTCCGTCAACGCCACGCGGTCGCTGCCGTACCCGGTCAGCCTGAGCTTTACTCCGCTGAATGAGGGCAGATAAGCCAGCTTAACATGTTTCGGTAAGGCATTTTCCCAATCGGCAATTTTCTCGGCCAGAAACGACTCCCCAATGCCAATGGTACGGATCGTGTGATGGACAATAACCGGCAGCGAAAAATGGGCTTCAAGCGCAGGAAGTACCGAATGTTTCATGAGTTCCTTCATTTCGTAGGGAACTCCGGGCAGGGAAACCAGCACCTTCCCGTCTTTTTCAAACCACATCCCCGGAGCTGTTCCCCAATGGTTGACAAGGTACTTACACTTTTTGGGCAATGCCGCCTGCAAACGGTTCGACTCAATCATCTCTCTCCCGCGTTTGCTGAAAAAAGCCGTTACATGCTCCAGAGCCTCTTCGTGGATTTCCAGCTCCGTTTCAAAAAAATCGCACAACACCTGCTTGGTAATATCGTCTTTGGTAGGCCCGAGCCCGCCGGTGACAATAACTACGTCATACCTGTCAAAGGCGCGGCGGAACGCTTCGAGGATTTCGTCATAACGGTCTCCGACCGATGTTTTCTTGGCCGGTAAAATGCCGATATCAGTTAATTCAAGACCTATCCACTGTGTGTTGGTGTCCAGTATATGGCCAAATAAAATTTCATCGCCGATGGTAATAATTTCGGCTGATACAGTTGTGCTCATTGATAAGAGTTTGTTCGTAAAGTATCTGAAAAGGCCTATTCGCCCCGTCATTCAGAGCGCAACGCAGCGGTGCAGCGTCTTTCCGAGCAGAACGCAGTGAAGCCGAGGAATCTCCCCATATGATCTGCCCGATCAGTGAGATCTCTCCATTCCGCTGCGCTACCATTGACAAAAACAGGTTTGGAGCCGCACCAACCGGAGGGTCATCCCGACCGCAGTGGAGGGATCTCCCGCTTCCAGTACCCAATCCCTTTCAGAGGACTTTTTATAACAACAGGAGATCCTTCGACTCCGCCGCGCTGCGCTCAGGAGGACCTCCGGGTGGTAGCCTCCGGCTACCATTGACTTCCATTGACAACATCTATTTGTCATCTCCGCTACAAGGTGTTTTCGCAAAAAACTTCTTTCTCAGAATGACTGCCGCCGCTGCGCTCCCGTCGGGATGAATGTCATCCGTCATTCCGCTCCGAGCCGTTTCAGACAGCATCATTTTTCTCAAATGTAAAAATATTCTGAATCGCTTTTTTCCGTTACCCTTAAGAAATAAAGGCAGCGGCGCTTCACGGCATGCGCACGACATCTCCCACAATTTTGCGGGCGGTCCGAAGCGTTCGCGTAAAAATCACTAATTTCGGTGCCGGTCTCTACCATTCTTAAATGAAAAGTAACCTGTTACGGGTATTGGCGGCAATCGCCCTCGTTGCCCTCGTTAATCTTGCTGCGTCATTCTTCTATTTCCGACTGGACCTGACCTCGGACAAACGCTACACGCTTTTGCCTGCCACCCAGTCATTGCTTAAAAACCTTGACCGGGACATCAATGTCAATGTGTACCTTTCGGGCGAGTTCCCGTCGGCATTTGAGCGCCTGGAAAGTGCCACCCGCGAAACGCTGGAAGAATTCAGGTCAGCATCGCGCGGAAAGGTTTTCTTTCAATTCATAGATCCGTCCAGGGCCGCTACTGAAGAAGCACGGCAGGAAAACTACAAAAAGCTGATTGAAATGGGCATTTCCCCCACCAATCTCTTTATGAATGAAGGCGGGAAACGTTCGGAAAAGCTGATTTTCCCTGCAGCGACCGTACAGGGTGACTCCTTGACCATACCAGTCCAGCTGTTAAAAAGCAACCGCAGCAAAACTTCGGAAGAACAGCTTAACCAGTCGTATGAAAACGTCGAATTCCAGCTGGCGGCGGCGATCCGCGATATCGTCCGGCCGGAACGCAAAAAAATTGGTCTTGTAGTAAGCCACAGCCATCTTCCCCCGGGGCGGTTTGCAGACATTATCGCCAATCTCCAGCTTTACTACGACGTTTACCTGGACGTCAACAAGCCCGGTTCCTATCAGGGCCTCGACGCACTCATGGTCATGAAACCCGACTCTGCATTCTCGGAGGAGGAAAAATACAGCCTGGACCAATATGTGGTGGGCGGCGGTAAAATTATATTTTTTGTGGACGGAGCCAGGGTCGACAGCGTGGCTTTACAGGGTTCCTACGCGCAACCGCTCGATCTTAACCTGGGCGACTTATTTTTCAAATGGGGGGTTCGCGTCAACAATGACCTGGTGAAAGACATGAATGCCGCCATGATCCCGCTTAACGTAGGCAACATTGGCGATAAACCGCAAATCCAACCTGTACCATGGCGATACTTCCCGGTTTTATCCAATTTCTCAAATCACCCCATCACCCGTAATTCAGCGCCGCTTTATACCCGTTATATCAGTTCGATTGATACCATCAATACGCCGGGAGGACTCCGAAGACATCCGCTTCTGTACACCTCTCCCTATACCCGGCTACTCCGCACCCCACTTTTACTCTCCTACAACGAAGCGAGGCAACAACCTCAACCCCAGGAATATGCCCAGGGAGTAAAACTGGCAGGCGTTCTGATAGAAGGAGATTTTCAGTCACTTTACAGCAACCGGATACTGCCTTCCGATCCGCGGCATTCGTCCTTCGTTGCTTCAGGAAAAGGTGGAAAAGTTATTATCTGCTCGGACGGCGACCTCGTGGTGAATGACATCGACTACGAACGCGGCGTCCCGCTTCCCCTCGGTTACGACAAAGTAACGCGTGATGTGCTGGGCAACCGCGACTTCGTTCTGCTGGCAGCAAATTACCTCACCGATTCGGAAGGTGTTATCCTCGCCCGGAATAAGAACATTGACGTCAGGCTCCTCGATAAAATAAAAATTGCGGCCGAAAGGCCGCGGTGGATGGCGTTCAACGTTATTTTCCCCCCGATGGCAATTTGTATTGCCTGCGGCCTGATCAGCTTTCTTTCAAAAAGAAAATTTCGCACCAGGACGTCTTAGAGTAAGCGCATTTTTTCCTATTTTTGGCAAATTCAATTAACCGATTAGCAAAAAACACATGAAGTTTGTTGTTTCGTCATCAACACTCCTCAAGCAGTTGTCAATGATTAACGGGGTGGTTTCGACGAATCCCATCGTGCCCATTCTGGAGAATTTCCTTCTGAACGTCGATGGAAATAAGCTCACTGTCACCGCTTCGGACCTGCAAACCGTTATGACAACGGAAATAAAGGTAGAATCAGAAGACAAGGGAGCGATCGCAATCCCTGCCAAACTGTTACTGGATACGTTGAGAGGATTGCCAGAGCAGCCAGTTACCCTGAAGATTGATCGTGAGACCTTCGGAACAGAAATTGTTTCGGAAAACGGAAGGTACAAGCTCTCCGGGGAAAATCCGATAGACTTCCCGAAAACTCCGGCTATTTCACGGGGTCAAACCATAGAAATTTCTTCAGCAGCACTGGGCACCGCCATTTCGAATACCATATTCGCCACCAGCACCGATGATCTGAGACCGGCGATGGGCGGCGTTTTCCTCCAGATAGGTACCGAGAACACAACGTTTGTGGCAACAGACGGGCACCGGCTCGTGCGCTACCGCCGGACCGACATCAAGTCTGACACAGACACCTCGATGATTATCCAGCGTAAGGCGCTAAACCTGCTTAAAGCCAGTTTGCCTGCCGATGACAGCCCTATTCACGCGGAATTCACCACATCAAACGCATTTTTCAATTTCGGCAATATTCAAATGATTTGCCGACTGGTTGACGAACGCTTCCCTGATTTTGAGAACGCCATTCCGACCAATAATCCCAATACGCTTACCATCAGCCGCCATGAGATTCTCAATTCATTGCGACGGATCTCAATTTACTCCAATCGCTCTACTTACCAGGTACGCCTGAAAATGACGCTTAATAACCTCGTCATCTCGGCGGAAGATTTGGAGTATGCCAACGAAGCCAACGAGCAGCTCGCGTGTGAGTTCAATGGTGACGACCTGGAGATTGGGTTTAACGCCAAGTTTCTCATCGAAATGTTGAGCAATCTCAGCTGCAATACAATAACATTTGAATTATCACAACCCAACCGTGCAGGTTTGATTATTCCGGTTGAGCAGGATGAGCATGAGGATTTCCTGATGCTGGTCATGCCCGTGATGCTGAATACTTATTGAACCGTAGGGTATGAAAGAAACGGTAAAGGGCCGGCTGTGAAAACCACAGGCCGGCCCTTTACCGTTTCAGGACAAATTAAGACAGTCTGCCCGCCGCAACAAAAATCAATACCCAGCCCAGGATCATCAGCAAGCCTCCGATCGGGGCCGTAGCGCCGAATTTGGTAATACCTGTGAAGCAAATCGCATACAACGACCCGGAAAAAATCAGTATCCCTCCAATAAAGGAATAACCGGACCAGGTTAACAATTTTGTATCACCACCGACGAATTTCATAAGAATGCCCACCAGGACAAGCGCCAGTGCATGATAAAACTGGTACCTGACCGCCGTTTCAAAAGTTTCGAGACGATTGGCCGCAGACAAAGAAGCTTTCAAAGCGTGTGCGCCAAAAGCGCCCAGTACCACTGCTAATGCGCCGAACAAAGCGCCGGCCTGAAGAAAGAATTTCATGGGTATGAAAGGTTTGAGGTGTGAGTGGTGAGGTTTGAGGTTTGAGGTGTGAGGTGTGAGGTGTGAGCTTTCATGGCTCACCACTCAAACCTCACCGCTTAAAAACCCGTTTGGGTGGCGACCAGGTCTTCGAGGGTTTCCCTTCTCCGGACCAGGCGGGCAACTCCTCCGTCAATCAGGACCTCTGCTGGTCGAAAACGTGAATTATAGTTAGAGCTCATGGAAAACCCATAAGCACCTGCATTTTTGAATGCAAGAACGTCGCCGGGCCTAATTTCATTCAGCATCCGGTCTTCAGCGAAATTATCGGTCTCACAAATGTACCCCACAACATTGTACAATTTCAGGTCTCCGGCCGGGTTCGACAAATTCAGGATGTGGTGGTACGAACCATACATCATAGGCCTGATCAGGTGGTTAAGACCGGAGTCTACATGGGCGAACGTTTTAGCGGGATCTTCTTTTACAACCGTAGTCTTTACCAGTAAAGTCCCGCATTCGCTTACCAAAAACTTACCGGGCTCTACCCAAAGGTTAAGCTTGCGCCCGTAGGACTGGCAAAACTCATTAAAACGATCCGAAATCTTCCGCCCCAGTAACTGCATATCGGTTACAGCGTCATCAGGACGATAGCTCACCTTAAAACCTCCGCCAAGGTCAATTACCTCCAGATCAGGAAAATTGGCAGCCGCATTAAATACCACTTCCGCCACCTGGAGAAAGGGCTCGGCATCTTTGATATCGGAGCCGGTATGCTGGTGAAGCCCCGTGATTTTAATGTCGTATTGCCTGACAACTTCCAGTATTTCATCCATCAGCAGCACGGAAATACCAAATTTTGATTCGGCATGAGCCGTCATAATCTTTGCGTTCCCTCCTGCCGCCACATTAGGCTTCAGGCGGATCATACAGGGTTTGCTGCTGCCAAAACGCTCTCCAAACCAGCGAAGCAGCGGAATACTGTCGGCATTAAGGGTCAGCCCGGCTTCAATTGCTTCTGCAATTTCAGCGAAATCGGCGCCACTGGGCGTGTAGGTTACTTCCCCAGCCGTAAAACCGGCCATTTCAGCCAGCTTGAACTCCTGTAACGATACCACATCCAAACCTACGCCCAACTCCCGCATCAGACGCAAGATCGCCAGGTTGGTGTTCGCCTTGCAGGCAAATTTTATCCTTAAGTCCGTACCTGAAAAAACGTCGCGAAGCGTTTGAACCTGGCGCCGTATCACCGACCCGTCATATACATAAAGTGGCGTGCCAAACTGCGCGGCTAATGCAATCAAATCAATCCCCTGAACTACCGGATTGTTGTCAAAATTGGACATAAAATATTTTTACTCTTTTTGTAGCTGTTATCGTTGGGTTGCTCAATCAAAGAAACTTGTCGAGGTATAAGGCCATTTCTTCCTGTATTTTCTTCGCCTCCGCTTTCGCCTGTTCCGCAAAATCGCTCCCATTCCCGGCGTAGATAATTCCCCGTGATGAATTTACAAGTAATCCTACCGAGCGGTTCATACCGTGCCGGGATACTTCCTCGAGGCTCCCTCCCTGCGCACCGACACCCGGTACGAGCAGAAAATGCTCCGGTATTATCCTCCTGATTTCGGCGAGATCAGCAGCCTGTGTCGCGCCTACCACGTACATCAACCGCTCCGCTCCCTCCCACTCCTGCGAGGTTTTCAACACGGTTTCATAGATTTTACCCGTACTGGTCTCGAGGCGCTGAAAATCCGCACTCCCGGGATTAGAAGTAAGTGCCAGTAGAATGGTCCATTTATCACGGTACCGGAGAAAAGGGCTTACTGAGTCATATCCCATATAGGGCGCTACGGTCACCGCATCGAAATCCAGTCCTGAGGCCGATTTATCGAAGAAAGCGCGGGCATACAACCCGGAGGTATTCCCGATATCGCCCCGTTTCGCATCCGCAATCGTAAAATGCGATTTGGGAATATATTCGAGCGTTTTTTGGAGTGTCTCCCATCCCTTTCCGCCCATCGCCTCGTAGAATGCGATATTCGGCTTGTAGGCGACACAAAAGTCGGCTGTAGCATCAATTATTTGCCGGTTGAATTCAAAAACCGGATCTTTACCGCTCCTGAGAAAGTCCGGTATCAGCGTGATGTCGCTATCCAACCCAACGCATAAATAAGATCGTTTCGCAATAATATGCTCGTAAAGCGCCTGTTTATCCATTTGATGATTAAATATACCGGTGAAATTACAACCACTTTCAATAGATTCATAAATTTGCGGTTGAATAAACGATTCGCAAGCACATTGTTTCAACGAGGTAGACTATGCAGGTAGAAATCCGGAAGACGTCAATAGACGGTTTAGTGGAAATATTTCCCAGGTATTTCGAAGATGAGAGAGGGCTTTTCTTTGAATCCTACAACATAAATTCATTTGAACGGCACGGGCTTCCTACCAACTTTGTTCAGGACAATCAATCTTTCTCCCACAAAGGCGTACTGCGCGGCCTGCATTTTCAGGTGGCACCATTTGAACAGGGCAAACTGGTAAGGGTTATTCAGGGCCGGGTATTGGACGTCGCCGTGGACATCAGGCGGGAGTCGCCTACTTTCGGGCAATACGAACTCTTCGAGCTTGATGGCGTACGACACAACATGGCATACATCCCCGGAGGTTTTGCGCACGGCTTCCTTGCACTGGAAGACAGCATTTTTTCATATAAGTGCACCAATGTGTACGATAAGGCATCAGAAAGAGGAATCCGGTGGAACGACGAAGCACTCGGCATCAATTGGGGAATTTCCAACCCGATTGTGTCTGAAAAAGACCAGGTTCTGCCTACTTTCCGCGAGTATTTCGAGCTTCACTCACAGCGGTAGCACTCTATTTTTCCCAGAGTTCTTCGATGAGCTTCTGAGCCACCTTGCGAGCTGAATTGGGATTTTGTCCTGTGATAAGCCTTTCATCCATTTCAATGTGCTCGGTAAAAGGTATCACGGTTTTCGTGAAGTGCGCGCCCTTTTCAATGAGCTTGTCTTCTACATAAAAAGGCACTTCCTCACTGACGAAACTGACCAGCTTCTCCTCCATATTGGAAAACCCGGTCAGGTAGCGGTCTTTTACAAACCACGAGCCATCAGCGTTCCTGACGTTCAGCAGCCCGGCGACTCCGTGCCCGACTGCGGTAATCGTTCCGTTCGCCTGGTAGACTGCCTCGATGAATTTTTGTAACGGTTCATTCCCGGGCAGGTCCCAGATAGCGCCATGACCGCCAACCAGGTACACAACACCGTATGGCTCCGGATCAATTGACTCGAGCGCAGGTACCCGGTTAAGCGCGTCCATGAATGCCTCATTGCCAATATAGCGCTTCACTATTTCATCTTTGGAGTCCTGGCTCTTGGGGTCTACCGGCACTACGCCGCCGCCCGGTTTTGTTATATCAACCGGGATTCGCTTCTCTGTCAGTACATCGAAAAAGTGAATGAGTTCTCCCAGCCAGATTCCTGTGCGGGTGCCCTTTCCGGGAAAAACCTCAACTCCGGTACAAACGACAAGCGCACGCATACACAGCCTGGTTAAAAGTTAAAGCCAAGAGTCAACAATCCTGAGACGTCACGATAAGTTGTCCGGCCGGCATCAGATCCCGCAAAAGTCTGGAAGCCCAATTTCTGATTTCCGGTTACCACGGCGGCATCCGCAAAAAACTTGTTGCCCCTGTAGCCGATCCCCCCGGAGAAACTGATACGATCTTCCTTCATGTCCACAATTTTTCCGGCAAACGGGTCCGCGAAATAAGCGGCCCCGGCCCTCACGCGGAAAGTCTGGTGACGGATTTCTACGCCCAGCCTGGGATTTACAACATTTTTGTACCATCCGTCCAGGTTATTCCAGCTACCGTCCGCTTCGCGGTCGTGGCTGATTTTCATCCCTTTATAGCCCACATAGTCGGCTGAGGCGGTCACAAATCCAAGTTGGCCGGGCAGGAACCATGTTCCGCCCAGAGACGCCCGGAACGGCCCGGTTTGGGAATAATCAAAATCCCATGGATTCGTGCGTCCGACAGTAGGAAGATCGTCGGCCTTGATAAGCTCAACCGAGGCCCTTTCATACAAGGAGCGACGAAGTCTCATAAACGTAGGGGTCGAAAGATTAAGCCCGAACTGAAAATCGGGGTTCAGTTTGTAGATTGCGCCCAGGGTAAAGTTGAAACCATTGCCCGACATATCTGCCCATTGCTCGTAGCGGGTACTTTTAAATACCTCGCCCGACAAATAGCGCTCGTCAAGCATTTGATTCTGGCTGTTGGAAATTCTGCTGAAGCCAATTGAACCACCTATATAAAGCTTGTCGTCATAATTCCCCGCATAGGAAAAGGTCCATTGCGAATGGCTTCCTTTATTGTCCACATACCCCGACGGGGCCACCGGGCTGGTGCGCTCGGTTGGAACAAAAGGGGCATTTGCCTGATCGCTTTCAGGGTCAAATGCATAGAGGTTATAATAGACTCCTTCAAGATAATCCAGGTAAATCTCCCCTGTCTGACTGTCTTCCCGGTACCCGGCTTTCAACTCATTATCAGAAAAACTATTGGCGCTGCTTGCGATATGATCGATGAACCTACGGCCCGTGGAATTACCGGCATAGCCGTAACTGCGCCTGAAACTCTGCTGACGGTTAAAAGAAACCCCCATAGCGGTCCCTTTCCATTTTGATTGCGAAAATCCGCGGTTCCGGTTCGCAATTACCAACGATACGTTACCCAGAAAAGCGCCGTTTTTTGATTCCCTGGTTGCCGTATTAAGAAACCGACTGTCGGATTTGCTCGACTCAAAGCCCGGTGTAATGGACACCTCGGAGCGTGAATAAAAAGCCAGGCCGGCTGGGTTGGCAGTGATTGAAGAGGCATCGCCGCCCAACGCAGCATGTCCGCCTCCAAGCCCCTGAAACCTGGCAGTTCCGTTGACATTAATTTCCGAAAATCTGAGTGCATTTTCCTGGTACTGGGCCTTCAGGGTTCCGGAAAACAGAAAAGCGCCCGCAATGGTGCCAAGGACCAGTTTTTTACGAATATAGGGTCTCATGGATTTCAATCTAATACAAATTCCAATACGTTAATATAAACGAAATACCCCTCAAAATATGATCTTTTGAAGGGTATTTCTCATAATCAGTTAAATTCCGGTGTTATCTGGGGCCACGGCCGCCGCCTCCGGACGAACGCATGCTACCTCCGCCACCGCCGCCGGAAGGCGCGCTGTAGCTTCTTGAGGGAGCCGAAGGTGCGCTATAGCTCCTGGAAGGAGTGCTATAGCTTCTCGACGGTTCACTGTAGCTTCGAGAAGGCGTATTGTAGCTCCTTGATGGCGACGAATATGAATCTCCGGAAGGCGCAGTATAAGTCCTTCCGCTTCTTGCCGGCGTCGAATAACCTGATGACGGCACAGAAGAACGGCCACTCTCAGATGAGCGGTAGACCGCCCCGCTCCTGGTACGCACACCTTCGGAACCACTGTAGCTGCCACTTCTGTTAGAACCCGGATTGGCATAATAATAATTACCGTTAGTCGCGGCGCCTCCACGTGGTCCTGCCACCCGGCTGCTGCTGTTTCCTGCCGATACCCTGGAGGAAGCCGACGAAGCAGCGCGCGGACGTGAGTAATAGCTGCCATCCGAAACCCTTGCTCCCGAGCCGGTTCTTGCACCCGTACGGTTAACTGTCGTATTGTTAGTGCCTTCTCTCACAGAACGTGAATTGGCAACAGTCCTGGAGACTGCGTTACCACTGGCACGCGGACCATAATTCCGTGAATTATTTCTGCTCTCACCGTAATTGTTGACGATAATGGGGTAATAATTAGACCACATATAGGGGTTGTAGCCATACATTCCACCGTAGAAGCCGGAGCCGAACCCACCATAGTAAGGATATCCGTATCCGCCATACATAAAGGGATCGCCCCACGCCATTGAATTCCAGTAAGGATCATAGAAACTTCCCCAGCGATTCCACCTGTTCCATCCGAAAGGACTGTATCCCAGGCTGATCATACTCCCCATTCCAAGGCGGAAGCCTACATTAAATCCGGGGTAGCCCCACATCGGGTACATGCCACCCATAAAACCGCTGTTAAAAAATCCGTTGTTACGGCCGGCATAGTAGCCATCAGTAAAACCGGCGTTATAGCCTACTTCTGCCGAAGTATTTCGCTGGATATTACGCGCCGTAATATAGTTCTCGTCGTAATACTGATCCACAACCTCCGGGCTCGCGTCTTCTGCCTGATAGTCCGGGTTCACATTGGGATCAGCTCGTCGGGCAGATCGTTCCCCGGCCACAACCGCCGGTTCGTCGTATCTCCCTCCGTAAAGATCGTCATAACCTCCGCGGCTGGCGGTGTACTGATTATACGTACAGCCACTAACTGCGAACAGCACGGCAACTGAAAGGTATTTTATTGAACGTATTGTCATGGCACTTATCTGGTTATGTAATTTCATCTTCATATTAAAAGGAGCGAGCGGTGAGCAGCCAACCCTTTACCGGGGTCTTTTGCAATACTTTCAGGCTCTCGCCCCTTCATCTGCCAACTCCACTTTAATTTCTTAACTATATAGACACCAAAAACCCTAAAAAGGTTTAAACGGAAATCCCGATTTTTTTTAGGCCGCCCATCCACCTGAATTTGTCAGGGCCGTTACCCCGGGGCGGAATACTTTCAACAAATATAACATAAAAAACTATCTTTGCAACCTTCTGGCGCCGGCGATTGCCGGCACTGCTTTTATTCAAATTAACACTGCTTACGCATGAGCAAATCGTTACCAACCCGCAGCGAAAACTATTCGGAATGGTACAATGAATTGGTGAAGCGCGCCAATCTGGCAGAGAATTCTGCCGTCCGCGGGTGTATGGTCATTAAACCTTACGGATATACAATCTGGGAAAACATGCAGCGGGCGCTGGACGACATGTTCAAAGCTACCGGCCATACCAATGCCTATTTCCCGCTGTTTATTCCCAAATCCTACCTGAGCAAAGAAGCGAGCCATGTCGAAGGGTTTGCCAAGGAATGCGCTGTAGTAACACATTACAGGCTAAAAAACGCGCCCGATGGCAGCGGTGTCACAGTCGATCCCGCAGCAAAGCTGGAGGAGGAGCTCATCGTAAGACCTACCTCTGAAACCGTTATCTGGAGCACTTATAAGAACTGGATTCAATCCTACCGGGATCTCCCGCTACTCATTAACCAATGGGCAAACGTAGTTCGCTGGGAAATGCGGACCCGGCTGTTTCTGCGCACTGCCGAATTTCTCTGGCAGGAAGGACATACCGCGCATGCCACCCCGGCTGAGGCAATAGCCGAAACCGAACAGATGCTGGAAGTATATGCAACCTTTGCCGAAGAGTGGATGGCCCTTCCTGTACTGAAAGGTATCAAAACCCCGAACGAACGCTTCGCCGGTGCCGTTGAAACCTATTGTATCGAAGCCCTCATGCAGGATGGAAAGGCGCTCCAGGCCGGCACATCACATTTCCTGGGCCAGAATTTTGCCAAAGCTTTCGAGGTAACCTTCCAGAATAAAGAAGGCAAACTGGAACACGTCTGGGGCACTTCCTGGGGAGTCAGCACCCGCCTGATGGGCGCTTTGATCATGGGACATTCCGACGATCAGGGCCTGGTCCTTCCACCCAAGCTGGCGCCAATCCAGGTCGTCATCGTGCCTATTTTCAGAAACGAGGAGCAACTCGACCAACTGACGGAACAAATAAAGCCCCTCATCAGCGATTTGCGGGCAAAAGGAATCCGCGTCAAATATGACAGCAGCGACGCCAATAAACCGGGGTGGAAATTTGCAGAGTATGAGCTTCAGGGCGTGCCTGTAAGGCTCGGCATGGGAATGCGGGACCTGGAAAACAACACCGCGGAAATAGCCCGCCGGGATACGCAAACGAAAGAAACCCGGTCCCGCGAAGGTATTGTAACGCACATTCTTGATTTGCTGGATGAGATACAACGGAACTTGTTCACAAAAGCATTGAATTTCCGCGAAGCCAACACCCATCGCGTTGACTCTTATGAGGACTTCAAGGAAAAACTTGAGACTCAGGGCGGCTTTCTTTTGGCGCATTGGGACGGCACAACAGAAACCGAAGAAAAAATAAAAGAAGAGACCAAAGCAACTATACGCTGTATTCCGCTTGATGCGCAGGAAGAGGAGGGCGTATGCATTTATTCAGGCAAACCTTCATCCAGGAGAGTGGTATTTGCAAGGGCATATTAAGCACAACGGCCAACAAAGTGGCCGACGAGACGTTTATCAGTTATTACATCACTTAAATATAGCGACATGGCAAAGGCCCAAGAGGGAGATAAAGTTAAAGTACACTACAAAGGCACGCTTGCCGACGGCCACCAGTTTGATTCTTCAGAAGGCCGCGAGCCGCTGGAGTTTGTTTTAGGCAGCGGCATGGTCATACCGGGCTTCGACGAAGGTGTTACGGGCATGCAGATAGGCGAAAAGAAAACGATACTGATCCCGAGCGAACAAGCATACGGACCTGCCAACGAAGAGCTTATTATCAAGTTTGAGCGTGCAGAAATCCCGGCCGACATCCCGTTGGAGGTTGGAGGTACGCTTAACATGCACCAGGAAGGTTCCGGGCAGGTAATTCCGGTTGTGATCCGCGAGGTTACCGACGCGCACGTGATCCTCGATGCTAACCACGAACTGGCTGGAAAAGATCTTACTTTCGAACTGGAACTCGTTTCCATTGGTTAAATTTTTACGCCACGGATTCCAGCGAAGCACGTTTGGTGCTTTGATTTAAATAAACAACGCTTAGCTTTTGACCTGGTTGAGGATCAGACATCCGGCAAATTGGGTTAAAGGGGTTCGACGGGCTCACCCGCCATCCCGAAGGCAGCCTCCGGTAGGCAGCCTTCGACGAGCTCAGGCGCCTACCGGCATCCGCCATCCGGCAGGCACCATCCGGACGGCGCCTGAGCCTGTCGAAGGCTGATCTTTGGATACCCATTCAATAGAAGCCATGCGTTCCATTATCACGCATCTGTAACTCCGTTATACAGAATTCACAAATAAAAATAGAGACGCGTGAATTCGTGGCGTAAAACCTATGCCAGTCCGTACTTCTTCCCCGGCAGACATTTTACCACGCCCTTGAATTCAAGATTCAGCAGAATCGAGGCAATTTTCCCGGAGGAAAGACCGCTTTGCCACTGGAGCTCATCTATTTGAAAATCTCCCCCCTTCAGCAGGGCCAGCAATTGGCTTTCGTCCACTGAAAACCCTTCAAAAACAGATCGATTGCCTGTGCTTTCAAAAAGCGGCAGGGTCTGACCTGAAAAAGTTCCTCCCTCCCACCGGAGATCGGCGACCATTTCGCTAACTGATACAAAAAGAGCTGCTTTATTCTGGCCGATCAAGCGGTTACACCCCTCAGACATAGGTTGATCCAACCGCCCGGGCACCGCATAGACGTCGCGGTGATAGTTGGCGGCAAACTCTGCAGTGATCAGACCGCCACCTCTGGCAGCCGACTCGACTATAATCAGGACGTCGGACAAACCGGCAATGATTCTGTTCCTCGCCGGAAAACGTTGGAAATCAGGCCTTGTTCCCAATCCGCATTCAGTAACCACCCCGCCCTGGCCTACCATCTGTGCCGCCGTTTTAAAATGCGCCCGTGGATACACCATATCGGCCCCGTTCGCCATGACACCGACCGTATCGAGAGATGCCTTCAAGGCCGCCCTGTGCGCGACAATATCTACGCCATAAGCCAATCCGCTCACGATAAGCGGCGAAAAAGGCGCCAGGTCACGAACGATCCGATCGGTGACGGTTCGCCCGTAATCGGTTATCCTTCTGGTACCGACAATACCCACCGTCCGCCTGGTATTCAGGTCGGCGCCGCCTTCGAGGTACAACACAAGCGGCGCATCATACAGCGGAAGCAGCCTCCTGGGATAGTCTTTGTCCAGGTAAGTGACGATTGCAATACCCATCCGGCTACAATCTGTCATTTCCTTTTCTGCAATCCGAAGCGTTTCCCGCTTTAGCACGGTCCGGACCGTGTGCTCGCCAACCCCGGGAATTCGCGCCAGTTTACGGTAGCCGGCTTCGAAAACCTGCTTCACCCCGCCGCAATACCCGATGAGCTGCCGGGCAGTCACTCCGCCGATCCCGGGCATTTTTGCAAGTGCGAGCAAAAAAAGTGTCTGGTCTGATGATTCATGCATGTCCAGTCCGGTTTAAATCCCTGGTGGAAGAAATCGCCGGCGGCAGGCAAATTGCCGGCGCCGGTATTTTCTAGACTGCATCCTGATGCACCCCTTTCTTACCCTTCCTCCTTTCCCCCAATAGCAGGATATCGCTGGCAACAATTTCTGCAACGTGCTTCACATCCCCGTTTTTGTCGGTATAATCCCTGCAGATCAGCTTCCCTTCCACAACTACCTCCATTCCCTTATCGAGATAGGTTTCCACGATGTCGGCCATTTTGCCCCACGCGATGACCGAATGCCATTGCGTTTCTTTTATCCACTCCCCTGTCCCTGATTTGTACCGGTCATTGACCGCTATACTGAACTTTGCGAGCTTCCGTCCCGCTTCCAGCATTCTCACCTCGGGAGCCTGACCCAGATTACCGATTAATTGGATTTTGTTACGCAGCGCATTCATAGTCGTATAAGATTTAATTAATAAGTATAGTAGGAGGCCTTCCGGCCCAACCCTGCAAAGCTGGAAAATAAAAAAGGCTTAAAACAGGTAACTACCGTTTGTAACCGTTTCCAAGCGTTTACAAACGGTTAACAATCGTAAAATGATTAATTTTACAGATGAATCCGGCCCGGGGCTGGATTCATCACCGGCTCCACTGGCCTTGTCCCGGGGGCTTTTTCATACTATACGTACCATACAACATGATAAACTCGATCGAAAGGCATTGTCTTTTATGCCAAAAACCGGTTGCGGGCCGTTCAGACAAAAAATTTTGCGACGACTACTGCAGGAATACCTACAACAACCAGCAAAAATGCCGCCTGACCAATTACGTACGAAAGGTGAATAATGCGCTTCTCAAAAACAGGAAGCTGCTGGAAAGCCTGCTGCCTGAGCGCACCGATAAAGCCAAGGTCCACCGGGACCAGCTGCTGGACCTGGGGTTCCAGTTTCGTTATCACACGCACAGTATTGCGCATCCGAAAGGACGCCTCTACTTTTACTGCTATGAATATGGTTATGCTGCGGTGGAGCCCCAATGGTACCTCATCGTCCGGACGATGCCGGCGGGGGACTAATCAATAAAGCGCTTAAGAATGGGTGAGTAGGAGTCAATCCTCCTGTCGCGCAGATATGGCCAGGTTCTGCGGTAATAGGCAATTTTGTCGAGATCAATTTCCTGTACATATACCTCCTCCCGGTCATGAGAAGCTTTGTAAAGCAGCCTTCCATGGGGATTCGCCACGAATGAGCCGCCCCAGAACTGCTGCCCGCCCTCAGTGCCGACCCGGTTGACCGCCACCACATAAACCCCGTTGGCAACGGCGTGGCTTCGCTGGATCGTTTGCCAGGCATCGTATTGCTCCGAGTTGATCTCCGGATCGGTTTCTTCCAGGTCCCAACCGATGGCGGTCGGGTAAAAAAGTATTTGTGCGCCCATCAGGCTGGTGATTCGCGCCGCTTCCGGGTACCATTGGTCCCAACAGATCAGTACCCCGATTACCCCGAAACGGGTATTAAATACCCGGTACCCCGATGTATCGACAGAGGCTTCGGTAGCATCACCGGGCGTGAAATAGTATTTTTCGTAATATCCGGGGTCATCCGGGATATGCATTTTGCGATATTTACCGAGGTATGCCCCATCAGCATCCAACACCGCTGTGGTGTTGTGGTACAAACCCGAGGCCCGTTTTTCAAAAAGAGAAGCAATAATTACCACACCGAGCTCTTTTGCCAGTCCGGCGAGAACCTGGGTAGAAGGCCCCGGAATAGGTTCAGCAAGTTCAAAATTGGCCTGTGATTCCACATCGCAGAAATACAGCGAACGGAACAATTCCTGGAGACAAACAATGTTCGCGCCCCCTGACGCCGCTTCCCGGATCCCGGCGATGGCTTTGTTAAGGTTATCCTCCAGGTTATCTGAACAGCTCATTTGAACGAGCCCTATCTTGACCGTATTCATAATCAATTAGTGATTTAGCCTGCAAACATACAAATCATTCATGGCCTGCCCAACCCCGGAGAATCGGCAGGTATCAGTGCCCCTGCCTTTTCAGCAATCAGGGCCGCATCCTGCTTTCGCATGCAGTTAAAATGACCTTTGGGACAGGCGGCGGACCCGAAATTGCTGCATGGATTACAGCTCAGACCAGGCACCTGCGCCTCAAAACGGCGGGAAGCAAGGTAAGGCCAGACTCCGAATTTATCAGGAGAAGTGGCGCCCCAGACCGACACCACAGGTTGGTTCCAGGCGGCTGAGATATGCATCAATCCCGTGTCATGGGCGATCACCGCCGCCGATTGCTGCATCACCGAAACCGACTGGTTAAAGGAAAGTTTCCCGCACAAATCAACAACTTTTTCCTGTAATCCCGCGGCCACTTGCTGTGCAGCTCCGGCGTCTTCCGGTCCGCCGAGGAGTACGACCGGCAGCCGGAGCGTCTCGCAGATCAAACGTATCTTTTCCTCGGGAAGCCGCTTGGTAAAATGCTGCCCGCCAATAACGAATGCCACAAAATGTTTTCGGTGGGTTTCCGGCAGCAATCCGCAGTCGTACCGATCGCTTTCCCGCAAAAAATAGTCGACCGGCTTTCCGTCAGGCTTTACTCCAAGCGGTTTTATGGTATCTAGAATCCGGTCTACTACATGTTTGGCTTTCGGAAGCAGGTCGATCCCGAACCGCGTAATCAGGAATTTCTCCACAGAAAGCTTCCGATAAGCCAGCACTTTCCGCCCGAGCAATATCCGGAGCCAATAAGACCGCAAAGTCTTATGCAGATCAATTACATAGTCGAACCGCTCCTTGCGAAAAGCCTTAACCAGGTCGCGAAGATTTCCATCAAGCAGGTGGAGGTGATCGATGTAGGGATTGTCGGCCAGTACCATCGCAAATTTTTTCTTCACAACGTAGTGGATCTCAGCGCCCGGGTACTGGAGCTTGAGGCAGCGTATCAGCGGGGTAGTCAGCACAATATCGCCGATCGACGAAAACCTGACGATCAAAAACTTTGTCCTGTCCTTTCCCATTCGCCGGAAGTTTCTAATAATTGGTCCTGAGTCAATTTTGCGGGCCTTGGGTGTTTCCATCGTTTGTGGCTCCAAAGCCAGTTGTGCGGCTGCTTCAATATGCAGGATTCAAGATACCGAATCTGTCTTTCGAGAATTTCATTCAGCGGGAAAGAAGACGGTTGCGAGGTAAAAGGAATGATTTCCACTTCATAACATCCCCGCCTGCCTTCAATTTTGCTGATGTCACAAAAAAACACCTCCGCCTCATACTTTCTTGAAATGATTTCAGCTCCCCGGTAAACCCCCGTATCCTGGTTCAGGAAAGTCGTCCAGTACGCGGTTTTAGGATTGGGCGACTGGTCATTTACCAAATACACCGCATAGGGGTGGTCCCGTTCCTTTTCCAACTCTTCGTACACTTGCTTCATCGGCACCATGGTGCTTCCAAACCGGGTCCTGAGCTTTTTGAACCAGCTTTCAAACGAAGTACTGGCAAGTGGTTTGTAGACAACGATCGGCTCCACAAGATTCTTTGCAGAAATAAAAAGATTGGCCATTTCCCAATTCCCGCGGTGCCCCAACAGGCAAACCCCTCCCTTTTTGATCCGGCGCAGCGCCTGTTCAGAAGCTTCGGACATTACAATGCGCGACAACACCTCTTCGCGCGTACAAGCGGTAAACTTGATAGTTTCGACAATCAAGTCCGTAAAGTGAACATAAAACTGCTTTCGGATAACGGCCAGTTCCCGCCCGGTCTTTTCAGGAAAGCTCCGCCGTAGATTTTCGCGGATTACCTTTCTTCTGTAGCCCAACACCCGGAAAAGAACAAAGGCGGCCACATCGGAGATCCTGAACAATGTATTCCAGGAACTTCTTGATAATAAACCTATTATGAGAAAAACAACCCTCACACCTGTAAATAATCTGATTCAGTGGCAAAAATACGACTATTTCAAACATACCTGCCGCGAAAAATTGGATATCCCTATCCTCTTCGCTACCTTTGGACGGATTTCATCATTGACCATCAACTCTTTATCGCGTTATGTTTGAAGGGCTTTTTGACATCAAAAACGATCGCAGGCTCAGCATCTACCTGTACCGTTCGGGTATGCTGATCTGGTGCCTCTACCTGGTCGCCGGTTCACCTTCTCTGATCATTCTGGCAGAATACCGTGACGTTATCGGGGTTCTTTCCGGATTGATTCTGATCCTGGCTTTTGGTACGCATATGGTTTATGAATCCGTGCACCACAGAACAGCCTATCAGCAGAAGAAAAAATGGTTATTGATCGGTACTGTTTTCGTATCCGTACTGGTCTACGTAATGGCGTTTGGCGCCCCGTCACTTCCACAGCTCTGGCTGAAAATCCTGCAGCTGCTGGGTTGATCGCCTGCCCCGGTGCAGCCTGGTTTAAAAACTCCCTGAAAAACAGCTTACCCAAGGCAGAAAACATTCTTTTCAATCCTCAAGCAGCTTTTGTGATTTAACAAAATTGTATTACTTTTGCAACGATGTAAGAATTTAGGGTTATCTAAGAGGGGGTATAAGCCCCTTTTTTCATTAGTGATATGTCTTTAACGGAAGAGATTGGATCGATGCTGGAGCCTTACCTGGAAGACGGTAGGTTTTTTGTAGTCAGCCTGACTGTGAAACCGGTAAGGTCTGCTCATCATATTACGGTGCTGGTAGATAGTGACGAAGGGGTAACGATTGAACAATGTGCTTCAATCAGCAGACGCCTGGCGCACCAGATTGAAACCAGGGAAATATTTGGAGACGCATACAATATTGAAGTATCGTCCCCGGGTGTTGACCAGCCCCTTGTGCTCCCCCGGCAATACAGGAAAAACGTGGGGCGGGAACTGAAGATACAGCTGAAAGACGGCTCTACGGTGACGGGCAAATTAGCCGGCATCGGAGAAGATGAAGTATTGACCATCGAGCTTCCCAAGCCAAAGAAAAAACCGAAGGCCGGGGAACCAGAACCTGAATTATCGAAAACTATTCCACTTAGTGAAGTAACCAAGACAGTTGTTCAGATAAGCTTTAAATAGCTTTGCGACATTGCCAGGAAATTAATCAAGTCAGAGGAACATAGCATTGACAACCAGAACGAGAATAAATCATGGATAGCGAAGTATTAATAGAATCGTTTGCGGAATTCGCTCGCTCCAAAAACATAGATCGTCCGACCATGATCAGTGTCCTGGAAGAAGTCTTCAGGACTATGATCAGAAGAAAGTACGGCACGGACGAAAACTTTGACGTGATCATTAACCCGGATAACGGGGATTTGGAAATGTGGCGGACGCGGGAAATCGTTGACGACAATTCCGAAGAAATATGGGACTTCGATAAAATCCCTTTGGAAGAAGCCAAAAAGATCCAGGCTGACTTTGAAGTGGGTGAAGAAGTAGCCGAGGAGGTTAAGCTGATTGACTTCGGGCGCCGCCTGATCCAGACCGCCCGGCAAACGCTGATCCAGAAAATCAAAGACCTGGAAAAAGAAATGATGTACGAAAAGTACAAGGATCAGGTTGGCGAACTATTGACCGGCGAAGTCTATCAGACACTCCGCAATGAAATTATTGTGGTAGATCCTGAAGGCAACGAATTGAGCCTTCCGCGTACGGAACAGATTCCGAAAGACAGGTACCGGAAGGGCGATCATATCAAAGCGGTTATCCATAAGGCGGAGCTCAACAACGGCGCGCCCAAGATTACGCTTTCGCGTACTTCGCCCGTTTTCCTGGAGCGCCTCTTTGAAGTGGAGATTCCGGAAATTTATGACGGTCATATCCTCATCAAGAAAATTGTTCGTGAACCCGGCGAAAGAGCCAAGGTGGCGGTGGAGTCGCTCGACGACAGAATCGACCCGGTAGGCGCCTGCGTCGGGATGAAAGGTTCGAGAATTCATACAATTGTTCGTGAACTCGGGAACGAAAACATCGATGTTATCAATTATACTGATAACCTGGAGTTGTTAATCAGCCGTGCCCTGAGCCCGGCGAAAATTACGTCCATGCAGATCGACCGCGAAACCAAACGGGTTTCAGTGTTCCTTCGGCCGGACCAGGTTTCACTGGCAATTGGAAAAGGCGGGCAGAACATTAAACTGGCAGGTAAGCTGATCGGCATGGAGATAGACGTTTTCCGCGATGTGGAAGAACACTCCGAGGAAGATGTTGACCTGGTTGAATTCAACGATGAGATAGAAGACTGGATCATCGACGAATTGCGGAAAATCGGTTTGGATACCGCAAAAAGTGTATTGGCGCTCAACAAGGAAGAGCTTGTCAGAAGGACAGACCTTGAAGAGGCCACAGTCGAGGATGTTCTCGAGATTCTGAAAAAAGAATTCGAGTAAGCCCCGGCGAAACCCAAAGAGAGTATCGGTTGAGCTTTCTTTATATTTGTTAATTCCCCTTTGATAATTGAAGGGCCCAAGACTATAAATAGCTTTATGGCAGAAAACAAAATGATGCGCCTGAGCCAAGTGGCAAAAATCCTGAAAGTAGCTACCACTACAATCGTGGATCATCTTTCTGCCGAAGGTTTTAAGGTGGAATCCAGTCCGAATACCAAAATAGACGGAGAACAGATTCATGTTTTGGCTGAAGATTTCGATTCGGAAGAGTTACGTGCCATTTTGAAGCCAAGTGCTGAAGGTACGGAAACGCCTCAACCAACGGTGGCAGAGACGAAAGAGGAGGATGTGGTGAGGTATTTCAGAGAAGAACCCGCAGCAAAACCTCCGGTGGTCGAGCCGACACCCGCCGTAGAACCAGAAGTACCTAAAGTGGAAAATAAACTTCCGGGCGTGAAGGTGGTTGGGAAGGTAGAATTGGATAGCAAAGGCAACGTGATTCCACTCAAGGCGCCCGCTCCTGTCCCGGCTGCTCCGGAAACACCGGTTGAACCGAAACCTGAACCGGTTGAAGTACCCGAACCCGAAAAATCGGTACCGGAGCCACCCGCAGAAGAAGAGCGGCCGACACCGGCTCCTGCACCGGAACCAGAGTCGCCGGTTGCAACGCCCGAACCTGAGGTTGAAGTTGTTCCCGTTACCGTTCAAAAAGAAGAAGAGAACAAAATAGAGCCTATTAAAGAGGAAGAAAAAACACCGACTGTTGCGGCAAAACCTGAAGAGCCGAGGCGTGATTCAGGCGAGGATGAAGTAATTGCTGCCCGCAATAAACCCCTGAAAGGCCTTACCGTCGTCGGTAAGATCGAACTTCCGGTGGAACGTCCTAAAAAGAAGGATGACCAGTCCGCCGATGACAATGACCGTAAACGGAAAAGAAAACGGAAACGGATCAGAGGCGAGGTCAATAAGCCGGAAACAAAACCGGAGGCAGGCGCTTCTACCACTACGTCCGGCAACCAGGGCCAGCAGGGTAATCAAGGCCAACAGGCTAGCCAGGGTGCAAACCGGGGCGGCGGCGGTAACTCGGGTGGAGACGGCAACAAATTCAAAGGCGGCGCAGGCAACAACCGCAGAAGAGAAAAACGCGAAGAGGTTTCCCAAAAAGAGGTCTCCGAAAATATCAAGGCTACCATGGCTCGCCTCAGCGGAACCACCACAAGGGGAGGTTCGGCGAAGGCAAGGAGAAGAAGAGATCGTGGCGCTGACGATTCGGATAATTCGCTCAACAACGGTGAAGACAAATTGCTGCGGGTAACCGAGTTCGTGAGCGCAAATGAATTGTCTTCCCTGATGGATGTCTCCGTACAGGAGGTTATCTCGGTTTGTTTGAACATGGGGCTTTTTGTCTCCATCAACCAGAGATTGGATGCCGAAGCCATCGCATTTATTGCTGATGAATTCGGATACGAGGTACAGTTTATCTCTGCGGAAGAAGAGCTTGATACGGAAGCGGAAGAAGTAGAGGAAAACGAAGCTGACCTGGTAGACCGTGCGCCGATCGTAACCATTATGGGTCACGTCGATCACGGGAAAACTTCACTGCTTGACTATATCCGGAAGGCGAACGTGGTGAGCGGCGAGGCTGGTGGAATTACCCAGCATATCGGAGCCTACAGCGTAAAAACGCAAACCGGGAAGCTGGTAACGTTCCTTGATACCCCGGGTCACGAGGCGTTTACGGCGATGCGGGCGAGGGGTGCCAAGATCACCGACGTGGTTATTATTGTAATCGCGGCGGACGACAGCATCATGCCCCAGACGCGCGAAGCGATCAACCACGCGCAGGTCGCGGGTGTTCCTATCGTATTCGCCTTCAGTAAGATTGATAAACCAGGCGCGAACCCTGATAAGATCAGGGAAGAGCTTTCGCAAATGAACCTGCTGGTAGAAGACTGGGGTGGTAAGTACCAGGCCCAGGAAATCTCCTCGAAATCAGGACAGGGGATTGACGATCTTTTGGAAAAAGTACTTCTCGAAGCAGAATTGCTTGAACTGAAAGCCAATCCGAAGCGCAGGGCGACAGGTACCGTTATCGAAGCTTCACTTGACAAAGGCCGCGGGTATGTTACTACGCTGCTTGTTCAGAACGGCACCATGCGGGTCGGTGAGATTATTCTCGCCGGGGCACATTTCGGCCGGGTAAAGGCGATGACTGACCACAGGGGTAACCGCCTCAAAGAGGCCGGACCTTCGACGCCTGTTCAATTGCTGGGACTTAACGGCGCTCCCCAGGCCGGTGACAAGTTCAATATCACCGACAATGAAAGGGAAGCGCGTGAAATAGCGACCAAACGCGAGCAGATTCTCAGAGAACAATCCATCAGGACGCGTAAGCACATCACACTCGAAGAAATCGGGCGCAGAAAGGCGATCGGGAACTTCAAACAGTTGAACCTGATTGTTAAAGGTGACGTGGACGGATCGGTAGAAGCGATTTCCGACTCCCTGTTGCAGCAGTCTACGGAGGAAGTACAGGTTAATATCATCCACAAGGCGGTTGGCCAGATCTCGGAATCTGACGTCAACCTGGCCATTGCTTCCGATGCGATTATCGTCGGCTTCCAGGTACGGCCTTCGCCAAGCGCGAAAAAGATGGCCGAGCAGGAGCAAATCGAAATCCGTCATTACTCGGTTATCTACCAGGCGATCGAAGAAATCAAGGATGCAATCCTGGGTATGCTGGCGCCGACTGTGGAAGAATTCGTCACCGGTAATATCGAGATCCGTGAAGTATTCAAAATCAGCAGGGTCGGTACGATCGCCGGTTGCTATGTGACAGATGGTTTTGTGAAAAGGAATAACAAGATCAGGATCATCCGCGCAGGTATCGTGATTCATACCGGTGAAATCGACTCACTGAAAAGATACAAGGATGATGTCTCGGAGGTACGTTCGGGCTACGAATGCGGTCTTAATATCAAGAATTTCAATGACATTGAGGTTGGAGATGTGATCGAAAGCTTCGAATTGAAGGAAGTCAAAAGAACGCTGTAATTTTCACAGCACGGTCCGAAAAACTCCTCAGATGCCCGGCATTTGAGGAGTTTTTTTTTGCGCTGTGAAAAGATGCTGACACTCCCTTGTCACTTCACGCCGCTAAACTTGTACCATCAACCAAAACAACAGATAGTATGAACAGCGCAAAACCAATCCTGACCCCGGACGAATTATTGTTTCACTGGCAGGGTCACCGGGCCCTTACCCGTCGTGTCATTGAAGCTTTCCCGGAACAAGAACTGATGAGTCACTCCGTGGGAGGTATGAGGCCTTTTGCCGAACTCGCGAAAGAGCTGCTTGCAATTGCCGTACCGGGCCTGAAAGAAATCGTTGGCGGGGAAATTAAGCCCTTCAACGACGAAAACGAGAAACTCGATTCGAAAGCGGCCTTATTGAATGCCTGGGACGAGGCAACCCTGGCTATTGATGAACTTTGGGCGAAAATCCCGTTGGAGAGGTTCCGGGAAAATATCAGGCTATTCGGCGAATATGACTTCCCCGTCATTCAAAACGTACTGTATTTTATCGACAATGAAATCCATCACCGTGCCCAGGGCTATGTTTACCTCAGGACACTCGGTATTCAACCACCCTTTTTCTGGGAGCGCCAGCTGGAACAGCCTGCAAGCGCTTAACAGGTAACACTTTTTCGGTTTTTCAGCAGCAAGGCTGCGGAAACAGGTCGGTTCAACCTGCTTCCGCAGCCTGTTTTATTCGGCCCCGGTTTTAACCGCTTCCACTCGATTCCCTGCTTTCGATAATAAATCCCGTACCTGGTCTGCGAGCGCAGCAGGCTCTAATATGTCCACGAAATCGGCGAACATCATGAACCATCGGGCAAATCCGTTGTTTTCGTAGTCGCACTCAAAAAGCATTTCTATTTTATGGCCCGCCTGACGTTCCGAAACAAAGCCAAAATGCTTTCTATCCCACTTAACAAAACGAGCCTTTTCTTTCTCTACCGACAACCGCACCGTTTTTTTAATCACCTGCCGCTCACGGTTCAGGTAGTGGTCAAGGTTTTCGTGGGCTCGATTAAACTGCAGGCCCGTCCGGCCGATCCCGAAAATTCGGTCCGCCCTGAATTGGCGGTAGTCGTTGCGGAGGTGGCAAAATGCGAACAGGTACCAGTTTCTGTTTTCGTGAAATACTCCTACCGGTTCCACGAACCTTTCGCCCGGCTCGGTAGCTTCGATGGACTGGTATTGCAGCATCACCTGTCGCTTTTCGGCCACGGCTTCCAGCAGTATCTCCAAAGCATCCGGTACATTCTGGTTAAACATCCGGTCGGAAGGCGAAGAAACAAGCAAATTTGAGCGTATCGCCTCTAGCCGCTCTTTCTGTTCCTCCTTCAGGACCGACTTAATTTTGAACATTGCTGACTGAAAATGCTTCCCCAGGCTTTCGTCCATAAATTTCTGCATCAGCCTCTCTGCGGCCACGAAGGTACCCGCTTCCTCGTGAGTAAACATGACGGGCGGTAGTTTATAACCGTCCACCAGGGAATACCCCACCCCTGCCTCACTGTAAATGGGTACCCCCGCCGCTTCAAGCGAACGTATGTCCCTGTAAATCGTCCGCACGCTCACCTCAAACCGCTCGGCAAATTCCTGGGCCCGAACAATTTTCTTGGATTGCAGCTGTATCAGTATCGCCACAATCCGCTCAAAACGCTTGATCGAATCTTCTGTATAAGCCACAGTTTCTTATAAAAAATTAACCGACAACATGAACGCTGCTGGATCCATCAATCCCCTTCTCAACCTGAATCTGTACCGGAATTCGTTCCTTCATTTCCGGGCGGTGCGAAATAACGCCCACTGTTTTACTGCTTTCGTCCTGCAGGCGCTCCAGTATGGCGACTGCCGACTCCAGCGTTTCGGCATCGAGCGTGCCGAAACCTTCGTCAATGAAAAGGCTTTCGATACGAACATTCCTGGACGCCAGGTCGGACAATGCCAGCGCCAAGGCGAGGCTGACTGTAAAGGTTTCACCGCCCGAAAGCGTACTCACCGCCCTCGCCTGGTTGCCGTGGTAGGTATCCAAAACGTAGAGACCTTCCGAGTCGTTTCCAGGCTTGTCGAGTATATACCGGTCTGAGAGCTTTTGCAGGCGTAAATTAGCCAGACCGATCAGGTTCTGCAATGTGAGGCTCTGCGCAAAACCGCTAAAGTTATTTCCGGATGCATCACCTATATATTGCCTGAGCAGGTCCCATTTCCGATGTTCTTTCTGCAATTCTGCTAATTCATTGCTGATTAATCCGAAGCGCGCCCGGTTCTCCAGCTCGGTCTGAAGAAGCGTTTGAAGAGAGGCAATTTCCTGGAGCAGGTTTCTGAAATGCTGTCGGGCATCACCGTAAAGCCGCTCTATTTCCTCTGTCGACAGCTCCGGGAAATTTCTCGCGGCCGTTCTCTCTGTCAGCATCCTTGCATTTTCGGCTGCCATCAATTTCAGGTTCTGGCTTTGATGCAGCAGGCGATCCGCCTCCAGCTTAAGCTTCTGGTACTGTGCGGCAGGAATAATCCTTTTTTCGGCATCTTCAGGAGACGAAAGACCTGTTCGCTGCAATTCAGCCTGCAAACCTGATAACACTTCTTCCATTTCCCGCCGGGTCTCGTTAAGCTCGCTCTCCCTAAACACAAGCTGCCTGTTGTTCTCTTCGCGTACGGTAATGAGATTTTCCCATTTACTACGGAGCTCTCTCGCCTCTTGCTGGATTTGATTGCCGCTGTACCTTCGTTTCTTTTCCTCGTCAAGACGTCTCACCTCGTTCCTCACCGCCATCAGTTCGGTAAATCCTTCTTTCAACCTGGCGGCGAGGCTCACTTGCTCCTGTCCTTTCACCCAACTGTCTATTCCGGCCTTCTCCTGCTGAACTGACCGGAGTTTATGTTGCAGATCGTCGGCAGTTGCTTCTGGACCTAGCCCCATTTTCGAAACCGTTTCCCTGATAACACCGTCCACCTGTTTGTAGTCGGACCGCATCGCATTTAAGCGCTCGCCGAGTTCGACTGCTTTCTTCTTGCCGCCATCCACCTCCAGGACCAATCGCTTCTCCTTAATTTCCACAGTCGCGAGTTCCGATTTAAGGTCCTGGATTTCCTTGGCAAGACCAGTGGCCAGGTTGACGTAGTGTGTCAGATACGGGTGGTCCGGCGAGCCGCAGAGAGGACATGGTTCTCCCTCGCGGAGGTTATCCCGGTAAACTTCCAGCTTCTGACTCGTTGACTCCCGGATCCATTGGTCGGTTTTTTGTTCGATGTTCTTTTTTATAGTCGCAAGCCTTGCGGAAGACGCAACCAATTCGGGTTGCAGCTGCGATTCCATCAGGGAAAGGCGCGCGAGTTCGTCGCGCAGCTTCTTGCCTTCCTCTCCCAGGCGCACCCGATCCTGAAAGCGTGCCTTCAGGTCGGAAAGCGTCTCAAAATCCGCATCAAGCACCTTCAGACGTTCCGACGCATCGAAATTAGCCGGGTAGGCGGAAAGTGTAGCTCCGAGTCCCGCCATGCGATCGCTGAGTGCTTGCAGGCTGCTTTCGTAGTCCGAAACTGAAAGTCCTTTGGCCCAGGCATGGTTCGCTGCGGCAATTTCCGACCGAACTGCCTTGTCAATTGGGGCCGCCCGTGCACGCTGCTCCTTTATTTCCAATTCCAACCCCAAAATCTCGTTTTCGAAACGGTCAACGGCGGGTATAAAATCGACACCGGTCACCTCCTGACCGATCAGGGCCGATACCGATTCCAGGAGACCGGCCTCCTCTGTCACGAGCCGCGAGGCTTGTTTCCCACGCGAGGCAATTTCGTCTTCAATACGCTTCAGTTGTCTTTCCGATTCCCGGTGCTTCGTCAGAGGCGCCGCCAAATGGCTTACCGATTCGTGCGCCGCCAATTGCTCCCTACGCTCACTGAATGCTTCCAGCTCAGCGGTGAGCCTCAGCTGATCTGCTTCTATTTTCCGGGCTGCTGCACGGAGTTTGTCCTGCTCGTTGGACAGGTTCCGCTCCTTTTCCCATTTTTCTACCTCCCGCTCCGACTTTTCGCGCAGTCTTTCCTGTGCAATTTTCCGTTCGGTCAGTTCGGCTACTTCGGCCTCTGTTTTCAACACTACCCCTTTCAGCTCCGCTTCTTTCAGCCTGATCTGACCGGCTGATTCTTTGAAGCGCTCATACGATTGCTCCCCCAGCTTCCTGTAGATATGGGTACCCGTAATGTCCTCCAGGAGTTTGGTACGGGTATTACGGTCCGCTTTCAGGAACTCTGCAAAGCTGCCCTGCGCCAGGATAATGGACTTCACAAACTGATCGAAATTCAACCCGATCAGCTCCGCGTTTTTTTTGGGATAGTCGCCCAGGCTCTTTACTTCCAGCAATATCTCTTCAGGCAATTTCGAAATTTCCATCTGGTAATTGTTCCAGTTGCCATTCCGGTTTTTCGAAATCGACCAGGCGGCCCGGTACTTGCCCGAGCGGACTTCATATTCCACCTCTGCGAAAGCCTCACATTTCGGTTCTTCAGCCGCACGGGCATTTACGATTGACCCCAGCTTATCGATTTCCGTTTTCGAAATCCCCTTTTCGAAGCGAGGTACTTCGTTATACAAAGCCAGCGTAATGACGTCGAGAATGGTTGACTTACCCGCGCCGGTCGGGCCTGAAATGATAAACAGACCGGAATCCGACAAAGGCCGGGCTGTAAAATCGATGGTATACGACTTCCCGTAAAATGAATTGATGTTCTTGAAACGGAGCCTCAATATTTTCATAACGCTACAAATCGGTCGCAGAGACCTCGCTCAACAGTTCTTCGAAAGCCTCGGACAGCACCTTTCTGACCTCCTCATCCAGCACTTCCTTTTCCATTCGCTTCAGGAAAACCTGCTTCGGGGACAAATCCGCCACTTCGGTTCCCGGGACAAAAAGATCGGAAGCATCTTTCAGGCGGTTTTGAAAAGTCAGCCTGGGTTTAATAATACGAAACGGCGCTTTCTCGAATTCGCGCAGCAACAGTTCAAACCGAAGGCTTCGGGCAGGGTCATATGTTTCTTCCACCACATTAATTTCAACCAGGGGCTCCAGGGCGGTTTCAGGTGCATAAAGGTCCAATTCCCCCCAAACCTGGTCGAGACTACCCGAAAAACTGCGCAGTTCTCTGAGCGCCGGTGTGGACAGCGTTTCCGAATGAACCAGCTTACCATCTTCAAAAGTGAGCTCAATCACATATTTCGGATCATTCCTTTCACTGAAGCTAAGCGGAATCGGCGATCCGGAATAGCGGATGGAGTCTGTAATTTTTTGAGGTTTGTGAATATGCCCCAGTGCCAGATAGGCATACCCCGGCGGAAACTGTGCACCGCCAAACGCCGCCAGGTTGCCGACAACGTGGATGTCACGCTCGCTTTCCGACACCTCGGCGCCCGACACAAAAAGATGTCCCATGCCGATCAGGCTGTTTCCCGGGTAAACCGATTGATGGTGGGCTGCCATTTCGTGGTAAAAGCGTGTAATTCCTTCTCTTATAAGCGCCGCCCGGTCCTCGTATCCCAAGCCGGAGACGGCGCGTCTCAAATCGGAATCACGCAGGAAAGGGATGGCGCCGATGCTGATGCCCCACTCCGGGAAAGCAAAGTAGCCGGCGGAAGGAAACCCGGTAACATCGCCCACTACGTTGATGGTAAGATGCGTAAGCAGATCGCGGGGGGCATTCAACACGCCGGCGGAATCGTGGTTGCCTCCCGTAATAATGATCCGGCACTTGTGACCGAGCAGACGGGTTAAAAAGCCATAGTACATCCCGAGCGATGCGTTCGACGGGAATGCCGTGTCGAACACATCTCCCGAGACCAGCAGAAGGTCAATATCACGGGTCTTGATCGTGTCATACAACCAGTCGAAAAACAGCCTGTGGTCTTCTTCGAGACTATATTTGTGCAACAGCTTTCCAATATGCCAGTCGGCTGTATGCAGAACTTTCACCTTCCCCATTCTATTTTCTACCGGCGCGGCCAGTCCTGCCGCCCTACTATTTTATCCAGGAGAGCCATTTCCCCTGGGCTTTCAAAACCTGTTCAATCAAGTCGCGAACTGCGCCTTCCCCGCCTTTGACAGGGGAAACATAGTTGGCCGCAGACAGTACCTCCGGCACTGAATCTGCCGGGCAGGCGCTCACCACCCCATCGCGGATCATCACCTCGTAATCCGGGATGTCATCACCCATAAAAATTACCTCTTCACGGTCCAGTTTGTTGTCGCTAAGGTATTTTTCATAAATAGGTGCTTTCCCGTCCGGTGATGCCCCCATAAATACCTCCGTGATGCCGAGATACTCCAGTCTTTTCCGGACGCCCACCTGATTTTGAGCAGAAAGAATGGCTACCCGGTACCCGAGCTTCAAGGCCCGGTTAATACCGTATCCGTCGCGGACATTGAACGACCGGGGCTGTTCGCCGCTTTCCAGTGCGAGGACACTGCAATCGGTCATCACTCCGTCGACATCAAAAACAAACGTTGTAATTTTCCTAAATACTTCTGATAGATCTTTGCCCTTCATGCAAATGCTTTTTATTTACTTTCGGATGGGTCTGTCAAACAAGCGGGGTCCCGGCTAGTCATAATAATGCCGCGAGCGGATGCTGTCTGTTAAAATACGGTAGATGTTGGCCCATTCGGGATTGATATCCTGCAAAATTGCCATATGTTCCCCGATTGTCGCCCAGTCACCGCGGACTGCGAGCCCAGTCTGCCCTTTTGCCGGGTCTCCGAGCGCCACAGATTTCCGGATGGTCTGTTCGAGAAGAGGTTTGAGAATATCAAATTCGATGTGATGGATTTCCAGCAGATCGTGGGCTATTGAATAGAGATGATTAGAAAAATTATTGGCAATGGTCGCCGCTATATGGAGTACTTTTCTTTCCTCGGAATCCATGCGATACACCACGTTGCTGACCGTCTGCGCCAACTGAACCAGTATTTCTTCCATATCTTCATCGGCAGCTTCCACACAAAACGGGATACTGGTATAGTCTATGTCGCTGCCTTTGGTAAACGTCTGGAGGGGATAAAATACCCCCACCCTTACCGGCACGTCGCTGTACACTTCAGTGAGTTGTCTGAGCTCCTGCAGTGATTTCGACCCGGAAGTATTGACAACCATCGTCCTGGGCGGAAAGACAATACGCTGCAACACCTCTTCGAGCGCTGTTTCCGGTACGGCCAGCACGATGAGCTGAGCCTCGCTCTCCGACAGGTTGAGATCAGGTTGGATGGTCGTATCGTAGAGCTGCGAAGCCAGTAGCCGCGCGTTCTGCGGGTCACGACTATAGATTTCGGAAATAATATGACCGGCTCCTTCAAACGCCTGAGCCAGGTGCCATGCCACATTTCCCGCGCCAACAAACGAAATAATCATAGAACAGAATAAGGGTTATTGATAAGGTTCGTTATTTCAAAGCAAACGGCCTTTGAGAATCAATCTTGAGAAAGATAAATAACAATATCGTAAAACCCCAAAGAGACGAACCTCCATAGCTAAAGAAGGGGAGCGGAATACCAATTACCGGCATAAAACCGATAGTCATCCCGATGTTGACCAGGAAGTGAAACAGGAAGATACCGGCAACGCAATAACCGTAGACCCTGCCAAACCGGGTTCGTTGCCGCTCGGCCAATATCACCAGCCTGGAGATAAGGCCCATAAACAGGCCGATTACCACCAGCGCGCCCACGAAGCCATGCTCCTCCCCTACGGTACAAAAGATAAAATCAGTATCCTGTTCCGGCACGAAATCAAACTTGGTCTGCGTTCCCTGCAAAAACCCCTTTCCCATCAACCCGCCTGACCCGATTGCGATTTTAGACTGGATTACGTTCCAACCGGCGCCTTGTGGGTCCGAATAAGGATCAATCAGCACGCGGATACGATTGCTCTGGTGCTTTTGAAGCACGTCGTTAATGAAAAAGTCAACGCCGAGCACCGTAATGATCATCCCTACCCCGAAGAGGATACTCGTCAATGCCCCGCCCCTCCGGCGCGCCATCTTCGGCATGAGCCAGATCACCAGCGCCACCAGCACAATGATGGCGGCCACCACGAACCATTTGTTCACCAGCAGCGTCACAATCAGAAGCGCGGCCATTACGATTCCGATTACCAAAATAATGCCGGGCAGGCCCTCCCGGTAAAGCATGATAAGAAAGGAGGCAAAGACCAGGGTGGTCCCGGTTTCATTCGACAAAAGGATCAAAACGGCAGGCAGCCCGATGATCAGGGCAACGTACTTATAGTCCTTCCAATCCTGGAGCTTGAGTGTGGGGTCGCCCAGGTATTTGGCCAGCGCGAGGCTGGTAGCCAGCTTGGCAAACTCGGCCGGCTGGAGAGAAAAGTTCCCCAGTTTAATCCACGAACGGGAACCCTTGATATCAGCGGCCATGAAAAGAACCGCTACCAGGAGTAATATGACCACTCCGTAAATGACATACGCGAAGGTGTCATAAAACTTGTGATCTACCACCATAATGGCAATAATAAGCAGACTGGCGGTACCAATCCAGAGCAGTTGCTGCCCTGAGCGGTTGGACAGGTCGAACATGCTCATAGGATGTTCTGGCGTATAAACCACCGCATAAATATTCAGCCAGCCCATTGTCACGCAAGACAAATAGAGCAACAGTACCAGCCAGTCAATATTTCCGACTATAGATTTTCCTGACTCTGCCATTTATATTCCCCCTCTAAGCGCGGTGGTTGATGTCTTTGTTTTATACCCGATTTTCCGGAGCGTGTCTTTCCCTGCCGCAATAGGCACGCTATCTGCCCTGGCCTTCTTCAGGCTGTCACCCGGCACGGGTTTCGGCCGCGGGAAAGTACCACGCGGAAAAATATAGTTAGGCAAATAGTTCTTCCGCAACACGTACGATTCAACCGACTTGCTGATCGTTTCCCGTTTCAGGTATCGCTCGATCAGCAAATTCGCGATGGGGGCAGCATGCGACCCGCCGAATCCTGCAAATTCCACTATTACGGCGATGGCAATTTTGGGATCGTCTACCGGCGCAAAGGCGACAAAAATGGAATTATCCTCCCCTTTGGGATTCTGCGACGTACCGGTCTTTCCCGCGCTGATTATACCGCTTGAAAGTTGCGCAAAACCCGGCACGGTACCCCGCACTACAGCATTCTTCATCCCCTCGATCACGGTTTCATAGTGGTGCGGAGAGATGCCCGTTTCATGCTTTTCCAGGTATTGAGGCAGCGGAGATGCCCCCTTCTCGCCTATTGATGCAACAATGTGCGGCGTATAAAAGTACCCCCTGTTCGCTATAGTGGCCGCCAGGTTGGCGAGTTTGATCGGGTTGGTCAGTAATTCTCCCTCACCGATACTGACCGAATATATGTTTGAAAACTTCCATTTCCCTTTTCCGAAATGTTTGTCATAGTACGCGTCATCCGGGACATTACCCTTGAATTCACTGGGCAGATCTACCCCCAGCTTTTCTCCCATACTGAACTTCCGGGCAATCGCATGCCATCGTTTCAGTCCTGCCGCCGAAGTTGTAAACGAATTCCCGTCATCATTGTCGTACAGCAACTTCCTGAATACATAATAGAAATACGGGTTGCAGGAATGCTGAATCCCCAGGGCGACGGTCGAAGTGAAAGGATGCCCGTGACATTTCATGGGAGCGGCGCCGTGGCTGAAGCCGGTACCGGCTGTGATAACCCCTTCCTGGAGCGCAATCAACGCCTGGATCAGCTTGAAGGTCGACCCGGGCCGGTAACTGGACATCACCGCGCGGTTAAACAGCGGTTTATAGGGATTCTTGTACAGCTTGAGGTAGTTTTTCGAGAACGCCCGGTTGGTAAGCAGGCGGGGATCATAGGTAGGAGAAGAGGCGATGGCAATAATCTGCCCGGTTTTGGGCTCGATGGCAACAACACTTCCTACTTTGTTGATCAGCAGGCTATCTGCATACTGCTGCACCATCAGGTCGATCCCGGTATAAAGGTTTTGCCCCACAATAGACGAAGTATCCAGCTCCCCGCCTTTCCATGAACCCTTCTGCACCCCGTTTACATTCACCATGACGAACTTTGTGCCCCGTTTGCCCCGCAGTTCCTTTTCATAAAATTTTTCCAGCCCGGTCTGCCCCACGTAATCTCCCTGACGGTAATAAGGGTCGGTCTGGGCCTCCAATTGCTTTTTCGAAATTTCACTTACGTAACCCAATGAGTTGGCCATGCTGGCAGAAGTGTAGGTACGGACGGAGCTTCGTTCGAATTCGAAGCCCGGGTAGTCTACCATCACGTCCTGGATCCGGGCAAATTCTTCCTTCGACAATTGCCGCAGAAACAGTGACGGCTTCACACGCGAATAGGATCTGGCCGCTCCCATAAGGCTATCGAAGTCGGTTTTTTCAATGCCCAGGGTGCGGCAAAGCCTGAGCGTATCACGCACCTTGGTTTTGTAGGGGGTTACCACCAGGTCGTAAACCGGCGTATTATAGACAATGAGATTACCGTTGCGGTCGTAAATCTGCCCCCGCGGCGGAATCTCAACTATTTTTTTGATTGAATTACTTGAAGATTCAATGGCGTAGCTTTCGTCGAGTACCTGGAGATAAAAAAGCCTTGCCAGGTAGATAACTCCTATCAAAAGCGCCCCGAAAATGATAAAAAGATGACGGTTTTCCTGCATGCAGCACTACAATACCCTAAGCCCAACTACACAACAAAATTAAGTCACTTTTATCAATTAACAATACCGGTCTCCGCCCAAAAATCATCGCCAGCCGGCTCCTTTTGTGCGGGTGCGAATGCGGCACAAATATTGGTGGGCGGTGATGTACAGGGTGCTCCCGTCGTCGCCCCAGGCGCAATTTGCGGTAGGGCGTCCCGTTTCAATCCTGCCCAGGAGTTTCCCATCCGGTGAGATCACCAACACGCCCCCGGGCCCGGTGGTCCAGATATTACCTTCCACATCCGTTTTGAGGCCGTCGGGTAAACCGGGGCGGCCCATTTTTACCATCGGTGTGGCATCAAACAGTATTTTTCCCTTTCCGGCTTTCCCCTCTGCGGTCAATGGGTAAGCCATGATGTGCGCCCTTTCCGGATCTGAAACCGCCACGTAGAGTATCTTCCCGTCGGGCGAAAAAGCAACGCCGTTCGGCCGGGTCAGATCGCCGGCCACAAGCGCTACCTTGCCTTTCCCGTCAACGCGATAAACGCCGAAAAAATCCAGTTCCCGTTTGGGGTCATTCTCTTTTTTCTCCAGGCCATAGGGGGGGTCGGTAAAATAAAGCGCTTTCGTAACCGGGTGCTGTGCTACGTCATTGGGGCTGTTCAGCTTTTTGCCTTCGTATTGGTCAGCAACCGTCCGTTTTCCTCCTTTTGCGAGCGGCATTACGCTCACCCGCCTGTCGCCATGCTCACAAGCGACCAGATTTCCGGCATCATCAATAAGCAAACCGTTTGCCCCGGGCTCGTCACTGTAAACGCCGGCCCCCGTGTACCCTGAAGGCGTAAGAAAAACAGACAAACCCGTGGTCCCGCTCCACTCGTAAATCGTATTTTTAGGAACATCAGTAAACAGTACCGACTGCCGGCCTTTCACCCAAACCGGTCCTTCCGCCCAAACGAAACCGCCGGCGAGCACTTCAACCACACCGTCCTTCGCCACCAGTTTTTCAAACTGCGGATCTTCCACCACTACTTTGCCGATAACCGGCAAGGATTGTGCTATCATTACCGTCTGAAGGCCGGGACCGACCCAGAAAAGAAGGGCAATTTTCAAACAGAGTACTTTTTTCATACCGGTCATACAGGTTAAATACGGAGCTGAAGGCTGATATTTACTAAATTAAAGTCAATAGCGGTCGAAAAATACCGGGCTTTTCACATCCAGGGAAGCATAATTCTACGTCACACCCATATACGCAACCCCTTTTTGCTAACGCCGGTTGTAATCACTGAAAAGTGCCTGCTGGTAGGCTTTGCCCGCACCCAGATCAGTCGTGTCACCATAGGCAACTGTCACCCGATGCGCTATGTGATCATAGATATAACCCTTTCCGGGTTGCATAAATCCATAGCCGTTTTGAAAGAAAAAAGCCGAAAAAGGTACAGCCGCGGGGTTTAGCAGGTCTTTACTGAAGGCAAATTTGTTTTCACGGCCGCCTGTCTGGGCCAGTATCGTATTGGCGATATCTGTTTGTCCGCCCAGTATATCTTTTTCGTGCGGAGTTACCGACAACGCCCCCCCGAGCAGCAGCAACGGAATCCGGAACCGCTGTTCGTCCTGCAAGGCCCGGTTGCCAGGGTGCCGGTGTCCGTGGTCTGCCGTAATCACAATAAGCGTGGAATTCCACCAGGGTTGCTTTTTCGCATAGCCGATAAACTCTCCCAGGTATTTATCTGTGTAAGTACAGGCATTCAGGTACAGGTCTTCCTCCGATTGCAGCACTTTTCTCGATTTTAAGGGAACATCGAACGGTTCGTGACTGCTCAACGTCAGCACAGTTTTGAAAAAAGGCATCCGGGCCGTATCCATCTCAGCCCTGAGCCGCTCAAACATAAAATGGTCATGAACTCCCCATTTGGAAGTATTCTGCACCTTCGGAAAACTTTCCAGGTCTGTCAGATGGTCGAAACGGGCGTTGGTCAGATAAGACCGCAGGTTGGCAAAATCGGCATCGCCGCCATACAAAAATGAAGTATGATATCCCCTGTTCTTTAGCTCCCGGCTGAGATACGGTAAATTTTCGGTTTTGCCGGGGAACTTGACAATGGACGTTTGCGTCTGCGCCGGGTATCCGCTGAGGATGCTCACTACGCCTTTGTCCGTACGATCCCCGCTCGCATAGAAATGGGTAAATAAAATCCCTTCGCCGCAAAGGCGGTTCAATGCCGGTGTTATACCCGGTAATCCGCCGAGCGGCTCAATAATCCCGGAAGTAAAGCCTTCCATAATAATCAGGAGTACATTCGGCCGCCCGGGCTTCAAAATCGGCGTAGTAGAATCCGGGGCCGAATAAAGCCGGCTCATAACGGATTGGGTCTGGCCGGGATCATAAAAATCTTCGGGGTAACGGATTTTCGCCGATTGCTTCATACTGGCCACGAAATTCCAGACCACATTGATCGCAGCATGATTCGCATAGGGTTTACTGGCATGAAAATAGACCATTCCCTCGTTCATAGGCGCCACGGTAAAGCTGCCCCGGATAGGCAGGATCATCCCTCCGGTTACCAGCAGCATCAGTAACCCGTACCCTTTCAAGATCCGGCCGGACAAACTTCCGGCGAGGGGCGCGATCCATTTATTGTACAAAAACAGGAAAGCCCCTAGCAGACCAAAAAATATCATGGTACCCTTGACTGCGACCCAGAAACTGATGCTTCCAAACGCCCCCGGTCCGAGGTACATAAAGGGGGTATTATTGATCCTGAAGCCCCAATGCCGGTAGAGTTCAAGGTCTACCACGGTCACTGCTCCGGAAAATACCAGGAGCATGACGGTTATCCAGCGGAGTACCCTGCTCGCCCATTGGCTGGGAAAGAAAACAGAAAATGTCAGCAACAGGCCATACAGGGCCAGGTAGTACCCTGCCATGCTCACATCCATGTGAAAACCGCGAAATACAATGCGGAACAGCTCTGACGCGTTCAATACCGCCGACAAGTCAGCATTATACATCAGAAAAACCAGCCTGATTACAATCATGTAAATCAGCCAATACCCCCACAGGGCAATAAACAATCGGAGGCGAGAAATCACAACAAAAATTTAACGCTTCAAATATACCAAGTTCAAAAATATTTCGACAGGAACAGCATACAAAGAGACCCGGCGAGCGTTTTTTTCCCGGGGAAGCAAGGAGAAAATTTCCCCGGGAAATAGCACTTTTTTAGGTGGGAAGCCCTAGGCAGTGCGGGCAAAATTCACTATTTTTACAACCATACATCCAGCAATAAACATTCGGTTGATGATTCTTGCCGTCCTTTCGGGGTTCATAGCAGCCTTTTTATTGACTTTTTTGGGGAAGATTTTTAAGGGACGGCTGGCGGTTCTCCTTGGGCTGCTTCCGTTGTCCGTTTTTAACTATTTTCTGTACTTTTTTCCGGACATCAGCGCCGGGAAAACCTTCTCATTCAGCTACAAATGGATCCCTTCACTGGGCATTAACCTGGACTTCCACCTGGATGGCCTGTCGATGCTTTTCGTGATGCTGATCACCGGCATCGGTTCGCTTGTTTATTTTTATGCAGCGGCTTATCTCCAGGGGCACAAATACCTCGACCGCTTCTATGCTTACCTCAGCCTTTTCATGGGTTCGATGCTCGGCCTGGTACTGGCCGACAACATCCTGCTGATCTTCATTTTCTGGGAATTGACCAGTATCAGTTCCTTCTTCCTGATCGGCTTTAACAATGACCAGGCGGAATCCAGGAAAAGCGCACTCACCGCCCTGGCGGTCACAGGCTGCGGTGGTTTTTTCCTCCTGGCGGCATTCGTACTCATGGGCAGCGCCACGGGCACCTATTCGATCGAGTCGATGCTTTCGGTTGCAACCGCCCTGAAAGCCAGTCCTGAATACGGCCTGATTCTGACTTTTCTCTTCCTGGGCGCATTTACCAAATCTGCTCAGTTTCCTTTCCATTTCTGGCTCCCGGGTGCCATGAAAGCGCCCACTCCCATTTCTGCCTACCTTCACTCTGCAACCATGGTAAAAGCGGGTATTTATTTACTTGCCCGCTTTACTCCTCTCCTCGGCCAGCATTTCTACTGGAACACCACCCTGATGGCCGTCGGCGGATTCACCATGCTTTATGCAGCTTTTCATTCCATTCTTCGGAAGGACATGAAGTCCATCCTGGCCTACTCCACCATTTCGGCGCTGGGCATCCTGGTATTCCTGCTGGGAATTGGCACACAGCATGCCCTGGTGGCGGCAGCGACTTTTATACTGGTTCATGCGCTTTACAAGGCGGGGCTCTTCCTGGTTACGGGAATCGTCGACCATGAAACGGGAACCCGCGATATCGACAAGCTGGGCGGACTACGGCGGTGGTTTCCTTTTGTGGCGCTGGCCGGTTTCCTGGCGGCATTATCAAACGCAGGCCTGCCGCTTACCTTCGGTTTTATAGGCAAGGACCTTATTTACGAAACTACGCTTCACCTGGGAGATACTGAAAAATACCTTCTGACGGGGATTGCGGTGCTCTCCAATATATTCCTGTTATATGCAGGATTTTCGGTAGGTATAAGGCCGTTTGTAGGCCCAATACCGGAAAGCCTGGTAAAACGCCCGCATCACAGCACGCTGTCTCCTTTGCTTTGGCTGCCGGCGGTGCTTCTCGGGGTGTTGGGAGTGGTTTTTGGCCTGGCGCCGTTCATTCCCGACAACCTGTTGATCCGGCATGCAGCTGACGCCATTTTCAACGGTACAACGGCCCTTCCTTTAAAGATATGGCACGGATTTAACCTGACTTTGCTGCTCAGCGCGGCAACCCTGATGTCGGGCGTGGGCTTGTTTTTTGCGTTCAGGCCAAGGGCGCTTTCCTCCGCCACTCAATACTGGATGGCAAAGGTTTCCCCACAGGGCATTTCGGAAGGAATCGGGCAATCGACCCGGTCATTTGCCACCAGCTATACCAGATTGTTTCAAAACGGTTACCTCCGGTCCTATATTCTTACCATAACGGTTTTTCTCGTAGGGCTCATCGGTTATCGTTTTTTTACAACCGTGGACCTGAGGGTTAATACATCCAGCTTTACCGAAATACGATTTTTCGAATTTGTGGTTTTTGCCATTACCGTGGCCGCCATTATCACCACAGTGTTTACCAAGTCGCGGCTTACCGCCATTGTCAGCGTGAGCATAATCGGGTATTCAATCTGTTTGATTTTCGTGTATTATGGCGCCCCGGACCTGGCCATGACCCAGTTTACCATTGACACGCTGACGGTGGTGCTTTTCGTCCTGGTCCTCTACCGGCTTCCGCACTTCCTTAACATGTCGAACCGGAAGATGAAGCTGCGGGACGGGCTGGTCGCGATTTCGTTCGGCTCGCTAATTTCGCTTATCACACTTCAGGCGCTTATTTCACCGGCCAATAAGGAAATCAGCCGCTTCTATGCCGACAATGCCTATCTGCTGGCTAAGGGAAAAAATGTAGTCAATGTTATACTCGTTGACTTCCGCGGCGCCGATACCATGGTGGAGATTATGGTGCTGACCATCGCCGCTCTCGGGGTTTACAGCCTGCTGAAACTGAACGTAAAACCTACAGACAAAGACTAGCCATGCAATCAACCATCCTGAAAACCGCTACCAATTACCTGCTGCCGTTGCTGCTGCTGTTCTCCGTTTTTATCCTTATGCGGGGACATTACGAGTCGGGCGGAGGTTTTGTCGGCGGACTTGTAGCGTCGATCGCTTTCGTGCTGCATTCGTTTGCCTACGGCCTCGAAAAAACGAAAATACTATTGAAGTATCCCCCGATGAGCTTTATACCCATCGGCCTGTTGCTTTCTTTTTCCGCCGGCGTGCTGCCTATGTTCTTCGGACAGGCTTATATGACCGGCGTGTGGTCAAAGGACCCGCTCCCCGTAATCGGGCTGGTGGGCTCTGCGCTCTTCTTTGACATCGGCGTTTTTATCGTGGTCATCGGTGTCACACTCACTATTCTGTTCACCATATCGGAGTCAATCGATCAACAAACCAACTAATGGAGTACCTGCTGATTTTCCTGATCGGACTGCTCTACTCATCCGGTATTTACCTGATGCTGAGAAAGAGCATGGTCAAACTGCTGCTGGGCCTCCTCCTGCTTGGAAACGGGGCCAATATCCTCATTTTCCTGATGGGCGACATCGCCAAGGGACAACCCCCTATTATCTCGAAAGACGCCAGTATTTTTACCCAGATGTACGCTGACCCTGTACCGCAGTCGCTCATCCTCACGGCTATCGTAATCAGCTTCGGCTTACAGGCTTTCGCCATTATTTTGTTGAAAAGAGTTTACCAGATGACAAGATCCGACAACCTGGATACGCTGAACACGCAGGAAGTTGATATTTAAAACAGGACGCTATCATTTGTAATCCGAGACACTTTTTCAATGACCGACAATCTGCTGATATTACCCATATTCACACATTTACTGACGGCTATCCTTTTGATTTTCGCCTGGGGGCACATCAATACCCAGCGCGTACTGAGTTTGTGCGGGCATATCATTGCGCTTGCGCTTTCCTTTCATCTGTTCAGCAAGACCTGGAAAGCCGGCATCCTGACAATGCAGGCAGGAGGGTGGAAGGCTCCTTTCGGCATTACCTTCGTTTCCGATACCCTCAGCGCCACATTTGTTGTGCTCACCGCTATTGCAGGACTTGCGGTGGGTATCTTCTCTACTGTCGGCGTCAGTAAAGCCAGGATGCAGTACGGTTATTTCGTTATTGCCCACTTTCTCCTCATGGGGCTCAACGGCGCGTTTCTTACGGGCGATATCTTTAACCTGTATGTGTGGTTTGAGATCGTGATCATTTCATCTTTCGTCCTGATGACGCTCGGTGGAAAAAAACCGCAGATGGAAGGCGCCATCAAGTACGTGGCGATGAACATGCTGGCCTCGGCAGTGTTTCTCACGGCAATTGCCATTTTATATGGGCTGACCGGAACGCTCAACATGGCTGACCTTTCGCTGAAAGTTGCGCAGATTGAAAAGAAAGAGCTGGTATCGGTCACGTCACTCCTGTTCTTCGTGGGGTTCGGCATTAAATCTGCAGTATTCCCGCTTTACTTCTGGCTGCCGTCGTCGTACCACACTCCGCCTTCTGCCACTGCCGCCCTCTTTGGCGGGTTGCTCACGAAAATGGGCGTTTACGCCATGCTGCGTACGTTTACACTCATATTCGTACCAGACGCTTTCACGCAAAAAGTCCTGATAGCCGTAGCAATCATGACCATGTTCACGGGGGCCATGGGCGCACTGAACAAAACCAGCATCAGGCGAATGTTTTCCTACCTGATCATTTGCCACATCGGTTATCTCATCGGCGGACTGGGCCTTCATACCCGGGTAGCGCTTACGGGCGTTATTTTCTACCTTATCCACGATATCATTGTAAAAACCAATCTTTTTCTGGCGACGGGTGTCATTCACAAGATCCGTGGCAGTACGGATATCCGCAGGCTCGGCGGGCTCTACGCCGAGTACCCGAAGCTTTCGCTGGTAATGGCTATTGTCTTTTTCTCGCTGGTGGGCATACCGCCTCTTTCCGGTTTCTGGCCCAAAATCGGGCTGTTCCAGGCTGCATTGGATGAAAAATCGTACTTCCTTTTGGGCGGGTTTATCCTGGCCAGCTTTTTCACCCTTTACATCGTAGCGAAAATGTGGTCTGAAGTCTTCTGGAAAGACCTCCCGAAAAGGGCGGAAGAAACCAATGAATTTACGGAACTGCCGTTTATAAAACAGGTATGGCTGATTGTCCCGGTAGTGGGCCTGGCCCTGGTTTCCCTGTACATCGGCCTGGGAGCGGAAAACATAATGGTGATTTCAAACCGCATCGCCCTGAACATGATCGACACCGGTTATTATCTGGATGCCGTGCTAAACAAGTAAGCCCATGACTAAGCAGTTTCTGCTCAACCTGATGCTAACCTTTGTGTGGGTCGCTCTTACCGGAGACCTCAGCTTCGTCAATTTCTGGTTCGGCTTTGCACTTGGATTCTTTATTCTTTACATCAAGGAGAAGAATGACGGGGATGTGAAGTATTTCGTGCGCGTTCCGAAGATCCTGGGGTTTCTGCTGTTCTTTATTTATGAAATGATCAAGGCCAACCTGCAGGTTGCTTATGACCTTGTTACGCCTAAATTTTTTATGCAGCCCGGTATTGTCAAATACCCGCTCTCGGCGCAGAATGAATTCGAAATCACGATGCTGTCCAATATCATTTCGCTTACGCCGGGCACGCTGATTCTGGATGTAAGCGCTGATAAGAAAGTGCTGTACATTCACGTAATGTACCTCAAGGATAAGGAAAAATTCATCCGGAGAACCAAGGAAAAAATTGAAAACCGGCTTTTGGAGATCCTAAGATAATGTTAAACAACTACCTGCTTTATGTCATCCTGCCAACGCTTTCCATCGCGGCGATCCTGGTATTTGTGAGGTTTTTAAAAGGCCCCTTTACGCTGGACCGCGTGGTCGGCCTGGACTTCCTGATTAATATCGGGATCGGTATTATCGCCATTTACAGCGTTGTTACCGATCACTCTGCTTTTCTCGACGTGGCGATGATCCTGGCGCTGATCGCGTTTCTCGGTACCGTCGCACTATCTTATTACCTTGAACAAAGAGGAAAACAATGACAGACGTCATCATCATGATCCTGACCTCTATCGGCACGCTTTTTATACTCATAGCGGCTATAGGTGTGTTACGTATGCCGGACTTTTTCCTGAGGCTTTCCGTCACGATTAAAGCCGCCACCCTCGGACTGGGATTTATCATGGGCGGAACTGCGCTTTTTTTTCTTGAGTTCTCCGTGACTGCCAAGGTAACCGCTATCATTTTTTTCCTGCTGATTACCGCTCCCGTGTCTGGTCACATGATCGGGCGGACCGCTTACTTCACCGGCATGAAGCTTTGGAAAGGGACGGTACTGGACGAACTTAAAGGAAAGTACGACCGGAAAACGCATGAGCTTACAAGCGACGGCGACCACGCCCAGGAAGGCAATGACCCGGTAGACGAACTGTAGGCCGGTAAATCAGGGGTCGCCGGCGCGATCAGATTTTATCAAGGAGCGCATTTACCTGTACATCACCGCTGACATAGTTCGCAGGCCTCGGGTGCGCGTCATCAAAAACGCGGAGCTCATTTTCAGCCAATACTTTCACCCGGCTTTCATCAACCTGCCCGTCCTTACCTTTTAACATCGCGAGGTTTATTCCAAGATATTTCCCCATGAAATCGTAGAGCGCTTTCCGCTTCGAGGGACCGAAGTCGTGGCCTTCTTCCGGAAGATGTACATTCCCGACCGCTTCCTTCTTACCATACAATTGGTAGATGTGCTGCATGTATGGGAATTCAGATTCCGGAGTGAAGCGCGTCCAGTCCTTTCCGTCAGAGACCAGCAACATGGGCCGTGGCGCGGTGAGGGCCGCAATTTCTGCGTTGGTAGTCTGGTAAGCTCCTTTTTTGTGAATGGGCATCCCGCTTTCGCAGACGCAGCCTCCAAAGAAAAAACCCGACACCATTACAACCGGGGCCGTCACCTTTACACGGTCATCCAAAGCCGCCAGCAGGAAAGTCTGCGTTCCCCCACCCGACTCGCCTGTTACCGCTACTTTTGAAAGATCGATACCGGGCTGGGCCAGGAGAAAATCGAGCGCCCGGATACTGTTGATTGTCTGTAGTTTCAGCGCTTTGGGAATTTTGTGATCAGAATGTTGAGAATCACCGTGACCGATCATGTCATACGTAAACACCACTGCGCCTGCCCGGGCCAGCATGGCGGCTCTGATCTGGGTTTGCTCCATGAACCGGCCGTCCGGGTTGCGGCCGTGGCCGTGGGGCGCAAGGATAGCCGGTCGCCCTTTTCTCCTGCCTGTCGGCTCATAAAGATTCCCGGTTACATAAATACCCGGCAGCGATTCGAAAGCTACATTCTCGACCGTATATCCCTCAAAAGTCTTTTTGCTGTGCCGGATTGGCTGGGAAGAAGGTTTCGGTGGAAGCTTTTCCAATCCCATACCCGCTTTGATCTGCGCAATGACAGCCTGGCGGCGCGATTCCCAGGCCTTTTTATCCACAGGCCGGTTATCGCGCAGCATCGCGGCGCCTTCTTCCGGGGTAAAATGGTTGCCTGCACACAACTCATCCTGAGCAAAAACGGTCATTCCCGAAATGGTGCTGGCGAACGCGAGAATTACCACACGCCGGGTGACCACCGACCTCCACGCTGACAAATGCTTTCCCATAAATATTACGGATATTTAATTTTAATTGATTTAAATAACCTTGCCGATTAACAAAATACAGTGTATTTTTGTGTCGCTAAAATAATCATGTTCTCCTATAAAAATGGTGGGTGACTGTATAAACGCTGATAAGCAAGAGCTTTTTCAAACTTCAAAAGGTATTTCCTATCAGTGCGATACTACCAATCGCATACTATTAAAGTTCGATACATTTGAACTGGGCCTTCGCATCCAGCAGTTTCAGTGCCTGCGACGGTCTCTGAATCAGGTAGATATCAAAGGGCGGCTGTTTGATCTTTCGGATGAAAGCGATCATCTTCTGGTTGAAGCGCCTATGGTTAACTTTCAGCACCGGCTCACCCTTTGTGAAATCATACAATTGCGCGAGCTCGTCAACGGGACCTATTTTGCGCTGGAGCTTCATTCCATGCTGCACGAAATTCTTGAGCCGAAGCACTCACTTATTTATAAGCCTTCCATATAAAACAGGCCTAATCACCTCATTATTAGACTTATTACAAATTCACCCGATTCCCGGGTGAAATGAAGGCTATCCGCAAATTTGGGATTATCTTTGTATAGTAAGTTATATCACAAACAAAGAGATCTTATGAAAGATTTGCTCAGACAACGGACATCACTCAAAGAACAAATAGAGATATTGCTCAACAACCAGGTAAAAATGGAAGCCGAAGCTTCTGCCAAATACCTGGCAATGGCCTCCTGGTGCGAGCGCAACGGCTATCGCAACAGCGCCGCGTACTTCCTGCGTCAGTCAGACGAAGAGCGTACGCACATGTTGAAGATTTTCAACTACCTATTAACGGTTGGCGGAACGGCTATCTCGCCTTCCATCTCTGAAGTTGAGCAGGAATACCCTTCATTCCGCGCGGTTTTCGAATTGGCGTTGCAGGGAGAAATCGCGGTTACGCAGTCGATCAACCGGATAGTTACCGCCAGCCGTGCTGAAGAGGACTATGCTACCGAGCATTTCCTGCAATGGTTCGTAAACGAACAGGTTGAAGAGGAAGACAACGCCCGCCGGGCTTTAGAGCTTTTCGATGTAATCGGTGAGGACGGAACAGGTCGCTACCACATCGACAAGGCCATTGGCAAATTGGGCGGCGCTGCCGAATAAGAAACTCCCAGAGGTCTTGCACCTCATTGTTAACCCCTGCCGCATCCCGTAAAGGATGCGGCATTTTTTTTGACAAATCTCCGGCCTTCTCAACGTCAGGAGCGAAAAAAATAAACTTTTTTTTCGCTTGTCTATTGCGTCGTAAACCGCTTTCCACTACATTTGCACCACGATTTCGATAAACGATTCGAGATCAAAAAGCCTCCATAGCTCAGCTGGTAGAGCAACTGACTTGTAATCAGTAGGTCGTTGGTTCGATCCCGACTGGGGGCTCTTCAAAATGAAGGAGTTACATTAATTTGTAACTCCTTTTTTGTTTTAGGTGAACACAATTTGATACACAGGGTATTAATTATACCCGGGTCGATCCTTTCTGAGCCATTCAGGATACTTCTCCCATAAAGACTTCCATCAAGTACTGATCCCTCCCTGCTGAAATCCCTGTAGGTGCGGGGTATCTGCTTCGGTCTTAGCGATTTTGGCAGATGTTTCCGGTAGGTACTTTGCCATGGTATAACCCTGGTCAATATCGAGGAACAAACTATCTTTAGCAATCAAACAACCATCTGCTATGAAATATGTTGCATTATTTCTGTTGGCCGTGACACTGCTTTCCTCCTGTAAGATCGATGACGACTCGCCGAGTGTAAGTTTCAAACTTACTGTGGTCGATAGTACGGTAAAATTTAGTGAGATTTATTTTAACGCTTATAGGGTAGATGGTGATCAAGTGACAAGTGTCGCGAGAAATGGCTTTGGTGGGATTAGTGACATCCGAAAAATTCACGGATTCAAGAATGAATTTCCTTTTCTTTTTGGATACTTCGGGTTCCCCTATAACGTGGTGTCAAACGTATCAAATGGTTTCTTCGAAATGGAAATTCATACCCCTACCGGAATAGTGACAAAAAGATTTGGAGAAATAAAAGGAATGTCTACTCGGAAAGAATTCGAAACTTTTATCAGAGCAGACACAGTTATCACGGCCTATTGATAAATTTATTGACAAAAAGCAGTCTGGATATTCAGGCGGCTTTTGATTCATTCCATGGTTCGTTTGCCATTGCTGTGAAATTTAAATTTGGCTACCTGAAATTTAGCGATCAAGTATTCCCCTTATCTGTCTCGGCTGTACACGGTGCCCCAATGTCGTGAAGCCTACGGGGCAAATTCCCACAGGTCGCTTTGTAAGTGATCTAACCCGACATAAGCTTTCCTACCCACTACGTAGTATGCACTTCTCCCCGTCCAACCGGGATAGTCGGCCAGTTTTGTCCATTGCAGAGTCTGCTCATCAAATACGAAGAAATTGCCAGGTTTATCCCCTTTGTAATAAGCGTTCGGGGCTCCTATATAAACTTTGTCGTCAATTGAAAAACCGAACGTAAATATTTTGCTCCAAAATCCCGTTTGCGACAAGTTTGCTGGAATTTCCGGGAGAGGAATCTGGGGAATGTAATACCAATCGTCGTCACCCGGTGAATACAACCAGCACGCATACTTCAAACCGTATATATCAGCCATCTCGCCGCTAATAAAATATCCAAAGTTTTTGGAGCTGAACGTTATAGGAATTTCGTGGTTGACTCCGTATGAAAAAGCCTCAATCCGAGGAAAGCTCTTTTTCTTTTGCCAGGAATCGGAGTTAGGGTTATACTCCCAGAAATCATTTACAATCTTAATCGCAACATCTAAGCCGCCTCCGACATACCCTCTCCCGCCAATCGACATGGAGTATGCTCCTGACCTTCGGTTTCCCGGAAAATCCGCCTTCTTAGTCCACTTGTCTGTAGAAGGGTCATATTCCCAGAAATCCTTCTCAAAGGAGTCTGTTAGCGAGCTTGCATCCCCCCTATTCCCAAGTCCGACATAACCTTTCCCACCGACACCAAACGCAACAAAAGCAGTTCTAGCACCTCCGGGAAAGTCTGCTTTTCTTTCCCATTTATTTGTTGCCGGATCAAACGCTAAAAGGCAGGGTTGGTTGGATTCAGGATTGATAGCAAAGCCGGTGTAAATTTTATTGTTGATAACAAAACCCTTCTGGTCAATCCCCGCCCCTATGCCTGGATAGTCTTTTACCTGTTTCCAGGCTCCGCCAGATCCATAGGTATGAATCACCAGGCCGCCCATCTCCAGGGTCTGGTCTCCCACCGTCAATGTCACTTCACCGGATTGCGCACCCGGGGGGACGCAGGTCAGTAGGATCTGCGTTTTGCCGCCGTCAGTCGAAATTGCTCCGAATTCGTTCAGGCGCTCCACAAACGTGACGGGTACACCTCCAACCTTGATGATGTTATCTGATAAATTGCTTGCGAGGTTCTGCCCCGAGATCACAATGATCGTTCCGGTACTTGCTTTCCTATCGGCGGGGAATTCCAGTTTGGCTATTGGAGGGGATTTTGGGAGCGGTTCGTCCCCTTTGGTGCATGAGAAAAGTATTGCTGCTAACAGGAAAAAAATAATGCTACGCATAGAATATTGGGTTCGTCATTAAAAAAGGGGCTGGTAATACGAAGGTTGATCAAATTCCGTCGCTACTTCTTTCATACCGTTCCGCTCGTATTGGTAAAAAATTAAAATCAACTTTTTTACGTTTACACTGATTTGGGATGGGGTGGCCTCAATCGCTTCAACAAAGCGTACACCGTATTAGGGTGCCATTGTCCGCCGGTGAAACTCGGTACCCGCCTTCTGTTCAATTCCTGCGAAATAGCCCGGATAGACGTAATCCTCTTGTTTTTCAGTTGATCAAGCGTCGGCAGCAAGCTTGCTCCAAATTCTTCGGCGGCCCTTTTGTTTTCCAGCGCCAGCTTTTTTCCGTTTCTGCCGCTAGAACATTGATCCGTAAATTCTTCTTACCCTTTTGACAAGAAAACCTAAGGTCTAAATGTCGCTCTCTCTGTACTTTTGTTCCAAGTAGTCCGAAGCAGGAACACTGTTAGGGGAAAAACGGCGCCAAACATATCCGGAGAGATGTCAAAGCTGGCTGAAACACACTATAACGGAAGAAAAGAAGAAGCGACCGCACGCTATTTCGTGCTGATCCATATGCGTGTGGATGATTTATTGTAAGGTAGAGTTGATCTGATGTTTGGGTTGGGGGAGATAGCAGACAGGCTTTCTGTCTCAGAAACACCTGATCCGCATTGTGAAAGAAACCAGGCGAAATCATTCCTGCCATTTTTATGTGCAGACGATTCTCGTAGGCTCTCTCTCTATTGTTCAATGACGGAGTAGCTGGACGCAGTAGTCGGCTACCTGTCTTTTTTGGCCCTGTTCCGTGGAGCTTTTATGATGGTGACAAGTATCATCGTCTGATCCTTTTCCGATTAATAAAGCGAAAAGTTCACCATAGTCCGGACGATCATTATCCTGATTTTTACACACATAATTTATACAGTAACATTTAATCTATTTACACTATGGCACGTAATGATTTGAAAGGGAAAGTGATTTTAATTGCCGGAGGTGGCAAAAACCTGGGCGGCTTGCTAAGCCGTAATTTTGCTGTTCAGGGTGCAAAACTTGCGATACACTATAATAGCCAGGCCTCCAAAGAAGAGGCAGAAAAAACGCTGGCTGATGTAAAAGCAGCTGGTGCCGAGGCCTTTTTATTTCAGGGAGATCTTACTAATGTGAAGAATATTACGAAGCTCTTTGATGACACTGTAGCTCAATTCGGTGGAATTGATATCGCGATTAATACTGTGGGTATGGTCTTGAAAAAGCCTTTCCTCAGTACTACTGAGGAGGAGTATGACACAATGTTTGATATCAATTCCAAAGTAGCCTACTTCTTTATACAGGAAGCCGGCAAAAAGTTGAATGACAACGGGAAGGTCTGTACCATCGTTACATCTCTTTTGGCAGCCTACACAGGACTGTATTCTACCTATGCAGGTGCAAAAGCTCCCGTTGAGCATTTTACCAGAATGGCTTCCAAAGAATTCGGGGAACGAGGTATTTCGGTTACAGCAGTAGCACCCGGCCCTATGGATACACCGTTTTTCTATGGACAGGAGAGTCCTGACGCCGTCGCCTATCATAAGTCGGCGTCTGCATTGGGCGGCCTTACCGACATTAAGGACATTGCTCCGCTCGTCGAATTTTTAGTAACAGATGGCTGGTGGATTACGGGGCAGACTATATTCGCCAATGGTGGTTATACGACCCGTTAGCGATAAGCGTAGGCCGAACGAAAGCATACCGTATTTCGTTCGGCCTGCCAGCTTAATCTTTTATAAAAGAGATGGTAATCAAAGCTATTAATGGAATTTTTATCCATTTAGGGGTAATTTCCCGATGGCGGCCGGAGCATTACTGATCATCTGCTTTCAAGTTCAGGATAAAGATCAGAAAGGGATTAGCGGCATACTATAAGTATTCCTGAACTACATTAATATGTGGTTGACAAACAATTGAGAACATAATGCAGGTTATGGCGATCATTTTTGACGGCAAAGATAATGAGCACGTCATAAGCCGTCCGCAGACAAGACAAAACAGGTTCCTCGCACAAACCCGCATCAGTTCTTTCTTAGCCAATCCATCACCGAAGCCATCGGGTCAGGATCAACCATTGTTTTCAAAAAATGCGCAGCATGGTTAATCTCATAATACCTGCCCGCCACCGCGGAAGCTGCGCTCATTTCTGCTGAATCAAGCAGACGTCCGTTGCTGTCGACAAAATTGGCCAGCAACAGCGGCCGGGGCGCAACAGCAGCGGCCAGGTCGGGCAGATCATAAGCCCTTAATGCACCCGGAACCATGCTGTAAACAAATTTCGGTTTGTACCGCTCATTTTCCACTACAGCCTGATAGGAACTGTACATTCCAACGACGGCCGCACCGCTGATCCGGGAATCAAACGCCATTGCGTGCAATAGCGAGGGCCCCATCTCGTCCCGGGCGATTCCCCATATTTCTTCCCCGGGCGCGGTTTGCTTCACCCAATTGACAAGGCGTATTAAATCTGAGGCATGTACGCCCACAATACTCCTACCGGTCAAAGCGGCGGTAAACCAGACATTGTATGAGATTCCTTCGATGGAGGCATCTCCTTTAAAACGATCTGAAATGAGCTCGCCCACGCCGAGAAGATCGGGAGCTAAAACAGTAAGCCCCTCTTTTACCAACCGTTCTATCTCTCCCGATGCCTCCTGTGCTTTTCCGCCCGGATGCAGGTAAATAATAGTTTTACCCGATGGTTTAGCCGGAACAAACAGCAGGTAAGGGATCGGGTAATCCCCCTCTCCCTTTAAAAAATATCGCTCGATCACATAATCGCTCCTGTGAATCCTACCTGTAAAAACCGGGGACCCTACACCGGACGGCGCCCTGAACCCGCTATACTGCCTGGCAGCGCTGACTACCTGTTTCTGGTGCGTAGCGATGCCCTCCCGGGCTTTCTGCAAACGGCCGATCCATAGGGCCGATTCCCGCTTGTTCAGTGTAAAGACGGTCTCCCGGCGGGCAAATGAAGTAGCTACCTGGCCGGTGGGTGTTTTCCGGAGCTCTTCCACTGTGAGCAGCGTTATGGGCAGCTCTCTGGGAGAGCCGGGCATTTTCAGGTGTTTCTGAAAAAAGGCGTACATCCCTTCACGAATCGTCTGCTCGTACCCATGCTCATAGTCACCTTCAACCATCTCAAGGTTTTCACCGGCCCCGAACAGCTGATAAAGCTTTTTTACCCGTCTAAATACATCCTGCGTACCACTTATATTAAAGAAATCACGTGTTGTAGCCATGATAAGCGTCGGCTTGGGAGCACGTATTTCCAACATGTCCGCATGGTCAATCCCTTCTTTAATCCCGTGATAAAAGTTCTGTTCGCCATCCTGGGCGCCAATAGACTCAATTAACCGCTTGAAGCCGGTGATATATCCGCAAGGGGCAGACGCAAGTACCCGGTCGTCGAGCGCGCCGATGTAGGCTGCCTGGGTACCTCCTCCCGAAAGCCCGTGTACGCCTATACGCGCAGGGTCCACTTCCTTGCGGCTGATGAGGTAATCAATTCCCCGTATACCATCCCAAACAAAATACCGGGCGACCGACTGGCCTATCAGGAATGACTGCACGGCAGGATATGAATGCTCCCCGGTCGAACTTCCGATCTCCGATTCACCGGTAGAGGGATTCAGGTACTGTAGTCTTTCTCCCTGACTTACCGGATCAATTGCCAATACAACGAATCCTTTCTTCACCAGGTTTTGCAGGGGCAACTGGTACACATCGCGGCGGTAGGCCTGCGCGCTATGCCCGCTACAGAAGAGTATTGCCGGGGCCGGAGACGTTGGCGCGTCCGGGATAAAAAGTGAAGCGGTCACATAGTAACCCGGCAGGGATTCGTAGATCAGGTTTTCAATTCTGAAACCCTCTTTCCGGATCACCGAGGTGATCCGGGCATTTAGGGGTGTCTTCTCTTTGAACCCGCCAATCTGCTTCCATATTGCGGCCTTCTTTTCCCGCTGGCGCCGCTGCCAGTCAGCCCTGATTTTGATAGCGGCAACCTGAACTGCCTCTTTATCCAGCAGCCTGTAGGCATCTTCAGCCAGGTGATGGTACAACAGATTCGGCAAGTCACTATATTTTATCCACTTGTTTTTCACAACTTCCAGTTCCGCCTGCGCAGCGCAATCAGAAGGACATATGACAGCACACAGGGAAATACCCAGGAAAAGGAGCGGGATTTTTAGGGAAAAATTCATTCGTATAACAGGTACAACGGCTTGCGGCAATACTCGGTAATTTGCACAAATGTGTCCCTGTCGCCCGAACAGCGCAGCTGCCATAGCGGGATTAGCGGGTCTTCTTGTGGGATCAGTTGCGGACGCATGCCGGGTTATAAGTACTTGGACGAGGTAACTTTGATTTTACCGAGCCATGCAAAGTAACATTTTTTGAATAGAATATTCAATTGCCCGCAGATCCGGCCGGTTAACGTATACCCGCTGCCAGTTAATCAATATTTTCCACCGTACGTACCAAAAAACCTACGCCTTCGTATATTAGCCCCTTTCGATATCAACCCTATGGGATACAGCTTTATACCCCTCTGGCTTAGGGTAGTTGCCAGCAGTGGAGGCCAACCCGCGCTATCCGATATTTCGCGTACACGCTCGTATGCAGAACTACATGCAGAAGCTGCAGCCATAGCAGCTTTCCTCCTGAAAAAAGAAATCCGTGAGCAGGGCGTTATCGTTTCTCTCCACGACAAACTACACAGCATTACCGCCTTTCTGGGTATACTTCTCTCCGGGAATCATTATTTTTTTATTAATCCCGATCTCCTCGAATATTACCTGAACCAATTCCCTGAACTTCGAGCGATGCCCGTCCTGACGGATACGCAAGCAAATCTTTCCAACCGGGTTTCCAACCGGGTAATCCTTTTTTCCGAAGCAGTCTTACCGGGGAAAGGCTACAGTTCTCCGCAAATACCTGCGCCGGAGAGCCCGTTTGCCATATTTTCCACTTCCGGCAGCACAGGAGCTCCAAAACTGGTGCGCCATAGTCAGCAGTACCTGCTTGCCGACACAATGGCACAGATCGAACGTTTCCCGATCGGGCCGAACGACAAGCGCGATTACTACGGCTCCCTCATGTTCAGCGCTTCGGCGGGCGCTATCTTCCCGATTCTGCTCGCCGGTGGCCACCTGGTACTTTTCGACTTTCAAAAAAGCGGTGCTCTTGCACTCCCTCAGCTTTGGGAGGAAGCCGGCATTACCCTCACCACCGTGCCTGCCAGTGTTTTGCGGCTCCTTACCAAAGCGCAGGATCTTTCGCATCGCCTGTCCAAATTGAAAATACTGATCATCAGTGCTGAAGCAGTACAACCGGAAGACCTTGAGCTGTTTTCAAAAAGGCTTCCGCCTGCCCTGACCTTTATGAATGGGTACGCCGCCACCGAAACCCGGGGCATTACCCTCGCCTGTTACCAAAACAACGGCGCTCCATCGGATCCTGCCGGGTCCGTGGGGCGCCCCTGGCTCGACAAACGAATCCTCGTTGTGGATGACAGCGGAGAAGAAGTGCAGCAGGGGAAAACCGGCGAAATCGTAGTTGAGGCGCACGGCCTGCCCGGCGGATATCTCTTCGGACCAGCCGCGGACGCATTTACCACCATCCCCGACGGAAAAATCCGTTACAAAACCGGGGACATCGGCTTCCTGGACGAATCCGGCCGGCTTTACCTGAGCGGACGGAAGGACTTTGTAGTAAAAATTAACGGGATCAAGGTCAATCTTCAGCAAATCGAAGCCGCCTTCCAGCAATTTCCTCCGGTGCGCGAAGCTGCCGTAATCCTTGATAAAAACCAGAGGCTACAAGCTTTCTTTGCAGCTTCGGAGGACTTTTCGCTCGATCAATGTCAGTCTTTCCTGAAAAGCAAGCTTCCGCCGCATATGCTTCCGGCGGGATATACGCTGCTCGACTCCCTCCCCAAAACCATTACGGGCAAAATAGACCGGAAAAGCCTGCCTGCCGCGGAGCATCCATACAATCCGGCGCCCCGGAGCCCCCATGAACAAAGTTCCATTCTTCAATCCATTACGGGCATCTGGGAAAAAGAGTTAGGACTTTCCTACGCAGTCCGGGCAGAAGACGATTTTTTCAAAGACCTTGGGGGAGATTCTCTTTTGTGCGCGGTGTGTACCGAAACACTGGAAAAAGAACTTGGCATCCGTTTGGATATCAACGCCATGTATACCTATACCACACCCGCTTCGCTTGAACAATTCATCCTGAAATTAAAAAATAATCTGGCCGCCGTAGTACCCATTAACCAGGCAGACCCGGCGCGACCGACGTTGTACTTTATCCCCCCCTATCCCGGCGACCGGCGCACATACCGGTACCTGGAGGAGGCGCTCCATGACACCTACAACCTGTATTTCCTTTACTACAACCCGGTACTGCCCGACCAATCGATTGCACCGTTCGGACATCTGGTCAAAGCCCTGGCTGACTCCATTCAACCTGCTTCGGACATCAGCGTTGCCGGTTATTCTTTCGGCGGGATGCTCGCATATTTTGTCTGCAAGGAATCGGAAAACAACAAACGACCCATAAAAAAGCTTGTTTTGTTAGATACCCCGCTATACCGGCAATTCTCAAGAGTGGAGCTGGGTTACAACTTTTCGGTGAGAGTAGCCCGAAAATTCCGGCAGTTCCTGACCAACCCGGATGATATCTGGCAGCGTTTTGTTATACAGTTCCGGAAGACCTACCGCGATTATTCAGGCCGGTTTACCGCCGAGAAATTCAAAGAAGATCCCCTGAACCCCGTACAGGTGGTTTGGCATTATGTGCAATCATTCCCCGAACGGCAATCCCTTGCCGCCGACATCGTGCTATTCAGGGCGAAAGAACTCCCTGTTGCCTACCAGTTCAAATGGGACTATAACTGGAAAAAACACACAAAAGGCAACTTACATACCTACTGGCTGGCAGGCTGGCACGAAAATGCCGTGAATGATCCCGACAATGCACAGATTGTAGCACGCCACCTACAATGGAACGGCGCGGGCAGCGAGCTTCAGCCGCAGCTGCGGACCGACGGTTGACATCCATTCGTCCTTCAGAATGCTGAGAACGTAACAGTCGCGCCTTTCACTGTCTATGGCAGGGCCCACCTTGCGAAGCCGGCCTTCCATCACGCATCCAAGTTTCAGCAATGAACTGAGGCTTCTTTCGTTCTGCACGTCCACCCGGAACTCTATGCGCTCGAACTGCATTTTCTCGAAGGCAAATTCAAGCAGCAGATATTTACAATTTCGGTTGACCATTGAACCCTGAAATTTTTCCCCGTACCAGGTGTAGCCCATTTGCATGCTTTGGGTAGCCAGCTGTATATCACAAAAGCGGGTAGTGCCTGCATAAGCACCGCTCATTTTATCAAATACAATATAAGGATAGTGCTGGCACTTCTCGCGGCTGGCGACGGCGGCATTGATATAACGGCGCATATTTTCCTCACCCCCGGCCTGTACCAGCGAATATTTCCAGATTTCCGGCTCTTTCAGGGCAAAATCCAACAAATGCTCCAGGTCGTCGCATTGTAGCGGGCGCATTAAAACACACTCATTTTCGAGGACATAGTTCTCTTTTACGTCAAAAGGCGGGTTCATAACGGAGCGGGTCTCGTGACCCAGGTTAAATGTTGCAGGATGATGCAACAAATTTAGTGAGTTTTAACACAAATTCCGGACGAGAGCACTAACAATTACTAAAAGGCAAACCATTAAGAAACAAAGGATTAATAAAACACCCACAAAAAAATCTACATCGCGTCTTTTTAACCATACCGGTGAGCCGGCCCTCCACGTACAGATTCTGATTATCTGACTTTATTAAGTAAACGTCAGCGTATATTTCTCACAAAATGACGACCTCCCTTATTCGTTAAAAATGCGCGCGGTTACAGTCCGCAGCACCGGCATTTGCATTCATCACCCGAACGTAATGTCTAAGAAAAATCCCATCCCGGCATAGGGAACAAGCGCTGCCTGGGGTGGGTGAAGCCAAAAACGGGCAGGTGTTTTATTTTTACGAACCGACCTGTTACCTTTGTTGACAAAATTGTCAAACAGAATTGTCAAATGGCCGTTAGAGACGTTGGAACGGAGCAGATTATTAAAGACACAGCCAGAAAAGTGTTTTTTATTGAAGGGAAACTTCACGCCACCACGCAGGACATAGCAGATGCCGCCGGGATCAACCGTACCTCGCTTCACTATTATTTTCGCTCCAAGAACGACCTTGTCAAACAGGTTCACGATGAAGCCAAGGGCGAACTCACCAGGAAGATAAAAGCCATCCTGGGTTCCGAACTGCCCTTCCGGGAAAAAGTCGAAAAGTTTATTTCGGTTTTTTTTGATTACGTCACCAATGCCCCCTACCTCCAGTCGTTCCTTATCAATGAGATGAACTGCAAACCCCAGTCGGAACCGCAGCTCTTCGCCAGAGCTACCTCTACCCCACCGGAAATCAGGCTCTTTCTCAATGAAATTTCCCAGGAAATGGAAAAAGGCACCATCATGAAAACATCTCCCGAAAACTTCATGATCAACCTCTTTTCACTCATTTCTTACCCGATCATTATGAAACCCCTCTACATCGATTTTTTCGAACAATCGCCTGAGCGCTACGAAAAATTAATGATTGAGCGGAAAGAAATGATCGTTAATATGATTTTTAACGTTAACTCAGTCAACTGAACTTCCATCAACCGTTGGGATTTTCACCACTTCTTATCATTACACTTCAAAAAATGGAAAACAAAACCAGGGTTTCAACCACGCACTTCTTGTGTCTTGCGCTCCTATTCTCCCTTGTCCTCTATGCTTGTGGTGAAAAAAAGCAGGGCAACCAGCAAAAGGGACCGGCTCAATACGGCGTCATGACCGTCGCCACCGACTCGGCCACGCTGCTGACCGACTACCCGGCCCAGCTCCGGGGGGAAGAGGATATAGAGATCAGGCCGAAAATTGATGGCTATATCGAATCCACCTATGTCATCGAAGGTGCAGTTGTCCGGAAAGGGCAGGCGCTCTTCAAAATTCGGAACCCCCAGTACGAACAGGAGGTAATCTCGGCTACCGCCGCTATCAGCAGCGCAGAAGCCGATGTAGCAGCGGCTCGGCTCCAGGTCGCCAAAGCGAAGCCCCTCGTAGAGCAGGAAATTATCAGCAAGTTTGAACTTGAATCAGCCGAACTCGGCCTCAAAGCCCGCCAGGCAGCACTGGAACAGGCAAAAGCCAAGTTGATCAATGCAAAAATCAATGTAGGCTATACCAACCTGACCAGCCCCGTTAACGGTGTTGTCGGCGACCTGCCCTATAAGCTCGGCAGCTATGTAAACAGCACCACCTCTCAGCCACTTACCGTCATCTCCAATATCGGCAAGGTCTACGCCTACTTTTCAGTAAACGAAAAGCTTCTGCTTGAATTTGCCAGGACGACGCAAGGTACTTCGCTCCAACAGAAACTGAAAGAGCTTCCCCCCGTGACGCTCATTCTGCCGGACGGTACCGAATATACCTCCAAAGGACAAATAGAAACAATCAGCGGCCAGGTAAGTACCCAAACAGGTTCCTATAATATCAGGGCCGGCTTCCCTAATGCCGCCGGGTTGCTGAGAAGCGGGAACAGTGCTACGATCCGGATGTACGCCAGGGAAAATGATGTGATCCTGATCCCCCAAAAGACCACCTATGATATCCAGGGAAAGAAATTCGTGTACGTAATAGAAAAAGACAGCACCCTCTCCCCCAACGAAGTGACGGTAAGAGCGGTACCGGGCGGTCAGGATTTTATCGTGGACAAAGGGTTGAAGGCAGGCCAGACCATTCTGCTTGAAGGCGTGGGTATTCTCGGCCCCGGTACCAAAATCGCACCCAATATGGTGAGCCGGGATAGCATTCGGTCAGCGGCGGAAAACTAAAGTATCTGCCGGGCAATTGATATTACAAATCCTTCCGGGGATCAAAAAAACGCGCCATGTTTAACAAATTTATTGTACGACCGGTACTATCAACGGTCATTTCCATTATCATCGTCATTCTGGGTCTGCTGGGCATCATTACGCTGCCGGTTTCACAGTACCCTGAAATTGCGCCGCCCACTATCGTTGTCTCCGCCGCCTACCAGGGCGCCAACGCGGAAGTAGTGCTCAACAGTGTCATTGTACCGCTCGAAGAACAGATCAACGGCGTTGAAGACATGACCTACATGACCTCAACCGCCAATAACGACGGAACCGCCATGATCACGGTCTACTTCAAGCTGGGCACGGATCCCGACATGGCCGCTGTAAACGTGCAAAACCGCGTGGCCCGCGCCACAAGCCTCCTACCCCAGGAGGTTACCCGGGCGGGCGTTACCACGCAGAAACGGCAAAGCAGTAACGTGTTGATCTTTACGCTCTATAGCGAAACCGCTTCCTACGACCAGGTTTTCCTGCAGAACTATGCCAACATCAACATTATCCCGCAAATAAAGCGGGTAAACGGCGTAGGTGATGCGACCGCATTCGGTACGAAGGACTATACCATGCGTATCTGGCTGAAACCCGACATTATGGCCAGCTATGGCCTTATTCCTAATGATATCGGTGCACTGCTTGCCGAACAGAACATTGAAGCGGCGCCCGGCCAATTTGGTGAGGAGGGAAAGGAATCCTTCCAATACGTCATCAAGTACAAGGGCAGGTTAAAAGATGAGGCGGAATTCGGCGACATGGTCGTTCGGGTAGGTACCGACGGCCAGATACTGCGCCTCAAGGACATCGCGCGAATCGAGATGGGTTCGCAGACCTATTCCGGGTACTCGTTCGTGAACGGGCACCCGACCATTGGTATTGCCATTGCCCAAACGGCCGGATCTAACGCGCAGGAGGTAATCAACGGTTCGCTGGCAGTGCTCGACGCCGCCTCAAAAAACTTCCCTGAAGGTATCAAATACACCACCATGGTGAACGTCAACAAGTTCCTTGACGCCTCCATTGACAAAGTAATCAGCGCCCTGATTGAAGCCTTTATCCTGGTTTTTATCGTCGTGTTCATTTTCCTCCAGGACTGGCGCTCCACACTCATCCCGGCGCTGGCGGTTCCGGTCGCGATTGTCGGTACCTTCTTCTTCCTGAGCCTGTTCGGGTTTACAATCAACCTGCTCACCCTGTTTGCGCTCGTGCTTGCGGTCGGGATCGTGGTGGATGATGCCATTGTCGTGGTCGAAGCGGTCCATGCCAAGCTTGAAGGCGGGGCAAAATCGGCTAAGGAAGCTTCCTTGGGCGCGATGAACGATATCAGCAGCGCCATTATCAGCATTACACTCGTTATGTCTGCCGTGTTTGTACCGGTAAGCTTTATCGGGGGATCAACCGGTGTATTTTACAAGCAGTTCGGGTTAACCCTCGCCATATCCATTATCCTGTCGGCGATCAATGCACTCACGCTCAGCCCGGCTCTTTGCGCGCTTATCCTGAAACCGCATCACGCGCACGGCGACCAGCCCCGGAAAAACTTTTTCCAGCGCGCCGGCGACAGCTTTAACGTTGCGTTCGATGTAACAACCCGGAAATACCGGAATGCGGTCGGCTTCCTGATTCGCTATAAGTGGGTCGGGATTTTTGGACTGCTACTGTTTACAGGTACCTGGGCCTATTTGATGAAAACGACCCCTACCGCTTTTGTACCCAATGAAGATATGGGTACGATTTTCTCCGACATCAGTCTGCCGCTCGGTGCATCGGTAGAACGGACCGATGAAATTACCAAGGAGATTTCCAAAATCGCCGAAACTTTCCCGGAGATTAACAATGTGCTCCGCATCACGGGCCGCGGAATGATAAGCGGCACGGGAAGCAATTATGGAATGGTAATTATGGAGCTTAAGCATTGGAAAGAGCGGTCCGGCAAAGGCCAGGATATCCAGGGACTTATTCAAAAGCTTTTCGCCCAGACCTCGACCATAAAAGACGCCCGTGTCATCTTTTTCTCCCCGCCGACCATTCAGGGATTCGGGGCTACGAGCGGGTTTGAGTTTCAATTGCAGGACCGCGCCGGCGCCTCGATCCAGGCGCTGAGCGGAGTCTCGGACAAATTCCTCGCCGCGCTCAGGCAAAGACCTGAAATCCAGTTCGCTTCAACGTCCTTCAACCCCAACTTCCCGCAATATGAGCTGAACGTGGATGTGGCGAAGGTAAAACGCGCAGGCCTGACGGTCAACGACATCCTCGGCGTAATGCAGGGGTACTACGGCGGCGTTTATGCCTCTAACTTTAACCGTTTCGGGAAACAATTCCGGGTGATGTACCAATCGGAACCGGAGTACCGGAACAACCCGGAAAGCCTGAACCTGGTGCAGGTGAGGAATGCAAACGGGGTGATGGCGCCGCTCAGCCAGTTTGTAACCCTTGAAAGGGTGTACGGAGCGCAGGCAATTAACCGCTTTAACCTGTTTACTTCGGTTGCAATCAATGGCGCTACCAACCCGGGGTTCAGTTCCGGAGACGCCATCCGCGTGATCCAGGAGGTCGCCGAAGAAACGCTTCCGACCGGGTACGGTTATGAGTTCTCGGGCATGACCCGGGAAGAAATGAGCTCCGGCGGACAGACATTTTACATCTTCCTGCTGTGCCTTGTTTTTGTCTACTTCCTGTTGAGCGCGCAGTACGAAAGTTACCTGCTCCCATTCGCGGTGATATTATCCCTGCCGATAGGTATGGCCGGGGCCTTTATTTTCACCAAATGGTTTGATATCAGTAATAACATTTACATCCAGATCACGCTGATTATGCTCATCGGGCTTCTGGCAAAAAATGCAATCCTGATTGTGGAATACGCTATTACCCGGCGAAGGCACGGCATGACCCTGATACAGGCCGCCATCGACGGCGCCGAAAAGCGCTTCCGGCCTATTTTGATGACCTCATTTGCATTCATCCTGGGTTTGCTGCCCCTGATGACCGCCACAGGCGCCGGCGCTAACGGAAACCGGTCTATCGGTACGGGTGCAATCGGAGGGATGTTGATCGGGACCATATTCGGAGTCTTCGTGGTGCCCATGCTTTTCGTTATTTTCCAGGGTATCCAGGAATGGATCAGCGGCCCGCCAAAACCAATTGAAGACGCGGTTACCAACTCATGAGCCCTTCACACTGCCGGGGTATCCGGCCTGGGTATTCCGGCAGTGAATCGAACCAAAAGCATCAAAACCTTATGAATTCTTATAAATCACTCACATTTGTGCTGTTAGGCGGTTTGCTGTTCGCGGGGTGCAAAATCACGCGAAAATATGAACGGCCGGTCCTTTCGGCATCGCTGACAGACAGTCTTTACCGGGCGCCCGCTACCACCGACACCAGCTCTCTGGCAGATATGCCCTGGCAGCAACTTTTCACCGATCCGAAGCTGCAGCAGCTTATCGGGCTGGGTCTGGCCAACAACCTGGACCTGAAAGTCGCCCTGGAGCGAATCAATGAGGCGCAGGCTCTTCTGGAGCAAAGCAGGCAGGCCTTCATGCCGTCGCTTAATTTTTCGCCCAACGTCACCCTGTCCAGAACCAGCCGGGCAGCGCTGAACCTTCCGCCCAATATCAATATCAACCTCAAAACCACTACCTTCCAGGTAGGGGTTACAACCAATTGGGAGGCTGACATCTGGGGAAAACTTTCTAGCGCCAAGCGGGCGTCCATGGCTTCACTGATGCAGACGGAAGCTGCCAGGAAAGCGTTGCAAACGCAGGTTGTCGCCACTATTGCCAACGCTTACTATGGCCTGCTGGCCCTTGATCAGCAACTGGCCGTGACCCAGGCTACCATAGAAGTACGTCGCAAAAACGTGTTTACCATGCAGAAACTGAAAGAGTCGGCTATCGTTACCGGGGCCGCTGTTGTTCAGAGCGAAGGAAACCTGTACGCCGCAGAAGTAAGCGTCCCCGATCTGAAGCAGGGAATAAGAGAGCTGGAAAACGCACTGAATGTTGTACTGGGCAGGCACCCGCAGCCCATTGAACGGAATACGCTGGAAGAACAGTCGGCCAATGTGGACCTGAAGACCGGCGTTCCCCTGCAATTGCTTCAGAAACGCCCCGATGTAGCCGCCGCCGAACTAACTTACCGGGCTGCCTTCGAAAATGTAAATGTTGCCAGAACCTACTTTTATCCCAGCCTGGCCATTACGGCCGGAAGCGGCGGTTTTTCGGCGCTGGCAACCAATAGCATTTTCACGAATTCGCTTTTTTACAGCCTCGCGGCAGGCCTTACGCAGCCGATCCTCGCCAAAGGCGCCAACAAGGCACGTCTGAAAACAACCGAGGCGCAGCGCGAGATGGCGTTGCAAAACTTCTATAAATCCATTCTGGTGGCAGGCCAGGAAGTATCCGACGCCCTTTTCGCCTACGAAATGGGGGTAGAAAAAGAAGCCACGCGAAAAAAACAAATCGACGCACTTGAAAAAGCGGTCAACTATACCGAACAGCTGCTCCGGTATAGCTCCGCTACCAACTACACCGACGTTCTTACTTCGGAACAGGCCCTGCTCGCCGCTCAACTGGCCGGCATCTCCGACAAACGCCAGCAGCTCCTTGCCATAGTGGAGCTGTACAGGGCGCTGGGAGGGGGAAAATAAAAGTGGAGAAATCGGAAATCAGAGATCGGAAATCGGCGCGTTTGCATTCGTAACTTGCTTTGCCGGTTTCTGATTTCTGATTTCCGATTTCTGATTTCCGCTCCCCTACCTCGCTTTATTCGGAAATGGCGGAATAGCCGGTGTACCTTTCGGGCCTGGTTCAGCCAATTTTTTCTTCAGCTCATCTATTCCCCGGAGCAGTTGGGTATCGTTGCCCAAATATTCCTGGTGCGGGTCATTTATTACTTCAATATCGGGCGACACTCCTTCGCCCTCAATAATAAACTTAGAGCCGTCAGCGGCAAAATGCGCAAACTCGGGTTTACGCAGGTCTCCGCCGTCAATAAACGGCAGCGTCCCCCTGATACCTACCACACCGCCCCAGGTCCGTTGCCCGATCAAGGGTCCAATTCCGTAAAATTTGAACTGGTACGGGAACAGATCGCCATCAGAAGCCGAATACTGATCGATCAGGCATACTTTGGGGCCGATTTGCGCCTCCGGCTTTACTGAAGAAGACGTGCCATTCCGCAGCATCGCACCGAGCGCAGGTCTTCTGAGCAACCTTTCAATGATCATAGGGGAGACATTTCCGCCCCCGTTGCCACGATCATCTACAATAAGCGCCTGCTTGTCGAGCTGAGGATAGAAATACCTGGCAAACTGGTTCAACCCGTCTACGCCCATGTCAGGGATATGAAGGTATCCTATTGTACCGTCCGAAGCTTTTTTCACTTTGGCAATATTCTCCTCCACCCAATTTTGATAGTACAATGGAGATTCATCAGCAATGGGACGCACTACGAACCGTCCGGGAGCCTCCCCCTTCGCATTCTTGCTTACCTGGATCTCGATCAGCTGGTTTGCCTTGCCCACCAGCAATTCATATATATTCGGATATTTCCTGACATCCTCCCCGTTTACCGTAGTGATGAAGTCTCCTTCCTGCACGTCAACACCAGGTGCCCGCAACGGAGAAATCAGGTTCTTGTCCCAACTCACACCTGGTAATATCTTCGTCACACGGAAGAAGCCCGAGGCGTCGCGAACCAGAGTTGCCCCCAGCATACCCAGTTTGATCCGGCCTACATCGGGACGATCGCCGCCGTTTACATAGGCGTGTCCTACGTTAAGCTCGCCAATCATTTCCCCGATCAGGTAGGTGAGATCGTTGCGGTGGCTCACAAAAGGCACCAGGGCAGCATACTTTTCCCTTACAGCCTTCCAGTCGACGCCATGCATATTGGGGTCGTAAAAATAGTCGCGCATCTGCCGCCATGACTCGTCGAAAATCTGCCGCCACTCGGCGCGAAGATCGGTTACATACCGGAGCCCTGACAGGACAAGCTTGTTTTTTGGATCCATTTTGGTGGTGGAAATGTCCTCCACAAACCAGTCCTTTCCTTTCTTGATCAGCACTTTTTTATCGTTCTGACTCAGCAGGAAACTGTTAAAATCGCCGATCTCAGTTTCTTTCTTGTCCTTATAGCTGAAATAACGGACACTCCCAGGGGTTTTGGTTCCGCCGGAATAGTAATAAATCCCCTCGGCTACCGGCCTCAGACTGCGGTAATATCCCGGACTGACGGGCAAACCTTCCACCCGGTCGGCCAGCCCGTTGGCGACCACTTCAACCTTCACGCCGGGCGATTTATCCGCGTTTTTCCCGGCCGGCTTTTTATTATCGGTTGAATCCTTTTGCAGGTTGACCTCGTCGTCCTGCGGCTCAAAAATGGATTTTGACGCGTCGGAAAGTCTGATCATATAAATCCTGCCCATGTCGTTATAGGAATGGTTCCATTCCGTGGCGCTGTAGGTCGGGTTAAAGTCACGGTCTGATACGAAGAAGAGGTATTTACCGTCCGGACTGAACGCCGGGTTTGCACTCGCATACCACTCATCTGTCACCGCGATGCGCTCTTTGGTCCCGATGTGATACAGCTTGATGGTGCTGAAGGTACGCGAGCGTCCCGGCTCAAGATAGGCAATCCACTTGCTGTCGGGGCTGATTGCAAAGTCCGTAACCTCAAAGAACGGCGAATGGTAAATCAGCTCCTTTTGGCCATTACCGACCTCGACTTTATAGAGGTCTTGTGCGCGATCCCCAAATACCAGGAACTTGCTGTCGGGACTCCATACCGGATTAAACTTATAACTACCGCCGCCCTTTGTAAGCTGTTTTGCGGGAGCAGAACCATCCTGTTTCTGGATATAAACCTCATCCTCTCCCGTTCTGTCCGACAAGAAACTGATCCACTGTCCGTCAGGGCTCCACTCCACATTCCGGTCATGTGCACCGGGCGATTTGGTGAGATTTCGGGTAACGCCGCTTTTAGCAGGCACCGAAAACACTTCGCCTCTCGCGCCGAAAGCCGCGCGTTGCCCATCCGGGGAAAGGGCATAGCTGCCGATTTGTTCCGATGCGTCAACTTCCTTGTTCCGCCCGGAGGCAAAATCCTCCGCAACGATTACATTCAGTTTTTCGGTCTTCCCGCTCGTCAGATTGTAGAGGTAAATGTATCCACCGTTTTCAAAAGCAATGGCATCGTTCCCTAGTGAAGGAAATTTACAGTCAAATGTGTTAAAATCGGTTACTTTCCGTGTTTGTCCGGACCGGGTATCGTACTCAAAAAGATTCATGGTCCGATCACGGTCACTCAGAAAGTACACTTTATCGCCGGCATACATCGGGAAAATATCCTGGGCAGGGTTATTCGTAATATTTTCACTTTTACCCGTTTTATTGTCGAACAGCCATACGTCGTCGGCCATTCCCCCCTTGTAATACTTCCACGTCCTGAACTCCCGGAACACGCGGTTCATGGCCAGCTTGCTTCCGTCCTGGCTATACGTTGCCCAGCTGGCTACTGAAAAAGGCAGTGCTTCGCTTAAACCGCCCTGAACCGGTACTTTGTACAGCATTCCTTTGAAAGCATTAAAGGAATTGCTTCGCCCCCTGTAGATCACAAACTTATCATCCGGGGTCCAGGCCATGGTAACGTTATTGGGCCCCATCCGGTCAGACACGTCATCCCGGTCAATGGTAGCCGTATAGGTGATCCGTTTCGGAATACCGCCTTCTGCGGGCATTACATAGACTTCGGTATTGCCGTCGTATTGGGCAGTAAAAGCAATCTGCCTGCCATCGTGACTGAAACGGGGAAACATTTCATAACCCGGGTGGTTGGTAAGCTTCCGGGCAACCCCGCCGCTGCGCGGGACTGTATACAAGTCGCCGGCGTAGGAAAACACAACCTGATTACCGTGAACGGCCGGGAAACGTAACACACGAGCCTCTTCCGCATTTACGGAAACACTCAAAACGGTTAATAAAGCAAAGAAACTGTTTCTTAATAGTTTCATAGAGCTGGAAAGTTTGTTGATGAAGGGGCTTGCCCGAAACTGGCTCAAAAATAAAAAAATTACATAAAGGCCGCGCAGGATTTTACCTATTGGTCAGGCGCTAGCGATCGTTATGAAGCAAGGACTTCAATTCCGTCCAGGATAGGGGCGAAAGCAGCTGTTCGGACTCAAAAGACTGTTCTCCCGCATATTCAACAATATATTCGCCCCGCTCGCGTGAATCAGGGTGTGTGCTCAGCCAGGAAAGATAGGAAGCTGTTTCCGCATCGCCGCCTATCCTGTACAGAAACTCACCAAAAGGAACAGGGTCTATTTTTGCCGCGATGAGGTAGTCTACCGCATGGAGATCGGCCTCCCTCTCCTGTTTCCGGTCAAATGCGGAAGAAGAAAGCGTTCGTACAATTTTGCCGGGCACTTCCCCGCCCCCACCTGCGGTTGCAGAAATCAGAACGGAAAGCCCAACTTCTTTCACTAACTTTTTCATCACGTGATCAAGTTGAATATGTGCCAGTTCATGGCCGATCACCCCTGCCAGTTCTTCCGGACTTTCTGATGCGGCGATCAGTCCGGAATAAACTACCAGGTGGCCATCCGGCAGCGCAAATGCATTAACCTCCTCTTTTTCCAGGACATGCAGCTTGATTTTATCTTTTGCCATCTCATTGTGCTCGCAAATCCTGGTAACGATGCTGTCAATGCGGTTCACCACTTTGGGGTTGGAGACTACTTCATCCGATTCCCGAAACATTTTCCAAAGCAGGTCGCCCAGTTTTTTTTCTGTCTTGCCCAGGTTTTTATTCACTTCAAAAACAGTGAGCCAATCCAACTTCCTGAGCGTTCCATACACCCCGAAAAACAGGGCAACCAACAGCATTCCATGCAAAAAGACGCGTCCCATGCTCTATTGCTTTACAAAAAAATTAGTCAGATCGCCGTAAAACAGCCAGGCAACATGGTTTCCCTTCCGGGTTTCGATAGCCGTGTAAATGGTTGCGACAAAATCCGCCAGGTTAAATAAAACTGCCGTCAGGATATAGGCGATATAGTCGTTGGACACACCTTTATCCCAAAACAAAATAGAAACGGTCCACCAGAAACCATAGCTGTTCATAAAAAGGAGCGACAATTGGGAAAGCAGTGCCTGTGTGCAGTGCCACCTCACGAAATAAGTACCTTTACGATTACCGAGATAAAAAATGAATGTGGCGATCAGGTTCACGATAGGCAGTGGCAAGCCGGCAATAAGTGCAATAAGCGACATCAAGTAGCTGTTGGACGCCTTTTCACGCTCGTGCTCTCCCGGCGGATAGGGAAACGCTTTAATGGTCATCATAGTCCTTTCATTATGTTCCAAACCCAATTTAGCAGCACCAGGATCGCGAGAGGTATTGCTATGTATTTTCTTCTCAGGATCTGCTCGGACCGTTGATAAGCCCGGTAAAAAGTCGTTTTTCCTGTCAGCAGGTCAACGACCACCCAAACCGGTATCACCATCATTAAGGCAAATACAAGGAGCCCGAAGGGGTTTAGCAGAAATGACGCCTGCAAATTTCCGTGTGCCAGCGCCTCTATCGCCCGGGTAGTCCCGCACGAAGGGCAAGGTACCCCGGTTACCTCTTTGATCAGGCAGACTCCGGGGCCGCCGGGCGAACCCTGAAAGAGCGTATAGCCAAGCCAAAGATAGCCCCCGGCAGCAGCCCAAAGCACCAAGCGGTATAACCTTCTGGCTGTTAACACGGTCAGTAACCGGACAGAATTTCCTTTAATTTCAACACATTTTTCTCACGCGCAACGCCTCCGATCAGGAACCAGTCAATGATGGTCCATATCCCCATTCCGCCGCAGGTAAGTAGTTTTGCTACGCCCAAACCGGTGTCCCCCACCAGAAAACGGTCGATACCAAATGTTCCACCGAGAAAAGAGATGATTTGAAAAAACTTAGGATCGTTAAAATCCGTCATCAGCAGTTTTTTCCACCTTTCATCGTCGAGCACTTCAAGCTCGTTTTTTATGCCGGGCAGCTGGTGAGATTCGAAGTTGTTCCCTTTTAGCATCAGGAACAAGTCAGTTTTGTTCAGGTCCATCGGATAGTTTTGAAGGCTTTATTAAGGTAAAGATAAATCAAAGGAAATCATTTACAGCCAGTACCCGTCATTCTGAGAAAAAAGTTTTTTGTTCAACCCCTTGGAAAACAGGCGACCATGTGATTTAAAAAAAACAGTAAAATATCGCTGCCGAAAATCAACAGCTGTTTTTATTCCATCAATGGCAGACGGCTGCAGCCGGAGGGAGTTCGCGGGAGCGTCCTGCCGGAGGGTCATTCTGAGCGCAACACAGTGGAGCCGAAGAATCTCCGGTTGGTATAAAAAAGCCCGCTCGAAGGGAGGGGGTGCATGGAGCGGGAGATCCCTCCACTGCGGTCGGGATGACCTTGCGGCCGGAGGCTACCGCCGGAGGGTCATTCTGAGCGCAACGCAGTGGAGCCGAAGAATCTCCGGTTGGTATAAAAAAGTCCGCTCGAAGGGAGGGGGTGCATGGAGCGGGAGATCCCTCCACTGCGGTCGGGATGACCTTGCGGCCGGAGGCTACCGCCGGAGGGTCATTCTGAGCGCAACGCAGTGGAGCCGAAGAATCTCCGGTTGGTATAAAAAAGTCCGCTCGAAGGGATGGGGTGCGGACAGCGGGAGATCCCTCCACTGCGGTCGGGATGACCTTGCGGCCGGAGGCTACCGCCGGAGGGTCATTCTGAGCGCAACGCAGTGGAGCCGAAGAATCTTCGGTTGTTATAAAAAAGTCCGCTCGAAGGGATAGGGTACAGACAGCGGGAGATCCCTCCACTGCGGTCGGGATGACCTTGCGACCGGAGGCTTCCGCCGGAGGGTCATTCTGAGCGCAACGCAGTGGAGCCGAAGAATCTCCGGTTGGTATAAAAAAGTCCGCTCGAAGGGATGGGGTGCATGGAGCGGGAGATCCCTCCACTACGGTCGGGATGACCTTGCGGCCGGAGGCTACCGCCGGAGGGTCATTCTGAGCGCAACGCAGTGGAGCCGAAGAATCTCCGGTTGGTATAAAAAAGTCCGCTGGAAGGGATGGGGGGCAGACAGCGGGAGATCCCTCCACTACGGTGCCAATGACATCTTTTTTAACTTATTGTGTTTCAAGTAAATACATATTGTGTTTACCGGCCAACT